>NC_011891.1:2446500-2762000 GCF_000022145.1 Anaeromyxobacter dehalogenans 2CP-1
TCTCCGAGGGAACGGAACCATGAAGCTCGCGAAGCGGCTGGACGTGGTCAAGCCGTCGCCCACCCTGGCCATCACCGCGAAGGCGCGGGAGATGAAGTCGAAGGGCATCGACGTGGTGGGGTTCGGCGCCGGCGAGCCGGACTTCGACACGCCGTCGATGATCAAGGACGCGGCGAAGAAGGCGATCGACGCCGGCTTCACGAAGTACACGCCCACGAACGGCATCGTCGAGCTGCGCGAGGCGATCGCGGCCCGCATCCAGCAGGAGCACCGGGTCTCGTACAAGGCGAGCGAGGTGCTGGTCTCCTGCGGCGGCAAGCACGCGCTCTACAACCTGTTCCAGGCGCTGCTGAACGACGGGGACGAGGTCGTCATCTTCACGCCGTACTGGGTCTCCTACGCGGACATGGTGCGGGTGGCGGGCGGCGTCCCGGTGCTGGTCGAGACCAGCATGGACACCGGCTTCGATCCCTCCCCGGAGCAGATCCGCAAGGCGATCGGGCCGAAGACCCGGGCCGTGATCGTGAACAGCCCGTCCAACCCGACCGGCGCGATGCTCTCCCGCCGCACGCTCGAGACGGTGATCTCCTGCGTGAAGGGCACCGAGACGCTCATCGTCTCCGACGACATCTACGACAAGCTCGTCTACCGCGGGAAGTTCGAGAACGTCCTCGACCTCGACCCGTCGCTGCAGGGCCAGGTGGCGCTGGTGAACGGCGCCTCCAAGACGTTCTCCATGACCGGGTGGCGCATCGGCTGGACCGCCGGCCCGCAGGCGCTCATCTCGGCCATGCAGAAGCTCCAGGACAACTCGACCTCCAACCCCGCCTCGATCTCGCAGAAGGCGGCGCTCGGCGCGCTGACGGCCCCCGGGGTGGGCGACGAGGTCGAGAAGATGCGCAGGACGTTCGACGAGCGGCGCAAGCACATCGTCGGCCGCCTGAACGCCATCGACGGCGTCCGCTGCTTCGACCCGGGCGGCTCGTTCTACGCGTTCCCCTACGTCGGCGAGCTGCTGAAGCGGACCGCCCCCGGCGCGAGCGCGCCGCTCGGCACCGACGACAAGCTCATCGACCTGCTCCTCGAGAAGCACCTGGTGGCCGCGGTCCCGGGCTCCGCCTTCGGCGCGCCCGGCTACATGCGCCTGTCGTTCGCGACCTCCATGGAGCAGATCGACAAGGGCTGCGACCGCATCGCGGAGATGGCGAAGAGCCTGAAGTAGCTCCGGACACACAACGGGCGCCCCGCCGGCCTCCGGGCCGTGCGGGGCGTCGCGCTTTCGGGGGGGGATGGCAGGAATCCGGACCCGCCGAACGAGGGGGCGTGTGCTAGCCTGCCGGCCATGGACGCGCCTCGGGAGGTGTGGGGAGACCTCGCGACCACCGCCTTCGTGGAGTCGAGCCTGCTGTTCCGGTCGCTCGACCCGGACGCGCTCCGGGATCTCGTCCAGCTCGCCCGCGCGGTGGACGCCGCGGCAGGCGAGACGGTCTCCGCCGAGGGCGACGACGGCTTCTATCTGATGATGGACGGCCGGGCGGAGGTGCTCGCCGGCGGCGAGGCCCTTGGCCAGCTGGAGCGGGGCGCCTGCTTCGGCGAGGGGCGGGTGCTCGGGGGCGCCCGGCCCGCCGCCCTGGTGGCGCGCACCGCGGTGACGGCGGTCGCGTTCCCGGCGCCCATGGTGGCCGCGATGGCGGAGCGCTTCCCGCGCCTCCGCAAGCTGCTGGAGGCGGCCCGCGCCGCCCGCGAGAAGGCGGCCCACGGGGCCTAGCTGGCCTTCCTGGCGGGCGGCCGGGCGGGTGCGGCGCGGGCGCGCGGCGGGGTCCCATCGGCGGCGCGGTGTGTGCTAGGTTCCGCGTCCCATGGCGCGCCGTACGGACATCAAGAAGATCATGATCGTGGGCTCCGGGCCGATCGTCATCGGCCAGGCCTGCGAGTTCGACTACTCGGGCACCCAGGCGTGCAAGGCCTTGAAGGAGGAGGGGTACGAGGTCGTGCTCCTCAACTCCAACCCGGCCACCATCATGACCGACCCGGGGTTCGCCGACCGCACCTACGTCGAGCCCATCACGCCGGAGACCGCCGAGCTGATCCTGGCGCGCGAGAAGCCGGACGTGCTGCTCCCCACGCTGGGCGGCCAGACGGCGCTCAACCTGGCGGTGGCGCTGGCCCGCAACGGCGCGCTGGCGCGGCACGGGGTCGAGCTCATCGGCGCCTCGCTCGAGGCCATCGAGAAGGCCGAGGACCGGCTCCTGTTCAAGGAGGCGATGGAGCGCGTCGGGGTGGAGCTGCCCAAGAGCGGCTACGCCACGAGCTGGGAGGAGGCGCGGGCCATCGCCCGCGACATCGGCTTCCCCATCATCATCCGCCCGAGCTTCACCATGGGCGGGGAGGGCGGCGGCGTCGCCTACAACCTCGAGGAGTTCGAGCCGCTGGCGCGGCGCGCGCTCACGCTCTCCCCGACGCACACGATCCTGTGCGAGGAGTCGATCATCGGGTGGAAGGAGTACGAGCTCGAGGTGATGCGCGACCGGAAGGACAACGTCGTCATCATCTGCTCGATCGAGAACTTCGACCCGATGGGCGTGCACACCGGCGACTCGATCACGGTCGCGCCGGCCCAGACGCTCACCGACAAGGAGTACCAGCGGATGCGCGAGGCGGGCCTGCGCATCATCCGCGAGATCGGGGTCGAGACCGGCGGGTCGAACATCCAGTTCGGCGTCCACCCGAAGACCGGCCGCATGGTGGTCATCGAGATGAACCCGCGCGTGTCGCGGTCGTCCGCGCTCGCGTCCAAGGCCACCGGCTTCCCCATCGCCAAGATCGCGGCGAAGCTCGCGGTGGGCTACACGCTCGACGAGATCAAGAACGACATCACCCGCTACACGCCGGCCTCCTTCGAGCCGACCATCGACTACGTGGTCACGAAGGTGCCGCGCTTCGCGTTCGAGAAGTTCCGCGGCGCCGACGACACCCTGACCACGCAGATGAAGTCGGTGGGCGAGGTCATGGCCATCGGCCGGACGTTCCAGGAGTCGCTGCAGAAGGCCATCCGCGGCCTGGAGATCGACCGCTGCGGCCTGGAGTCGCCGCTCGGCAAGGTGCCGGGCGACGCCTACGCGCCCGACGAGCTGGAGCGCGTCCGCGCCGAGGCGCGCGTGCCGCGCGCGCACCGGCTGTTCTGGCTGGCGGAGTGCTTCCGCGCCGGGCTGGGCGTGGACGAGGTGCACGCGATCACGCACGTCGATCCGTGGTTCCTGCGCGAGGTGGAGGAGATCGTCGCCACCGAGCGGACGCTGGCCCGGGGCGTCCCCGCCAGCGCCGACGCGTTCCGCGCGGTGAAGCGGATGGGGTTCTCGGACCGGCGCATCGCGCAGCTCGCCGGCCGCAAGGAGGCGGAGGTCCGCGACGCGCGCCACGCGCTCGGCGTCCGCCCGGTGTTCAAGCGGGTGGACACCTGCGCGGCCGAGTTCGAGGCCTACACGCCCTACCTCTACTCCACGTACGAGGAGGAGTGCGAGGCGGCGCCGACCGACCGTCCCAAGGTGATGATCCTGGGCGGCGGGCCGAACCGCATCGGGCAGGGCATCGAGTTCGACTACTGCTGCGTGCACGCGTCGTTCGCGCTGTCGAAGGCCGGGTTCGAGACCATCATGGTCAACTGCAACCCGGAGACGGTCTCCACCGACTACGACACCTCCGATCGCCTCTACTTCGAGCCGCTCACGCTCGAGGACGTGCTCGAGATCGTGCACGTGGAGAAGCCGAAGGGGCTCATCGTCCAGTACGGCGGCCAGACGCCGCTCAAGCTGGCGGTGCCGCTGCACGCGCTCGGCGTGCCCATCTTCGGCACCGCCCCCGACGCCATCGACCGCGCCGAGGACCGCGAGCGCTTCGCCGCGCTCATCGAGAAGCTCGGGCTGCGCCAGCCGCGCAACGGGGTGGCCCGCAGCGCCGACGAGGCGTTCGCGGTGGCGCACCGCATCGGCTACCCGGCCATGGTCCGCCCGTCCTACGTGCTGGGCGGCCGCGCCATGGAGGTCGTCTACGACGACCGCGACCTCGAGACCTACCTGCGCGAGGCGGTGCAGGCCTCCAACGAGCGCCCGGTGCTCATCGACCGCTTCCTCAAGGACGCGGCCGAGGTGGACGTGGACGTGGTCTCGGACGGCCGCGACGTCACCGTGGGCGGGGTGATGGAGCACATCGAGGAGGCCGGCATCCACTCCGGCGACTCGGCCTGCGCGCTCCCGCCGTACAGCCTGCGCCCCGAGCACGTCGCCGAGATCGAGCGCCAGTCGGTGGCCATGGCGCGCGAGCTGGGCGTCATCGGCCTCATGAACGTGCAGTTCGCCATCCAGGGCGACGACATCTACGTCCTCGAGGTGAACCCGCGCGCGAGCCGCACCGTGCCGTTCGTGGGCAAGGCCACCGGCCTGCCGCTCGCGAAGGCGGGCGCGCTCTGCATGGTGGGCAAGACGCTGGCGGAGGCGGGCGTGGCGGGCCCGCGGCGGCCGCGGCACACCTCGGTGAAAGAGGCGGTGTTCCCGTTCGCGCGCTTCCGCGGGGTGGACACGGTCCTCGGCCCGGAGATGAAGTCCACCGGCGAGGTGATGGGCGTCTCCGACGACTTCTACCGCGCGTTCTTCAAGGCGCAGGCGGCCGCGGGCAACGCGCTGCCGGTCGCCGGGGAGGGGCGCCGCGCGTTCGTGTCGGTGCGCGACGCGGACAAGCCCGCGGTGGTGGACATCGTGCGGCGCCTCGCGAAGCTCGGGTTCGAGGTGCTCGCGACCACCGGCACGGCGGCGTTCCTGGCCGGGCACGGCATCGAGACCACCCGCGTGCGCAAGGTGAACGAGGGCCGGCCGTCGATCGTGGACCGCATCATCGACGGCGACGTGCACTTCGTGGTGAACACCACCGCCGGCAAGCAGGAGATCGCGGACAGCTACTCGATCCGCCGCGAGACGCTGATGAAGGGGCTGCCGTACTTCACCACGCTCACCGGCGCGCGCGCGGCGGTCGGCGCGATGGAGGCCGCGCGGGGCGGCGCGCCCTCGGTGCGCACCATCCAGGAGTACCACGGGGGCTGACGGCGAGGCCGGGCCCGGCCGATGGGACGTTGACAGCGCCTCCGAGGCGCTCTAGTGAAGGAAGAGGAACGCGGCCGCTCCGGGCATCCCCGGGGTCGGCCGTCCTCGTTTTTCGGGAAGGTGAAACGATGCAACGCGTCCCCATGACCAAGGGCGGCCTCGTCCGGCTGAAGGATGAGCTGAGGCGGCTCAAGAGCGTCGAGCGTCCCAAGATCGTGAAGGAGATCGCGGAGGCGCGCGCGCACGGGGATCTCTCCGAGAACGCCGAGTACCACGCGGCCAAGGAGAAGCAGAGCCACATCGAGGGCCGGATCGCGCAGGTGGAGCACTGGATCGCCAGCGCCGAGGTCATCGACGTGACCAAGCACGCCGGCGACCGCGTGGTGTTCGGCGCGACCGTCTCGCTCGAGGACGCCGAGTCCGGCGACCAGGTGACGTACCGCATCGTGGGCGAGCTGGAGGCCGACCTGAAGCAGGGCAAGATCTCGGTCACGAGCCCGATCGCGCGCGCGCTCATCGGGCGCAGCGAGGGCGACACGGTGGTGGTGCGCTCGCCCGGCGGCGAGAAGGAGTACGAGATCCAGTCGGTCGCGTTCGTGGAGGAGGAGCTGCCGACGGAGTCCGAGTAGTCGGACCCGGCTGGTAGCCTCGCCGCCGTGGAGCGCAAGCAGGGCGGCCCGGCGGATCCGCGCCAGGAGGGAGACCTCCCCGGCGCCGCCGCCGCGCGCGCGCTCGAGGCGCTGCTGCCGCCGCTCCGCTTCGCGGTGAAGGACGGCTTCGCCGGCGCGCCCCGGCTCACCGGCTTCGGCGAGACGGTGCGCGGCGCGGTCGCGCGCGCCCGCGCGGCCGGGGCCGGCGACTCGCCCGCACTGCGCCGGCTGGAGCTGGAGGCGGAGGGCTTCGACGCGCTCCCGCTCGCCGCGCGGCGCAAGGCGCTGGCGCGCATCGCCGCCGATGTCGCGGCGCTCATCCCGGTTCCCGAGGAGCTGCGCGCGCTGGCGCGGGCCGCGCGCGTCGAGGCCGAGGCGCGCCCCGGCGGCACGCCCCCGCCCGCCGCGCAGGCGGCGTCTCCGGCGCCGCCCCAGCCGCGCGCGGCGCCGCCCCGCCCGCGCGCGGCGCAGGGATCCGTCGCGCGCCCGGGACGGCAAGCCGCGCCGCCGCCCGCCGCGAGCGCCCCGCCGCCGGTGGACGCGCCCGCCCCGCGCGTCCCGCTCGCGCCGGATCCGCCCTGGCACGCGCTCCCCGAGGCGCGCACGCCGGAGGAGCGCGCCGCCCGCCGCCGCCGCCTCGCCACGCGCCTCGCCGACCTGCCGCGGGTCCACCCGGCGCCGCGGGCGCTGCTGGAGGAGCGCGGGCGCGAGACGGTGGAGGCGGCGCTGGAGCTGTGGCCGCGCGCGTACCAGGACCGCACCGCGCTGCGCCGCATCTCCGAGCTGCGGGTGGGGGACGAGGCGGCCGTGCTCGGGACCGTGAGCCACGTGCGCGTCCAGCGCATGCGCAGCGGGAAGCCCCTCCTCAAGGTCGGCGTGCAGGAGGGCGGCTCCGCGCTGGAGCTCGTGTTCTTCAACCCGCCGCCGTGGCGCCTGAAGCAGTTCGCGGCGGGCGAGTCGCTGCTCTGCTCGGGCAAGGTCACCGAGGGCTTCGGCGCGCGGCGCCAGATGAGCCAGCCGGAGGTGGAGAAGGTCCAGGCCGGCGACTCCGCCAACTTCGGGCGCATCGTGCCCGTCTACCCGGGCCCGGCCGACTACCAGCACCCGGCGCTGCGCAAGCTGATGAAGCGCCTGGTGGACGAGCTCGTGCCCGCGGCGGTGGACGACGTGCCCGCGGAGATCCGCGCCCGCCGCGGCCTGGTCGGCCGCGCCGAGGCGCTGCGCGAGGCCCACTTCCCGCCGGCCGGCACCGACCCGCTCCACGCGGCAGAGCGGGTGACGCCGGCCTTCCGGCGGCTCGTGTTCGAGGAGCTGTTCTTCCTGCAGCTCGCGCTCGCCATGCGGCGGCGCGGGGTCCGGGCCGAGGCGGGGATCGCGTTCGACGCCTCGCCGGCGGCGCTGGCCCGCGCGGTCGAGCCGCTGCCCTTCCGGCTCACCGGCGCGCAGGAGCGCGCGCTCGCCGAGATCGCCCGGGACATGGCCGACGCCGAGCCCATGAACCGGCTGCTGCAGGGCGACGTCGGCAGCGGCAAGACCGCGGTCGCGTTCGCCGCGATGATGCTGGCGGTCCAGTCCGGCTGGCAGGCGGCGCTCATGGTGCCGACCGAGATCCTGGCCGAGCAGCACGCGCGCACGCTGTCGCGCTGGCTGGAGGGGCGCGGGGTCGAGGTGGCGCTGGTGGGCGCGAGCGCGCGCGGCAAGGGGCAGCGCGAGGCGCGGGCGGCGGTGGCGGAGGGCAGGGCGCGCATCGCGGTGGGGACGCACGCGCTGCTGGAGCAGGCGGTCGGGTTCGAGCGGCTCGGCCTGGTGGTGGTGGACGAGCAGCACCGCTTCGGCGTGATGCAGCGGGCCTCGCTCATCTCCAAGGGGCGCCGCCCGGACGTGCTGGTCATGACCGCGACGCCCATCCCCCGCACCCTGGCGCTCGCGTTCTACGGCGACCTCGACCAGTCCAAGATCTCCGAGCTGCCGCCGGGCCGCACCCCGGTGACCACGCGGCTGTTCGGCGACTCGCAGCGCAAGGCGGCCTACGCGCTCGCGCGCGGCGAGCTCGAGGCGGGCCGGCAGGTGTACGTGGTGTACCCGCTGGTGGAGGAGTCGGAGAAGACCGACCTCGCCGACGCCACCACCGGCGCGGCCGACCTGGGGAAGGTGTTCCCCGGCCACGAGATCGGGCTGCTGCACGGGCGGATGAAGCCTGAGGAGAAGCAGCGGGTCATGGACCGCTTCCGCGCCGGCGAGGTCCACGTGCTGGTCGCGACCACCGTCATCGAGGTGGGCGTGGACGTGCCCAACGCGAGCGTCATGATCGTCGAGCACGCCGAGCGCTTCGGCCTCTCGCAGCTGCACCAGCTCCGGGGGCGGGTGGGGCGCGGCGCGGCGAAGAGCCACTGCCTGCTGCTCGCGCACTTCCGCCGGGCCGGCGACGACGCGCGCGAGCGGCTGCGGGCCATGGAGGAGACGCAGGACGGGTTCGAGATCGCGCGGGTGGACCTGCGCATCCGCGGCCCCGGCGAGCTGCTCGGGACCCGGCAGTCCGGGCAGAAGCTGCTCGACGTCGCCGACCTCTACCGCGACGAGGCCATCCTGGAGGAGGCGCGGGAGGAGGCGTTCGGCCTGGTGGAGCGCGACGGCGACCTGGCCCGCCCCGAGCACGCCGCGGCGCGCGAGGCGCTCGCCGGCCGCTGGGCCGGGCGGCTCTCGCTGGCGCAGGTGGGCTAGCGCCGCGGCCGCCCCCGGCGGGCTCGCCCCGGCGGACGGCGGCGGCGCGCCACCTCGCGGGCGCGGCGCGGGAGTGCCTAGCATCGGGCGTGAGCACGGAGCTCGCCGCCTGGCTCGGCCACATGGGCATCCGCGACCGGCGCGTCCTCGACGCGATCGCGGCGCTCGACCGCGCGCGCTTCGTGTCCCGCGACCTCTCGGCCGAGGCCTACGCCGATCGGCCGCTCCCCATCGGCTTCGGCCAGACCATCTCGCAGCCGTACGTGGTGGCGTTCATGACCGAGGCGCTCGAGCTCGAGGGCGGCGAGCGCGTGCTGGAGGTCGGCACCGGCTCCGGTTACCAGACCGCGCTGCTGGCGCGGCTCGCCGGCGAGGTGTGGTCGGTCGAGATCGTCCCCGGGCTGGCGGCGCGGGCGCGTGCGCTGCTGCTCGAGGAGCTCGGCCTCGCGAACGTCCACCTGCGCGAGGGCGACGGCGCGCTGGGGTGGCCGGAGGCGGCGCCGTTCGAGCGCATCCTCGTCACCGCCGCCGCGCCGCGCGTCCCGCCGGCGCTCCGGGCGCAGCTCGCGCCGGGCGGACGGATGGTGCTGCCGGTGGGTGAGGCGGAGTCGGAGCAGGTGCTCCGCGTGGTCGAGCGCGGCGCGGACGGGATCGAGGAGAGCGAGGACGTCCTCCCCGTCCGCTTCGTCCCGCTCACGCACCTCCCGCCTGCGGTATGATCCCCGCGCATGATCGTCTGCCCCGTGTGCGACCACCCCCAGGCGCTCGGCTCCGAGTGCGAGGTCTGCGGCAAGCGCCTCGCTCTCCACGGCGTGCCGGGCGACGAGGTGTCCCCGATCGACGGGCTCGAGCCGACGCGGTTCGCGGCCGTGCAGGCGCCGGGCGAGGCCGTGCCCGGGCTGGAGCCGACGCGGGTGGGCGAGGCTGCGTTCGAGCCGGCCCCGCCGGACGGGCTGGCGGAGGCGCTGGAGCCGACGCTCGCCGCGCCGGTCGAGGTGGACGTGGCCCCGACGCCGGACGTGGAGCGGACCGGGGTGGAGCTCCCCGCCACGGAGCGCACGCCGCTGCCGGTGTTCGTGACCTGCCGCTACTGCCGGACGCCGGCGATGCCCGGGGAGCGGCTCTGCGGCCGGTGCGGGATGCGCCTGCCGCTCGCCGGCGCCACGCCCGCCGAGGCCGGTCCCGCGGGCTGGCGCTGCGGCTGCGGCGCGTGGGTGGTCTCCGGGCCATGTCCCGCTTGCGGGGCACGCGCGCCCGTCACGGCGGGGTAGCTCGGCGCTTGCCATTCGGCGCGCGTCCCGGCAAATTGGCGGGTCCCGCCATGAAGACCTTCAACGACCCCGAGGCCTTTGCGCGCGTCAAGCGCCTGCCGCCGTACGTCTTCACCGTCACCGATCGCCTGCGCGACGAGGCCATCGCGCGCGGGGTGGACGTGGTGGACTTCTCCATGGGCAACCCGGACGGCGCCACGCCGGACCGGATCGTGGAGCGGCTGCGCAGCGCCGTGGGGGACCCGAAGCTGCACCGGTACCTGAACCCGCGCGGCCAGCCGGAGCTGCGCGCGGCGGTGTCGCGCTGGTGGAAGCGGCGCCAGGGCGTCGAGGTCGATCCCGAGCGCGAGGTGCTCGTCACCATCGGCTCGAAGGAGGGCATCGGGCACGCCCTCATCGCCATGCTCGCCGAGGGCGACACGGTCCTCGCGCCCGCGCCGACCTATCCCATCCACGCGTTCGGCGCGGTGCTGGCGGGCGCCGAGTCCTTGCCGGTGGCGGTCGGCCCGGGCGTGGACTTCTTCGAGTCGCTGGTGGCCGCGGCGGAGCGCGCCGAGAAGCGGCCGAAGGGCCTGGTGGTGAACTTCCCCGCGAACCCGACCGCGGCGGTGGCCACCCAGGAGCTGTTCGAGAAGATCGTCCGGTTCGCCGAGGCGCGGGACATGTTCATCGTGTCCGACCTGGCCTACTGCGACATCGTCTTCGACGGCCCGAAGGCGCCGTCGATGCTGGCCGTGCCGGGCGCGCGCGACCGCACCCTCGAGTTCATGTCGCTGTCGAAGAGCTACAACATGCCGGGCTGGCGCGTGGGCTTCTGCGCGGGCAACCCGGCGCTGGTGGCCGCGGCGGCGCGGGTGAAGAGCTACCTCGACTACGGCCTGTTCGGCGCCGTGCAGGCCGCCGCGATCACCGCGCTCGACGAGTGCGACGACGAGGTGGTGAAGATCCGCGAGAAGTACCGGGTCCGCCGCGACGCGCTCGTCCGCCACTTCGGCGCGGCCGGGTGGCAGGTGCCGGCGCCGGCCGCCTCGATGTTCGCGTGGGCGCCCATCCCCGAGCCGTTCCGCCAGCTCGGCTCGCTGGAGTTCTGCAAGCGGCTCATCGACGAGGCCGGCGTCGCGGTCGCCCCGGGCATCGGCTTCGGGCCGACCGGCGAGGGCAGCGTCCGCATCGCGCTCATCGTGGACGAGCCGCGCGTGCAGCTCGCCGCCGAGCGGATCGAGAAGTTCCTCAAGAAGGGCCCGGGCGGGCGGTAGCGATGGCCGCGCCCGCGTTCTCGTCCTGGTTCCGCTGCGCGGACGGTTGCGACTTCCGCGCCGAGCTCACCGAGGTGGTCTACGAGTGCCCGCGCTGCGGCGGGCTGCTCGAGGTCGAGCACGACCGCGCCGCGCTCGCGACCCGGAGCGCCGCCGAGTGGAAGGCGCTGTTCGACGGGCGCTTCAAGCTGGGCGCCTGGCCGTACGGCTCGGGGGTATGGGGCAAGAAGGAGTGGGTCTACCCCGGCATCGCCGACGCCAACGTCGTCTCGATGTTCGAGGGCGGCAGCCCGCTGCTCCGCATCGATCGCTACGCCCGCGAACTCGGCCTCGACGACGTGTGGCTGAAGGAGTGCGGGGTCACGCACACCGGGTCGTTCAAGGACCTGGGCATGACCGTGCTCGTCTCCGCGGTGAAGGAGATGCGGGCCCGCGGCGCCGCCGTGCGCGCGGTCGCCTGCGCCTCCACCGGCGACACCTCGGCCGCGCTCTCCGCCTACTGCGCCGCCGCCGGCATCCCCAGCGTGGTGCTGCTGCCGCGCGGCAAGATCTCCACCGCGCAGCTCGTCCAGCCCATCTCGAACGGCGCGCTGGTGCTCGAGCTCGACACCGACTTCGACGGCTGCATGCAGGTGGTGAAGCAGCTCAGCCGCACCAAGGACATCTACCTCGCGAACTCGATGAACTCGCTGCGCATCGAGGGGCAGAAGACCGCCTCCATCGAGATCGCGCAGCAGCTCGGCTGGACCTCGCCGGACTGGATCGTGATCCCGGGCGGCAACCTGGGGAACGCGAGCGCGGTCGGGAAGGGCTTCCTGCTCATGAAGGAGCTGGGCGTGGTGGACCGGCTCCCGCGCCTGGTGGTCGCGCAGGCGGAGCACGCGAACCCGCTCTGGCGGGCCACCACCGGCGCCGGGGTGAAGCCCACCGCCGCGGTCGAGGTCGCGCCGCTCGCCGCCCGGAAGACGCTCGCCTCCGCCATCCAGATCGGCGCCCCGGTGTCGGCGCGCCGCGCGCTGCGCGCGCTGGAGGCGCTCGACGGCGTGGTCGAGCAGGCCAGCGAGCAGGAGCTCGCCGACGCGGCCGCGCGCGCGGACCGGGCCGGCATGTTCACCTGTCCGCACACCGGCGTGGCGCTCGCCGCGCTCGAGAAGCTCGCCGCGCGCGGGGTGGTGAAGCGGGGCGAGCGGGTGGTGGTGATCTCCACCGCGCACGGCCTCAAGTTCTCGGACTTCAAGGTCGGCTACCACGACCAGACCTTGCCCGGGATCCGCGCCGGGCTGCGCAATCCGGCCGTCCAGCTCCCCGCCACGCTCGGCGCGGTCCAGGACGCGATTGCCGGCCGCTTCGGGCGAGGGTAGAACGCGGCCCATGAGCACCCCCACGCCCACCCATCCCGGCGCCGAGACCGGCGCGCTCCGCGCCGAGCACGACGCGCTCGCGAAGCGACTCGAGGTGCGCCGCTCCATCGACGTGGCCCGGCGCGGGGCCTACGAGATCTTCGCCGGGCTCATCGGCGTGGGCGCGTCCATCGCGCTCGCCTGGGATCGCTGGGGCAAGCTCAAGCCCGGCATGGTCCGCAAGGTGGCGAAGGGCCCGCCGGTGTTCCTGTACCTCGCGGTCGCGGCGGCGGTGGTGCTGCTCGTGCTCGCCGTCCGCTCCTTCCTGCGCGCTCGCCGCCTCATGCGCGAGGAGGACGCGCTGTACGCGCGGTTCCGCGCGCTGCGCGAGACGCTGAGGCTGGATCCGTGAGCGCGGCGGGGGGCGGCGGACGCGGACGTCCGGCCGCTCGCGGCCGCTTCGTCGTCCTCGAGGGGCTCGACGGCGCCGGGACCACCACGCAGGCGCGGCTGCTCGGCGAGCGGCTCCGCGCGGACGGCCGCACCGCCCACGTCACCGCCGAGCCGTCCGGGGGGCCGGTGGGCGCGCTCGTTCGCCAGGTGCTGACGCGCCGCGTGACCGGCGTCGCGGGCGCGGACTTCGACCCGCACGCGCTCGCGCTGCTGTTCGCGGCGGATCGCCGCGATCACCGGGCCGTCGAGATCGACCCGAAGCTGGCCGCGGGGATCGACGTCGTCTCCGACCGCTACACGCTGTCGTCGCTCGCCTACCAGGGCGCGGCGCTCGGGGAGATGGAGTGGGTCCGCCAGGTGAACGGGGCGGCGGGCCCGCCGGACGCGACGCTGTTCCTCCGGGTGCGGCCCGAGGTCGCGCTGCGGCGCCGGCGCGCCGCGTCGCTCGACCGCGAGATCTACGAGGTGGGCGCGTTCCAGCGGAAGGTGGCCGCCGAGTACGATCGCGCCATCGCGCTGTTGCGCCAGGCGGGCGAGAGCGTGATCGAGATCGACGGTGAGCGCCCGGTGGAGGCCGTGGCCGCCGCGGTGTGGGCGGCCGTCTCGACCCTGTAGCCGGCTGGCGTCCGCGCGCGGGACGGGTTACGGGAGGGGGCGATGCCCCGCACGCCCACCGCCGCCCTCGTCGTCGTCGGCAACGAGGTCCTCTCCGCCAAGGTCCAGGACGAGAACGGGCCGTTCACCGCGCGCCGGCTCCGGGAGCTGGGCGTGGAGCTGGTCACCATCCGGACCGTGCGCGACCGGGTGGACGAGGTCTCCGCCGCGGTCCTGGCCCTGTGCCGGCAGGTGGACTGGGTGTTCACCTCGGGTGGGGTGGGGCCGACGCACGACGACATCACCGTCCGCGCGGTGGCGGAGGCGCTCGGCAGGCCCATGCACCGCTCGCCGGCGCTGGTCGAGACCATCCGCGCGCTGCACCGGCGCGGCCACCCGGGCGCCGAGCCGCCCGAGGCGGCGCTGCGCATGGCCGACGTGCCCGAGGGGACGCGGCTGCTCGGGGACGAGGGCTACCCGACGCTCGCGCTCGAGAACGTGGTGATGCTGCCGGGCGTGCCGCAGTTCTACCGGCACCAGTTCGAGCGCATCGCGCACCTGCTCCAGGCGCCGCCGTTCCGCCTCGCCTGCGTGTACCTGTCGGCGGGCGAGGGCGAGATCGCGCCCGCGCTCGACGCGGTGGCGGCGGCGCACCCGGCGGTCGAGATCGGCAGCTACCCGCGCTTCGACGCCGGGGCCGACCACCGGGTGAAGGTCACGCTGGAGGCGAAGGACGCGGCCCGGGTGGAGGCGGCCCTGCGCGCGCTGCTGGCGGCGCTGCCGGCGGGCTCCGTCCTGCGGACCGAGGGCCCGTGAAGGCCCCGGCCTACAGCTCGTACTTGTCGATCTTGCCGGCGCCCTGGAGGATCTCCAGCGCGCCCTTGGTGGCCTTCTCCTTGTCCGTGCCCTGGAGCTTCACCACCAGTGGGGCGGCCGGACCGGCCTGCGTCGGGGGCGGGTAGACCGTCACCGCCCAGGTGTCGCCGAGATCCTTGTCCACGTGTACCCGGCATTCCGTGCTTCCGATGAACGCGCGTGCCATGCTGAGTCGCTCCGAGAGGTCGTCGGGAGCCGGGAACATAGCCCAAACGAGCCCCATGAGAAAGCCGACCGTTCTGCTCCTCGTCCTCGCCGCATGCTCGTCCGGACCTCGCCTCCCGCACGTCACGCCGAGTGAGACCGAGGTCGAGGTGCGCGGCGCCGTGAAGGGCGGCCCGTACCCGCTCGGCCGAGCCGAGCTGGCGGCGCTGCCGCAGCGGACGGTGCACGGCCTCGACCCGGAGTCGGGCCGGGCGGCGACCTGGGAGGGCACCGCGCTCGCGGCGCTGGTGAGCGACCGCGTGGAGCGGACCCGGGGCGCGGACGTGGTGATCGTTCGGACCCGGGACCGCCGCGCCATCCCCATCCCGCTCACGCTGATCCGGCAGCTCCAGCCGGTGCTGGCGGATCGCGCCGACGGCCAGCCGCTCCCGGAGCGCGTCATCGCCTGGCCCACGTTCGACCAGCGCGGCCTCGAGACCGACCCGCGCGCCCGGCTGTGGTGGGCGCGGGGCGTGGTGGCGCTCGAGCTCGCGAACTCGTTCACCACCTACGGCCGCGCCCTGGCGGTCCCGGACGGCGCCCCGGACGGCGCGCGCCTCGGCGCGGATCGCTTCGGCGCGCGCTGCATCGGCTGCCACCGCGTGCGCAAGGCGGGCGGCGAGGCGGGGCCGAACCTCTCGCGGCTCACCGATCGGATGACCGCGGACGCGCTCTATGCGCGGATGCGGACGGGCCACCCGGGCTGGTCGGACGGGCCCGAGGATCCCGGCCCGTCGGCGGCGCGGCAGGTGTGGAGCTTCCTGCGGGCGGTGGCCGCGTTCGAGGGCGCCAGCGACGAGCCCGCGGCGGCCGAGAAGGATCCGGTGGAGGAGGAGCGCCGGCGGGCCCGATCGTCCCGGCCCTAGACCGCCCAGATGTAGCCGATGCGGACGCCGACCAGCTCGGCGATCTGCTTCGCGACCTGGCGCCCATCGCGCCCCGCGACCCACCGCGGCAGCACCACGTGGAACTCGCCGCCGGCCAGCTCGGCGGCGGAGGAGAAGAGCTGCCAGCGGCTCGCCACCTCCTCGAGCGCCACCGGGCCGGGCGAGAGGACGTCGAGGAACACCGGCTTCGGCGCCTCGCAGAACAGGCTCGGGCGGTGATCGCGCATGGCGCCGTGGATCACGTCGGGCGTGTCCCAGCCCGGCAGATCGGCGCGGACGCCGGCGTAGCCCGCGAGCGGGAGCGTCTCCGCCATCAGCCGGATGAACGCCTCCTTCTGCACATCGACCACCGGCTCGACGGTCTGCTCCAGCATGGCGGATCCCCCGTCCGGACGGCCGGCCGCCGGAGACGCGCGACCACCGCCCGGATCACACTCTGGGGCCGCGCGTCGCGGGGGGCATCCCCCGCCGCCGGGCGAGCGCACGAACCGCGGTGACGCACCCGTGACAGCGGCCCGCCAAGCTCCGGGGCTCATGCCGCGCGACCCCGACCGCATCGACTGGCTGCCCTCGCTCCCGTTCTTCGCCGCGCACCTCGTGGCGCTGGCCACCCCGTGGCTGGCGCCGCTCGAGTGGCGCTGGGGCGCGCTCGCGGCCGGGCTGTACGCGCTGCGCATGTTCGCGGTGACGGCCGGGTATCACCGGTACTTCTCGCACCGCAGCTACCGGACCTCGCGCGCGTTCCAGCTCCTGCTCGCGGTGCTCGGCGCGAGCGCGGCGCAGAAGGGCCCGCTCTGGTGGGCCGCCCACCACCGCGACCACCACCGCCACTCCGACGGGCCGGAGGACGTCCACTCGCCGCTGGAGCGGGGGTTCTGGTGGAGCCACGTGGGCTGGATCCTCTCCCGCCGCCACCACGAGACGAAGCTCGACCGCGTGCGCGACCTCGCGCGCTTCCCGGAGCTGCGGTGGATCGACCGCCACCACCTGGTGCCGCCGGCGGCGCTCGCCATCGGGCTGTTCCTGGCGGGCGGGCTGCCGGCGCTGCTGTGGGGGTTCTTCGTCTCCACCGTCGCGCTCTGGCACGGCACGTTCGTCATCAACTCGCTCGCGCACGTGTTCGGCCGCCGCCGCTACGCCACCGACGACGGCTCGCGCAACAGCCTGGTCCTCGCGCTCGTGACGCTGGGCGAGGGGTGGCACAACAACCACCACTTCTACGCGGCCAGCGCGCGGCAGGGCTTCTTCTGGTGGGAGATCGATCTGTCCTGGTACGCGCTGCGCGCGCTCGCGGCGGTGCGCCTGGTCCAGGACCTGAAGGTCCCGCCGCCGCAGGTCCGCCTGGCGCACCTCCGCACGGCCATCCCGCCCGCCGCGGCGCGCGCCGAGGCGCTCTGACTCTGCCCGCCGCACCGCGCTAGAGGAACACCGAGCCGCGCGCGGACACGTCCTCGTCCAGCATGCCCTGCAGCGTCGCGCGGACCGTCTCCGCCAGCTCGCCCACCCGCGCCGGGTCCTCCGCGTCGGCCGGCGAGCGGCCGGCCAGCGGGATGGGCGGGCCGAAGCGGAGCGACCAGCGCGAGGGCAGGGGCAGCAGCGCCGCGGGCGCCAGCCGGAGCAGCGGGCTCGCCGTGAGCAGCGGCAGCCCCAGCCGGTCCGCCAGCCAGCCGGTGCGCGAGATGCCGGGCGCCGCCTCCTCGCTGCCGACGATGGCGCAGGGGACGAGCGTCGCGCCGGCACGCAGCGCCACCTTGACGAAGCCGCCGCGGCCGAACCGCTGCAGGCGGTAGCGCTCGCCCCAGGGCTTGCGGGCGCCGGCGCTGCCCTCCGGGAACACGCCCAGCGCGCCGCCCTCCTGCAGGATGCGCCCCGCCGCCTCGGGCGTGGCGCGCACGGCGCCCAGCCGCACCGCCAGGCCGCCCATCACCGGCAGGTCGCACTCACGGTCATCGAGCAGCGGGCGGAGCTCCCGCCGCGCGGGGTGATCGCGGCGGAGCGCGTGCCGCAGGACCAGCGCGTCCCACGGGACGACGCCGGCGTGGTTCGCGACCACCATGACCGGCCCGGTCGCCGGGACGTGCTCCGCGTCGCGCACGGTGGTGCGCCACCAGGTGGCGTACAGCAGCTCGACCAGCGGCTCGGCCCGCTCCACCAGCCGCGGGTCCATCCCGTGGCGGTCGAGCCGCTCGGGCGGCTCGAGCAGCCGCGCCAGGTCCAGCGCCGCGCCCAGCTTCGCCGCCACCACGGGGGCGAGCCGCGCCACCGCCTCGGTCACCTCGCGGCGCGCCCCGGCCAGCCCGGCGCGTGCGGCGAGATCGCCCACGCGCGCCTCCAGGCCGTCGAGCGCCGAGTCGAGCCGCCGCTCCACGTCGGCGAGCCGCGCCTGCGCGCCGGTGCGGTCGGCCGGGAGCGTCCGGGTGCGGTCCGGCGCGCGGGCCGGCGCCTCGGGCGCCGGGGGCGAGGCGGCGGCGGCCGCGGACCACGGGGGGGCCGGCGAGGGCGCCGGCGCGACCGCGGCGACGGCGGGCGCGGGCGGCGGCCCGGACGAAGGAGCCGGGGAGGGCGGCGAAGCGGGCGGCGCGGCGGGCGGGCGCGGCGCCGCACCCCGGGTGAACGGGTCGTTGCCGAGCACCGGTCGCGGAGCCGGCCGCGCGGCGCCGGGCAGGCGCGCGGCCCCGCGCCGACCCGCGGCCTTCTTCTTGCCGGTCCCTCCCGCCATCGCGTCCACATAGACGCACGCGGCGGCAGGCGTCAAACGTTCGCTGGGGGGAGCCGCCGCGTCGGATCGCCGTGGTACGAACGGGCGCCATGCCGCGCATCCACGTCCTCCCGCCCGGGCTCGTCAACCAGATCGCCGCGGGCGAGGTGGTCGAGCGGCCGGCCTCGATCGTCAAGGAGCTGGTCGAGAACGCGCTCGACGCCGGCGCCACCTCCGTCGGCGTGGACGTGGAGGAGGGCGGGCTCGCGCTGGTCCGGGTGGCGGACGACGGGTCGGGCATGGACCGCGACGATGCGCTGCTCGCGCTCGAGCGCCACGCGACCAGCAAGCTGCGCGACGCCGAGGGGCTCGCCGCCATCGGGACCATGGGCTTCCGGGGCGAGGCGGTGCCGGCCATCGCGTCGGTCTCGCGCTTCCGCCTCGACACCTCGGCCGGCGAGGACGGCGCCGGCACGCGGGTGGAGATCGAGGGGGGCGTGCTGGGCGAGGTGGCGCCGGTGGCCCGGCCGCGCGGCACCACCGTCGAGGTCCGGGACCTGTTCTTCAACACGCCGGCCCGCCGCAAGTTCATGCGCGCGGCCTCCACCGAGGCGGGGCACGTCTCCGAGGCGGTGATCCGGCTGGCGCTGGCGCGGCCGGACGTGGGGTTCACGCTCCGCTCCGCCGGACGGCTGGTGCTGGGCGCGCGCGCGGGCGGCGGCCTGGCCGACCGGGCCGGGCAGGCGCTGGGGCGGGAGGCGCACCGGCACCTGCTCCCGGTGGACGCCCGCCGCGGCGAGGTGCGCGTCCACGGGCTCATCTGCTCGCCGGACCACTCCGAGGCCACCGGGCGGGCGCTCTACCTGTTCGTGAACGGGCGCTACGTGCGCGATCGCGCCGCCGCCCACGCCGTGCTGCGCGCGTTCGCCGGCACGCTGCCGCCCGGGCGGCATCCCGCCGGCGTCCTGTTCGTGGAGCTGCCGCTCCACCGCGTGGACGTGAACGTGCACCCGCAGAAGCTCGAGGTCCGGTTCGCGGAGGGGCGCGAGGTGTTCGACGCGCTGTTCCACACCGTGGCCGGCGCCCTCCGCACCGCGCCCTGGCTGCGCGCGCGCCCGCAGCCGGGCGACGGCGTTCCGGCGGGGAACGGCGGCGGGCCGGCCCCGGTGCCGGTGGCCGGCGAGGAGGCCGCCGAGGTGCTGGCCTGGGCGCGCGCGGCGCGGCCGCCGGAGGGGAGCGGGGCGACGCTCGTCCAGCCCGCCCCGGGCGCCTGGGCGACCGGCCGGCTCGCGTTCCCGGTCGCGCCCGCGCCCGGCGCCGGGCCGGAGGCGGGCCCGCGGCCGGAGGGATACTTCGCCGCGCTGCGCTACGTCGGGCAGCATGCGCGGACGTACCTGCTCTGCGAGGCGCCCGGCGGGACGTTGGTGGTGATCGACCAGCACGCCAGCCACGAGCGGATGCTGTTCCACCGGCTTCGGGAGGCGTTCCGGGCGCGCCGCATCCCGGTGCAGCCGTTCCTGCTGCCGCAGGTGGTGACGCTCCCGCCCGCCGCGGCGCGCGCCCTGGAGGCCGGGCTCGCGGAGCTGGGCCGGCTCGGGTTCGACGCGGAGCCGTTCGGCGGCGAGGCGTTCGCCGTGAAGGGCGCGCCGGCAGCGCTCGCCGGGGTGGACCTCACCGCGCTGCTCACCGATCTCGGCAGCCAGCTCGCGGAGGTGGAGCGCGGCAGCGCGGTGGACGATGCGTTCCACGACCTGCTCGCCACCATGGCTTGCCACGCGGCGGTGCGCGCCAACCAGGACGTCTCGCCGGAGGAGGCGCGCGCGCTCCTCGACGGGCTCGACGCCATCGACTTCAAGGCGCGCTGCCCGCACGGCCGGCCGGTGGTCTTCGAGCTCTCGCTCGCGGACCTCGAGCGTCGCGTCGGCCGCCGCTAGGCGCCGCAGGATCCGGAGGGTCGAGGAAGAGGGCTGCTCTCGGCGCGGCTGAAGTCGGATCCGAGGTGAACGAGCGAACCGCGCCGAGAGCGTCCCAGCGGTGAACCGCGCGATCGGAACCTGGAAAGGGGGGGGTATCCAGGCACCGCCGCAGCGTTACCGCGCGCTCCTTACGCAATCGCCGTGCCCCGGAACGGGTATCCAGAAGTCGATGAATTCAGGCGACTTTACCGGGCTGGCGCCGTCCCTGCGGGCGGACGGACCTTTCAAATGTGCAGTACGAATTGCACGAATGAAATGGATGGGGTCCGGATCGGGTGCGGCAGCATCCCTTGCGCTCGAGGGCTGAAGAAAGCTCCGTCTCGCGCGAGGTGTGCGCCGACGCGCATGTGCGATCGCCTGTAACGGCGGGACAATCCGCGCGCGCGGTCTCGGCACTGCGGATGCAAACATCGGCGGGCGTGCAGGGCACCATCACAGGCAAGGACGTGATCCGTCACTCCTTCACCATCCTCCGGCTCTGGGGGCCGACGGTGTACCTGCGGTGCCTCCGTGCCATGGTGAGCGGGCGCCAGTGCACGTTCCTCGGCGTGGTCGCCGGTGAGCCGCCGCACGCGCCGCCGGCCGCCTAGCGGACCCTCGCGCCCTCGCGCTGCACCACGGGGCGCGCGCTGGCGCGAAGGTTCTCGGGCTGCGCGGGGTCCCGCGCTCGCGCGGAAGAACCGGGTGGACGCCCCCCCGTCCCTTTGGCAGAGTCCGGCGCGTGCCGCCCCCGCGTGATCCGCGCTACCGCCCGTTCCGGCTGGCCCTCTGGGCGCTCTACTTCACCGTCATCGCGGTCGCGCTGGCGGTGGTCCTCACCAGCATCGTGCGGAACCTGCGCGGGCCGCACCGCCCCGCCGCCACCGGCGCGCTCCCCACCCGCGCGGCCCTGCGCGTGTGCGTGACCGAGCTCGAGGCGCTGCACGCCGAGCAGAACCACCGGGCCTGGCGCCTCGCGGACGAGGTGGGCGAGGGCGACGCGATCGCGCGCTGGGAGATCTGGGCGCGCGAGTGGGAGCAGCGGGTGGACGACCTCGCGGATCGCTGCCGGCTGGACGCCCGCGACCCCGACCCGCAGGGCTTCGGCGGGCGCGAGGAGCTGGCGCAGGCCCGCGAGGCGGTCCTGCAGGTGCACCGGGCCTACCGGGCCCAGGTGAACCGGTTCGCGCAGGAGGAGGCGGACCTGGCCCGGCGCGCCGCGCAGGCGCTGCGCCAGGCGCAGGAGGCGGTCTCGAGGCCGCCGGAGCGCGGCTAGCTCGCGGGGCAGCCGTCCGTCCCCGGCACCAGCAGGAACGTCCAGCGGTACACCTGCGTCTCGAAGCCCGACGCGGCGCTCCGGTTCGGCAGCGCGGCCTCGTCGGCCGGCGCGAAGAAGTTGTTCGACACCACCAGCTCCACCACGTGGACCGCGCCGGCGGTCCGCGGCGCGTGCTGGTAGGGCAGGAACGTGAACGGCGACGGATCGCGGGTGAGGACGGTCTGGTCCGCGCTCGCCGGCACCGACTCCTGCCGCACCCACGAGGCGCCGCCCTGCGTCGGCTGGTAGTCCACGAACCAGCGGACCTCGACCTGCTCGAGCGTGTTCGAGTCGAGGAGCTGCGCGGCGAGCTCGTAGCGCGGCTCGGCGCCGGCGCAGTCCGCGGGCACGGTCACGAGCGGCACGCCCGCCGCGGCCACGCCGTTCACGGTGATGCCGTCGGCCAGGATGCGGGGCGGCGTGATGGTGCCGCCCTTGGGGTAGTCGGGGAGCGGCTGCGGGAGCGGGCAGCCGGCCAGCGCGAGCGCGAGCGCGCCCAGGGCCGCGGGCAGGAGGGGACGGTTCACGCCTCGGTCTCCTCGTCGTCGGGCGGCAGGACCTGGCCGCGCCGCTCGGCCTCGAGCTTCTCGAGGTGGCGGAACACGGTGCGCGGGTCCACGCCCAGGTCCTTCGCGGTCTTGGTGCGGTTCCCGGCGTTCCGCTCCAGCACCTCGTTGATGTACCGCTTCTGGAACTCCTCCTTCGCCTGGGCGAGCGGGAGGATGGGCTCGAGGATCTCCGGGCGGAGATCGAGGTCCTCCGCCGAGACCAGCGCGCGGTCGGCCAGCACCACCGCCTTCTTCACCCGGTTCTCGAGCTCGCGGATGTTGCCCGGCCACGCGTACTTGCGCATGGCCACGAGCGCGCCGGGGGTGAACCCGCGCACGCGCGCGCCGAACTCCTTCGCGTACTTCTGCAGGAAGTACTTGCCGATGACCACCACGTCCTCGCCGCGATCGCGGAGCGGGGGCAGGTGGATGGCGACCACGTTCAGCCGGTAGTACAGGTCCTCGCGGAACGTGCCCTTGCGGATCTCGTCCTCGAGCACGCGGTTCGTGGCGGCCACCACCCGCAGGTCCACCGCCTCCGGGCGGTTGTCGCCCACCTTGGTGACGGCGCGATCCTGCAGCGCCCGCAGGATCTTCACCTGCAGCGCGAGCGGCATGTCGCCGATCTCGTCGAGGAACAGCGTGCCGCCGTGGGCCGCCTGGAACTTGCCGATGCGGGTGGCCACCGCCCCGGTGAACGCGCCCTTCACGTGGCCGAACAGCTCGGACTCGAGCAGCGCCTCCGGGATGGCGCCGCAGTTCACCGCCACGAACGGCCCGGTGGCGCGCGTGGAGCGCCGGTGGATCTCGCGGGCCACCACCTCCTTGCCGGTGCCGGTCTCGCCGGACACCAGCACCGAGATGTCGGTCCCGGCCACCTTGTCGATGCGCCGGTAGACCTCGCGCATCGAGGCGCCGGCGCCGATGAGGTCGCCGTACTGCCGCGACGCCACCGCCTCCTTGAGGGAGAGGTTCTCGCGGCGCAGCGAGTCGAGCAGCATGGCGTTCTGCACCAGCAGCGACGCCTGCGCGGCGAACGGCGCGAGCAGCTCGAGGGCGCGCTCGTCGAACAGCGAGACCACGTTGTCGTTGCCGAGGTAGATGACGCCGAAGACCTCGCCCTTCTGCATGAGCGGGGCGCACATCACCGAGCAGAGCTTCAGGTTCACCACCGACGTCGAGCCCGACCACTCCGAGTCGTGCAGCGCGTCGGCCACCACCAGCGCGCGGCGGGTCTCCACCACGCGCCGGATGATCGAGTCGGAGACCCGCTCGACCGCGCCCTCGATGGTCTCGCGGGCCACGTTGCGCGCGGCGCGGACGCTCATCTCCCCGTCCTCGAGCAGGATCAGGAACCCCTTGTCGGCGTGGGTGACCTCGAGCAGCGCGTCCATCAGTTCGTCGAGCAGCCGGTTCAGGTCGGTCGCCCCGAGGAGCCGCTCGGAGAAGCGCACCAGCGTCTCGAGCGCCTGCAGCCGCTGGCCGGCGATGGGCCGGGCCGACGGCAGCGGCGTGCGCGCCACGGCCTCGAAGGTGAGCTCGGTGCCCGCCACCCGGATCCGGTCGCCCGGCCCCAGGCGCCAGGCGCCCCGCCGCTTCCCGTTCACCGTCATGTCGGAGCGGTCGTGGGCGGCGGCGTTGTAGTCCTTCCCGTCGAAGTGGATGTGCAGCGCGGTGGCGGGCAGCGCCGGGTCCTCCACCGGCACGTCGTTCTCCGGATCACGGCCCACGCTGGTGATGCGCTTCACCAGCGCGACCTCGCGCTCGGAGCCGTCCGGTCCTCTCACGATGAGCGTGGCCACGGGTCCCCTAGTACCTCCACTCGAGCTTCAGCGACGCGCCGGCCGGCTCGCCGCCCGGCCCCATCTCCGTCTCGACGATGGGGACGAAGTGGCGATGGGCGTCCCACACGCCGTAGCCGTAGAGCGCCCAGAACATGGCGGCCGAGACGTACTTCACCACCTCGACGTTCCGGAGCACCCGGCGGTCGGAGTCGCTGTAGGGCGGGTTGGAGCAGCCGGGCTGGCCGGAGGTGCAGGTGCGGGTCCGGTCGTCGGCGAGCTGGTTGTGGATGACGATGGCCGCGATGTTCACCGCGCCGAGCGCGATCTGGCCGGCCGCGATGGCGGTGCCCTTGGCCCGGTCGCCGTTCTGGAACTGCCCGGCGCCGAACGGCATCCAGTTGAACAGGTAGAGCCGCTCCTGCACCCGCACCACCTTCGTCGGCGGCCCGGTGCGCGCCTGCTCCTCGGTGAGCAGCCGCCGCTTGGCCTCGTCGGCCAGCCGCTGCTGCTCGCGGAGCGCCCGGCGCCGCTCGCGCAGTGGCGCCAGCGCCGGCTCGTGCTCCTTCTTGACGCGGTCGAAGAACTCCACGATGGCGGGCGGCACCAGGAACGGGTCGAGCGCGTAGTCCGGATCGTGCGAGAGCAGGTTCACGAACGCGGCCCGCGCCGCGGGGAGGTCGCCCAGGTTGAACTCGGAGATGCCGAGCATCCGGTACGCCTCGACGGCCTCGTCGTCGGTGAGCGCCGGGTCGCCCGCCAGCATCTGGCGGAGCGCCCCGGCGGCGTCGCCGTACGCACCGAACTCGAAGCGGTCCTTGGCCCGCTTCAGCTCCGGGGGCGCGAGCAGCGAGAGCGCCAGCAGCAGGGGGATCGCGTTCACGGGGACTCCTGGGCCTGGGTCGCCGCCACGGTCACCTCGCCGCCGGCGCGCAGCTTCACGTCGAGCGTGCGGGCGGGCGCGCCCGCCAGGTCGAGCAGGATGCGGGCGGGCGCCTCGTAGGGGCTCTCGCCGCCGGCCGGGACCGCGACCAGGAACGGGGCCCGCTGCGACTCGCCGGCGGTGCCCACCAGCCGGCCGTCCAGGTAGACGCGGGTGGCGGGATCGCCTTCGACCCGGAGCCTGGCCGGGCGCGGCTCGAGCGGCACGCGCAGCTCGCCCTGGCGCGCGGCCTCCTCGGCGGAGATGCGCCGCACGAACGGCGAGCAGCAGGCGTGCTCGACCTGGATGACGTGCGGGCCGGGCGGAAGCTCGAAGCGGACGAGCTGCTGGTCGTGCGCGACCTCGACGCCGTCGAGGAGCGCGCGCTGCGCGTAGGGGCGGACGTGGACCGTGAACGGGACGGCGGCGGCCGCCGGGTGCGGCGCAGCGACGGCCGGGGTGGGGGCGCCGGTCGCGGGGGAGCCCTGGGGGCCGGCGGGCGCGCGTGCCGGGGCGGCGGGGGCCTCGCGGGCGGGCGCCGGGGCGGGCGCGGGATCCGGCGAGGCGCGGACCACGGCCGGGGGCGGGCGCGGGGGTGGGGGCGCGAGGGCGGCCCGCAGCCGCGGTCCGACGGTGAGCGCGAGGGCGCCCGCCGCGGCCAGCACCGCCAGCACCCCGCCGGCCACCGCGGCGGCCCGGCGGAGGCGGCGGCGCCGCGCCAGGCGCGCCAGCTTGGCCGGGACCTCGGCGTTGCCCGGGTCGATGGCGAGCACGCGGTCGTAGTAGGCCAGCGCGCGCGCGGCCGCGCCCTCCGCGGCGGCGGCGTCGCCGAGCGCGACGAGCGCGGCGGCGGCGCGGGCCGGGAAGGCGGCCTTCGCCGCGGCGGGGTCGCGCAGGAACGCGAGGAGCGCCTCGTCGGGCCGGTCGATCCCGACCTCGGCGAGGAGCCGGTCCAGCGCGTCGCGCACCTCGACCATGGTGGCCGGGCGCTTCGCCGGGTCGACCTGCAGGCAGCGCCGGATCAGCGCGGCGAGCGCGCCGGGCACGCGCGGGTCGGCCTGGCGCGGGTCCTCGAAGTCGCCCTCCAGGACGCGGCGCAGGATGGCGGTCGGGTTCGAGGCGGCGAACGGCAGCTTGCCGGTGGCGAGCCAGTACAGGATGGTGCCGAGCGAGAAGACGTCGCTGCGCGCGTCGGCGTCGTGCCCCTCCACGATCTCCGGCGCCATGTGGTGCGGCGAGCCCACCAGCGCGCCGGTCATGGTCATGCGCTCGTCGGACGCGAGGATCCGGGCGATGCCGAAGTCGGCGAGCTTCACCGAGGGCGGCTCGTCCTCGTGGACCAGCACGTTCTCGGGCTTGAGGTCGCGGTGGATGACCCCGGCCGCGTGCGCGTGCGCGAGCGCGTCGGCGAGCGTGCGCCCCACCAGCATGCCGAGCTCGGGGAAGCCGAAGCCGACGCCGGCCGCCCAGGCGCGCAGCGTGCGGCCGCGCACGAACTCGGTGACGAGGTAGCTCTCGACCGCCGCGTCGCCGGCGTAGTCGTAGATCTCGACGATGGCGGGGTGCGACAGGCGCGCGACCGCGCGCGCCTCGCGCGAGAAGCGGGCGCGCGAGTCCGGCGCCGACGCCAGGTGCGGGTGGAGCAGCTTCACCGCCACCTCGCGGTCGAGCGCGGTGTCGCGGCCGCGGTACACCACGGCCATCCCGCCGCTCCCCACCTGCTCGAGGAGCTCGTACCGGCCCAGCATCCGGATCACCGCGGCGCCCCCCCGACGGTGGGGGAGCGCCGGTCCGGGCGGAGCGGGAGCGCGTTGCCTGCGACCACGTGCATCTGAGAGGGTTCCTGGGCGCCCGCCGCGAGCGCCGGATCACGACATCCGTGGCGGGGTGAGGGGCGCCACTATGACACGGCCGCCCGGGCCCGGCCACAAGTCGTCCACCGCGGTCAGGGGCGGGTGGGACGTGCCCCCCTACCAGGCGGGCAGGGCACCCGCCCCTGAGCCGGGGAGCAGGTGATCCGACACCAGCGCGCGCACGGTCTCCGGCATGGCCGCGGTCGAGATCGGGTGGCGCGGGCGCCAGCCGAGGGCCTCGATGCGCGAGGTGTCGTAGTAGTGGTCCGCGCTCATCCAGTGGAGCGCCTCGCGCTCGATGCGCGGGACGAGCGCCGGCCCCACGCCGGTGCGGGACGAGAGCCGCCCCCATCCGCGCGCCAGCCGCCCGTTGACGCGGGCGAGCAGCGCGCGATCCGGCACGTGGCGCACCAGCCAGAGCAGCGCCGAGGTGAGCCGCGGGGCGGTCGGCAGGATGCGGCCCGGCTCGTAGCCGAGGGCGGTGAGCGCGGCGGCGAGGTGCTCGGCGAGCGGCAGCGGCGCCTCGTCGGCCACGTTGAAGGCGCGGCCCCGCACCGCCTCCGCGTCCGGGTGGTCGAGCACGTGGACCACCGCTCGCGCGAGGTCGTCGAGGTGGAGCAGGTGCGCCACCGGCCCGCGGCGGATGATGGGCACGCGCCGCCGCCGCTGGTTGAAGAGCGCCACCAGCGCGAGCACGCGCAGCGGGCCGCCGCGCAGCGACGGACCGTAGAGCACCGTGGGGCGGAGCACCGTGAGCGGTGCCCCCTTGCGGAAGGCGGCCCAGCTCGCCTGCTCCGCCGCCCAGCGGACCCGCTCGTGCGCGGTGCGCGGCGCCTTCAGCTCGCCCTCGCGGCAGGGCAGGTTGCGGGGGCGTCCGTACACGCCGGCGGTGGAGACGTGGACCAGCCGCCCGGCGCCGGCACGGCGCGCCAGCTCGGCGGCGGCGCGCGCGGCGCCGGCCTCCACCGCGATGCGGGCGGGCTCGGGCAGGTCGCGGGGGGTCCGCACGCCGAGGTGCACCACCGCGCGGGCCGGCGCCTCGCCCGCGGCGCCGAAGCCCTCGGCGGAGAGCGCCACGGGGCGCGGGCTCCAGCCGGCGCGCGCGAGCTCGGCCGCGACCGCGTCGGCCACGGCGCCGCCGGAGCCCGTGATGAGCGCCACCCCCGCCATGCCGCGAGTGTAGCAGGCGCCCGGGGCGGACCGCGCCGCCCCGAGCGCCGTGGCCCCGTCGAAGCATGCCCGGGGGCCTGCCGGCGGGGACCTGGACCTAGACCCGGATCTCGTCCGGCTTCTTGGCGGGAGGCGTCGGCGTCGCCCCGGGCTTCTTCTCGCCCTCGGGCTCGGGCGCCGCCGGCGGCTTGCGGCCGACCGGGTTCTCCTCCAGCGCCGCCGCCAGCACCTCGTCCATGTGCGCCGCGAAGACGAACTCGACCTCCTTGCGCGCCTGCTCGGGCACGTCCAGCAGGTCCTTCTCGTTGCGGGCCGGGATGATGATCCGCTTGATGCCGGCCCGGTGCGCGGCGAGCACCTTCTCCTTGATGCCGCCCACCGGGAGCACCAGGCCGCGCAGCGTGACCTCGCCGGTCATGGCGACGTCGGAGCGCACCCGGATGCCGGTGAGCAACGACACGAGCGCGGTGAGGATGGTCACGCCGGCGCTGGGACCGTCCTTCGGGATCGCGCCCGCCGGGAAGTGGATGTGCAGGTCGGTCTTCTCGAGGAAGTTGACCGGGATGCCGAGCGAGTCGGACTTCGAGCGCAGGTACGAGAGCGCGGCCTGCGCCGACTCCTTCATCACGTCGCCGAGCTGGCCGGTGAGGGTCAGCGCCCCCTTGCCCGGCATCTTGGTGGCCTCGATGAACAGGATGTCGCCGCCCGCGGCGGTCCAGGCGAGGCCGGTCGCGACGCCCGCGATCTCGGTCCGCTCGGCGGTCTCGTTGTAGAACTTCTCCGGCCCGAGGATCTCGAGGACGTCGGCCTCCTCGATGGCGCGCTTGGCGGCGGCGCCGATCTTGCCGCTCGCCACCTCCACCGCGATGGCGCGGCACACGTCGGCGATGCGCCGCTCGAGGTTCCGGACGCCGGCCTCGCGCGTGTACGCCATGATGATCTTGATGAGCGCCTTCTCGGTGATGGCGATGGCGTCGGCGCTGAGCCCGTGCTCCCTGAGCTGCTTCGGGATCAGGTGGTTCTGCGCGATGTGCACCTTCTCCTCGAACGTGTACCCCGGCAGCTCCAGGATCTCCATGCGGTCCTTGAGCGGGCCGGGGATGGGATCGAGCAGGTTCGCGGTGCCGATGAACATCACCTTCGACAGATCGTAGGACAGGTCGAGGTAGTGGTCGGAGAACGCGTGGTTCTGCTCGGGGTCGAGCACCTCGAGCAGGGCCGCCGAGGGATCGCCCCGGAAGTCCGCCCCGAGCTTGTCGATCTCGTCGAGCATCATCACCGGGTTCACCGTCCCGGCCTTCTTCATCGACTGGATGATGCGGCCGGGGAGGGCGCCCACGTAGGTGCGCCGGTGCCCGCGGATCTCGGCCTCGTCGCGGACGCCGCCCAGCGAGAGCCGCACGAACTTGCGGCCGGTGGCGCGCGCGATCGACTGGCCGAGGGAGGTCTTGCCGACGCCCGGCGGGCCCACGAAGCACAGGATCGGCCCGCGCATGTCGTTCTTCAGCTTGCGGACCGCCAGGTACTCGAGGATGCGCTTCTTGATCTTCTCCAGCGCGTAGTGGTCGGAGTCGAGGATCTGCCGCGCGTTCTCGATGTCGAGGTTGTCGTCGGTGCGCTTGGCCCAGGGCAGGTCGGCGATCCAGTCGAGGTAGGTGCGGGCGACCGTGTACTCGGAGCTGGCGGTCGGGATCGACTTCAGCCGGTTCAGCTCCTTCTGCGCGACCTTCTCGACCTCGGGCGGGAGCCCGGCCTTCTTCAGGCGCTCCTGCAGCTCGTCGAGCTCCTCCTCCTCCTCGCCCAGCTCGCCCAGCTCCTCCTTGATGGCCTTGAGCTGCTGGCGCAGGTAGTACTCGCGCTGCGTCTTCGACATCTCGCCCTTCACGGCGGAGTCGATCTTGTTCGAGAGCTTGAGGATCTCGCGCTTGCGGTTGAGCAGCTCGAGCACGAGCTTCATGCGCGCCTTGAGCTCGACGGTCTCGAGGACCTGCTGCTTCTCCTCGATGGGCACGTCCACGTTCGCCGCGATGAGATCGGCGAGGTGGCCCGGGTGCGTGATGGACTCGACCAGCTCGGTCGCGGCCGCCGGGAGCTCGGGCATGAGCTCGATGACCTCGCGCGCCAGCTTCTTCAGGTTGATGGCGAGCGCCTCGACCTCGACGTCGTCCACCACCGAGCGATCCTCGACCGGCTCGATGCGCGCCTTGAGGTAGGGGCTCTCCTGCACGAGCTCGAGCACCTTGAACCGGGCGAGCCCCTGCACGACGAGCGAGTAGTTGTCCTCGCCCATCTTCAGGAGCTTCACCACCCGCGCCACCGTCCCGACCGTGTACAGGTCGGCCGCGCCCGGGTCCTCCTCCTCGGCCCGGCGCTGCGTGACCACGCCGATCACCTGCTCGTCGCGGACCGCGTCCTTGATGAGCGCGATGGTCTTCTGGCGGCCCACCGCCAGGGGCAGCACGCCCCCGGGGAAGAACACCGAGTTCCGCAGCGGGAGGATCGGCAGCACCGCCGGGATGTCCTCCTTGTTGATGAGGACCGGAGGTCCCATGGCCGGGGCGACCTGCGCCCCTGCCCCCGCGCCCTTCTTTTCCTTGTCGGACATCGCCGTCTCCTTCCGCTGCTCGCGCACCGATCAGGGATACCCGTCGCCTGCGCCGTTATCAACAAGAAGCAAGTGGTCTTCCGAGCGCTTGCGCCCGTTTCCCGCGCGCGCGATCCGCCGCGCGCGGCGACCCGTCCAGCCGCAGGGGCCGCGCGCCCCTCAGCGCTCGTTCAGGGCCGTCCGTCCGGGGCGAGAGAGGGCCTTCCCGTCGGGCTCGCCGCCGGGGCCCCCGGGATCCCGTCGGACCGGGCCCTCGCCGGGCGCCCACAGGCCGGTGCGGCGCTCGTCGTCGCCCGAGCCCGACACGGACCGGCTCCGGGCGGGCAGCTGCTCGGGTGCCACCCCGGGCCCATCGGCGGGCGACCACGCGCGCTTGGCAGTCATGCCCTCTGGATAAGACCGACTTCCCGAAGGGCAAGCGCGTGGGCATTTTCGCACCCGTGCAGCCGGGTCAGACCGCGCTCGCGATCGGCGCGGGAACGCTCGCCGCCCTGGCGGTGGCGCTGCTCGTCCTGCTGCTCCGGGCGCGCCGGCCGGGGGTGCCCGCCGAGGCGCGGGCGCTCCTCGCCCAGGTCCCGGGGGCGCTCGGCGACGCGGCGCTGCTGCTCGACCCGGAGGGCTTCGTGGTGGCCGGGAACGCGGAGGCGGCGGCGCTGGCCGGGCTCGCCCCGGACCGGCTGCGCGGCGCCCGGGCCTCCGTGATCCTGGGGGAGGACCTGGCGGTGCTTCAGCGGGGCGCAGCGCGCGGCCCGAGCGCGGCGCGCGTCCACCTGCGCACGCCCGGCGGCGCGGCGCCGGCGCGCGCGGTGGTGGTGCGGGTGTCCTCGCGGCCGCCGCGCGACCTCGCGGTGCTGCGCCCCGAGCCGATGGTCCCGCGGCCCACGCCGCCGCCGCTCCCGCTGGCGCCGGCGCGCCCGGGCGCGGGGCCGTGCTCGGCGGACCTGGGCGCGATCGCCGCGGCGCTCCGCGAGCCGCTGGCGCGGGCCTCCACCGCGGCCTCCATGCTGCGGCTCCTCGCGCCCAGGCTGGCGCTCGGCGCCGGGGAGCTGGCGCGGCTGGAGGGCGCCCTCGGCGACCTGGAGCGGCGCCTCGGCGCGCTGGCGGCGACGTCCGGCGCGGGCGCGGTCCGGCCGGTCGATCTCGCCGCCGCCTTCGGCGAGATCGCCGCCCAGCTCCCGCCCGGCGTGCGGGTGCGCGCGGCGCTCGAGCCCGCGCCGGTGCTGGCCGACGAGGCGCGGCTCCGGGCGATGCTGCGCGAGCTGCTGCGCGCCGTGTGCGAGGCGCTGCCGGCCGGCGGCGAGCTCACCGCCACCGTGGCCGTGCGGCGGGGCGCGGCGGTGCTGGAGCTCGGGCGCGCCGGCGGGCGGGGCGCGGGCGAGGCGGGCGCGGCGGCGCTGGCACGTGCGGCGCTCGGCCCCGAGGGTGCGAGGGTGGAGGAGGAGACCGCACCCGGGCGTGGACGCGTGCTTCGCCTCGTGCTTCCGCTCGCTGCGCCGCCGGCGGCCCCCGCGCACGCTCCCACCGCGGGTGCGACCGGCCCGCGCTTCGTTTGACGCACGGGGGAGGGGTCGATAGCATCCACCGCGCGTTTCCGTCCGGTTCCGCACCCCTCCCAGGAGCCCGCATCCTCCGCCTCGGTCACATCAGCGACCTGCACGTGGCCGACCGCAGCCGCTACCCGCGGAACGGCTTCACCGCGCGCGACTGCGAGCGCCACTCGACGCGGCTGGCGAAGGGCCTGCTCGACGCCCTGCGGGAGATCGGGGTGGACCACCTGGTGGTCACCGGGGACCTCACGTTCTCCGGCGAGCCGCGCGAGTTCGAGCGCGCGGCCGAGCTGCTCCGGCCGTTCGCCGAGGCGGGCAAGCTCACGGTGGTGCCCGGCAATCACGACGTGTGGACCGAGGAGTCGGTGGAGACCGGCCGGTTCCTGCGCGCGCTCGGCCCCGACGGCAAGGGCATGAAGAAGGCGGCGCCGTCCTATCCGCACGTGGTGCCGCTCGGCGACGAGGCGGTGCTCGTCGCGCTCGACAGCGCACGCTACGGCGACGATCCCTGGACCACCCCCGGCCGCCTGGGCGGCGAGCAGCTCCGCGCCGCGCGCGAGCTGGCCCGCGAGCACGCGCGGCTGGGGCGGGCGGTGCTGCTCGCGTTCCACCACCACGTGGTGCTCCCGCCCGAGCGCGTGCCGTCCGACGCGCACGTGTGCCGCATGCCGCTCGCCGACGCGGACCAGGTGGTCCGGCTGGTGGCCGAGGTCCCGGTGGCGGCGGTCCTGCACGGGCACCGCCACACCGCGTTCCGGGTGGACCTCCCCGGCGCGGCCGGGCCGACGCCCGTCCTGTGCGCGGGATCGGCGTCGCGGACCGCCGACGAGCCGGTCCGCAGAGCCCGCGCCTACCTGTACGAGGTCGATCGCACCGGGGTCCGCAGCGTCGAGGCCCTGGTCGCCGGCACGGAGTGAACCCATGAAGAAGCTGCTCATCGTCGCGCTGCCGCTCGGGCTCGCGATCCTCGGGGGCGCCTCGGTCCTGTCCGGCCAGCGCGCCGCGCAGTCCGCGGCCGAGTCGCGCCTGGAGCGCGCCCGCCTGAAGCGCGAGTTCGCCGAGCGGGCCGCGCTGGCGCGCGCGCTGCCGCCGGAGCGCGCCGGGCAGTGGTCCGACGAGGCCACCTCGCTGCTGGGCTGGTACTTCGAGGGCCTGAAGGAGATCCGGGCCCGCTTCCCGGGCGTGGAGCCCGCGCCGACGGCGCTCGCCTCGGCCGAGGCGGAGCGCAAGGGCAAGGTCGCCGACAAGGACCGCGCCGCGATCGAGGACTTCCAGAAGTACGCCGACGGGCGCGCCGCGCTGCTGAAGGCCCGCTGGGCGCCGGTGCAGTCGGTGCAGGCGAACGGCCTGCGCCTCGACCTCGTCACGATCGAGCCGGGCGCGTCGCCCGGCGGCGGCCCCGGGCTGCGCATCGACTTCGCGCTCTGGGGCGCGCCGCGGCTGGTGGACCGGGAGAAGACCGGCGACCGCACCGTCACGCGGGTCATCTCGCCGGTGTCGTTCGACAAGATCGGCTTCCGGTTCCTCGACGCCGCCGGCAAGCCGTACGGCGAGATGAGCGGCCCCGGCGAGCCGTACCAGAAGCTGGTGGACGCCGAGCGCTTCGTGGAGGACTTCCCGCCGGGCGTGATGTTCGGCACCTGGTGGGTGGAGCTGCTCCCGCGCGAGGCGGCCAGCGTGGAGCTCGATCTCGGCGTGAACGTGCGCGGCGCGGGCGGCTCGTCGGTCCCGGCCGCCTTCCACGTGTCCATGCCGGTCGCCGAGGCCTGGAGGATCCCGCCCGGCGCGGTGTACCAGGCCGAGGTCCGCGAGGCGGCGCAGTAGCCCGTGGCCGACCCCACGGCGAAGCCGTCGAAGCCCGCCGCGGCCAAGGCCGCGAAGCCGAAGAAGCCCGGCAAGCCGAGGACCGCGACGAAGGCGGCCGCGCCCGCGAAGGCCGCCGCGGGTGCCGTGAAGGCGAAGGCGAACGCGCCCCGGCGCGCCCCGCGTCCGCCCGCGGCGGCGCCGCCTGCTCCGCCGCTCCCGGATCCGTCCGGGGACGCGCCGCTGCACGAGCTCTCGCGCGACGGCCTGTCGGTGCTGCTCTACGTGGCGCTCCTCCCGGACGAGACGCGGGCGCTCGTGAAGGACCTCGGCCTGACCGTGCCCGGGTTCCGCACCGACGCGCTCTCCGACGTGGAGCGCTGCGACGTGCTCGCGGACGAGATCCGCGCCGCGCCCGCCACCCGCGCGCGCGCGCTCGACGTGCTCCGGAAGGAGTTCGGCGGGATGCCGCTGCCGGAGACGCACCTCGAGCCGCGCGACGCGGACGACCTGCTCGCGGTGGGCAGCTCGGACCACGGCCTGCCGCTCGCGCTCTGGCGCGTGCTGGCCGACCCGGTCCCGGGGGTGCGGGAGCGCGCCCTGCCCGTGCTGGAGCAGCTCGCGAAGGAGTACTACGGACCGGCGCCGGAGGGCGCCGCGCCGCGCGACCCGGGGCCGAAGGCGCCCTCGCCGGAGCAGGAGGCCGCCGCCGCGGCCGCGCGCGTGCAGGCCCTGGAGAAGGCGCTCGAGCGCGCCGAGCAGCAGGTCGAGTCGGTCCGGCGCAAGGGCGAGGAGCAGCGCGAGAAGCTCCAGGAGTGGCTGAAGGAGGCGCGCGCTCGCGCGGCGCAGGCGGTGGACGAGGCGGCGCGCGCGCGCGAGGCGGCGGACGCGGCCGCCCGGGCGCGCGAGCGGGCCGAGGCGGCGCTCTCGGCGGCGCAGGCCACCGACGCGGCCGCCGAGGCGGCCCGGCAGCGCGCCGCGGCGCGCGAGCTGGAGGGCAGGGTGGCCGCGCTCGACGCGAAGGTGGCGCGACAGGCGGCGCGCGAGGCGGAGCTGGAGACGGCGCTGCGCGACGCGCGCGCGGCGGCGCAGGCGGCGCCGGCCGGCGCGCCGGCGGCGGCGGGCGTCGAGGCGGACGAGCCGGAGGACGCGCCGTCCTCGTGGCTGATGCCGGTCTACACCCGCGAGTTCTACGACTCGCTCGCGGGGTGGGACCGCCGGATCCAGCGCGCCGCGTTCAAGCAGGCGGCGCTGCTCGCGCAGGACCACCGCCACCCGAGCCTCCGCGCGCTCCCGCTGGAGGGGCTGCCCGGCTACTACCGCGTGCGGGTCGCGACCGACGTGCGGCTGCTGTACCGGCGCGGCGAGCGACAGAACGAGATCGAGATCCTCTCGCTCATCGACCGGGAGGACCTCGACCGCTACGTGCGCCAGGCCAAGACGCGGCAGTGACCCTGGCCCGGCACGACGCGCCGGTGACCGGACGTGCGACCCCCTCGACCGCACGTCCGGCCAGCGGCGCCGCCGCTACTCGATGCCCTCGATGTGATCCGCCACCTCGGCCCCGCCCTCCGGTGCCGCTCGCGGCTCGGGCCTGCGCCCGCGCCTGCTGCGGGACCGCGGGTCCTCCGCCGCCGAGAGCTCCTTCCCGGCCGCGAGCAGCCGGGCCCACGCCTCCGGCGTGGGCTGCGCGCGTGCCGCCTCCAGCGCCTCCCGGTACGCCTTGCGCGCGGCGTCCAGCCTGCCACTCGACCTCGCCATGCCGCCTCCCCTCCGCAGGGTCCGTAGGACCTGTGCGCAAGATAGGCGTGCAGGGAGGGCAAGGTAAGCCGAGGGCGGGCTCGCCCTGGTGGGCAGGACCCGTCGCAGGTGGCGGACGTACGAGCGTCGCCCGGCGGCTCGGCCGCCGCGCGGTCAGGTGAGCTTGCGGTACACGCCCACCACCACGCCCAGGATCATGGTGCTGCGGAAGTCGGAGTGGCGGACGTAGATGGGCGCCATGCGCGGGTTCGAGGGCTGGAAGCGCACGCGGTCGCCCTCGAAGTAGACGCGCTTCACGGTGGCCTCGTCGTCGATCATCGCGACCACGATCTCGCCGTCGTCCGCGTTGAGCTGCTTCTTCACGAACACGTAGTCGCCGGGCAGGATCCCGTCGCCGATCATCGAGTCGCCCTGGACGCGCAGCCCGTAGACCTTCTTGTTCGTGCCGAGCAGGAACGCGTCCACCTGCACCGTGTCCTCGACGCGCTCCTGCGCGAGGATCGGCATGCCGGCGGCCACGCGGCCGACGATGGGGATCTCGATCATCCGGCTGCCGGGCCGGGCCGGCCCGCGCACCAGCGGGACCACGTTGGAGCCGGTCTCGCCGCCGCCGAGCGCCTCGCGCGCCGCCGACGTCGGGATGAGCGCGCGCGACTTCACCGGATCGCGCGAGAGGTAGCCCTTGCGCTCGAGCGCCTTGAGGTGGTCGTTGACGCCGTTCGTGGAGCGGATGTCCAGCGCCTCGCCGATCTCGCGGATCGTGGGCGGGTAGCCGTGGTCCTCGATCTGCGAGGCGATGAAGCGGAGCACCTCGAGCTGGCGGTCGGTGAGGCCTTCCATGGGGGCACCTCCTGAACATCGGTATACTGGCTCGGCGTTCAGAAGACAAGCAAACGCCCGGCCGCCGGCCCGGTTGCCCGGGGCGCGGGGCGGGGATACGGTCCCGCCGTGCCGCCCACCCTCGGATCCGCCCTCTCGCTCGGCGTGCGCGCGCTCTTCCGCGAGGCGTGGCTCGTCGCGCCGGGCCTCGCCGTCGCCGGGCTGCGCCGTGCGCTCGGCTGGCCCGCGCTCGCCTTCGCCTGGGCGATCCTCGCCGAGGCCGCGTTCCAGGCCGCCCGCGCCGCGCCGCTCGATCCGTTCGCGCCGGTGCGCGGCATGGCGGCGGTCGCCGGGGCGCCGCGCGCGCTCGGGATCGCGGGCGGGCTGTGGCTGGCCGGGCGGGTGGCGGGCGCGCTGCTGCGGGTGGCCTGGCTCGCCGGCGCGCTGCCGGCGCTGGGGTCCGCGATGGGCGGGGAGCGAGGGGGCCCGGACCGGTTCGCGGCCGGGGTGGCGTACCGGCTGCCGCGGGTGCTCGCGACCGCGCTCCTGGGCCTGGTGGCGGAGGTCTCGGGCGGCCTGTTCGCCGCGGCGCTGGCGCTCGGCACGCTCCGGCTGGCCGGCGCCGGCGGCGGTCCCGGCGCGGCGCCGCTCGCGGCCGCGGCCGCGCTCGCCCTGACGCTCGCGGTGGCGGTGCCCGTCGCGCTCTCGGTGGCGGTGGACGCGGCGGTCGCCCGCGCCGCGGTCCTCGACGAGCCGGCCGGCGCGGCGTTCGCGGGCGCGGCGCGGCGGCTGCTCGCGCGCCCGGGCACGTTCGTGCTCGCCGCGCTCGCGTTCGGCGTCGCCGGCGCGCTCGCGCCCGCGCTGGTCGAGGGGCTCGGGGGCGCGCTGCCCGGCGCCGTCGCCGCGGGCCCGGGCCTGGCGGTGGCCGGCGCGACGGTGATGCTGGTGGCGGCCGCCGGGGTCTCGGCGGCGGTGGACCTCGCCTGGCTCGGGACGGTCGCCGCGCTCGCCTGCGCGGAGGAGCGCGGCTGACCCGGCCCCGTCCGGCTCAGCGCTTCAGCCAGCGGCGCAGCGAGATCTTGCGCATCCGCAGCGTGGCGAGGTGGTACGCCGCCGCGAACGCGCACAGCACCGCCGCAGCGCCCAGCGCGAGCCCGCCCAGCAGGCCCTCGCCGCTCGCCAGCACCACCAGCCCCCCCACGGTGAGGCCGGCCGCGAGCAGCCCGAGGAACACCAGCACCGCGAGCGCGCGCACGTGGCCGCCGATCCGGTCGATGGCGTCGGAGGCGACGTTCACGCGGAACTTGCCGCCCTCGAGGTCCACCAGGATCTGCGAGAGCTGGGTGGGCACGTCCTCGGCGAGGCCCTGGAGCTTGAGCAGCGAGCGCATCACCAGGCCGGAGGCGTCGGACGGGTTGAAGCGCGAGAGCAGCAGCTCCTTTGCGTAGGGCAGCCCGACCTCGAGGATGTCGAGCTTCGGGTACAGCCGGCGGATGATGCCCTCGATGGTGACCGACGCCTTCGCGAGGACCGCGTACTCCTTCGGGATGCGGATGCGGTGGCGGATGGCGAGGTCGAGGAGGTCCCGCAGCAGCGTGGCGCTGCGGATCTCGTCCAGCCGCAGGCCCAGGTAGCGGTCGAGGATGACGCGGATGTCCTCGCGGAACTCGGTGATGGGCGCGCGCGCGTCCGGCACGCCGATCCGGTTCAGCACCCGCGCCACCGTCTCCGGGTCGCGCAGCGCCACCGCCACGATGAGCGTGACGAGCGCCTCCTGCTGCACGCGCGACAGGCGGCCCACCAAGCCGAAGTCGAGCAGGGCGATGCGGTTCCCCGGCAGCACCAGGATGTTCCCGGGGTGCGGGTCGCCGTGGAAGAGCCCGTCCTCGAACAGCTGCCGGAACGACGCCTCGATGACGTTGCGGGCCACCTGCTCGAGGTCGAACCCGGCCTCGGCGGTGACGTCGGAGACCTTCACGCCCTCCACGTAGTCGAGCGTGAGCACGGTGTCGCACGAGAGCGCCTTGTGCACGCGCGGGATCACCAGGAACTCGCGGCCGGCCGACGTCTCGTACATGGCGGTCGCGTTGCGGGCCTCGTTCGAGAAGTCGAGCTCCTCGTGGATGGTCCGGTCGAACTCCTCCATCACGCCGGTGGGCGTGTAGATGCCGGTCTCCTCGATCACCGCCTCGAGCAGGCCGGCCAGGTCGTGGAGCAGCGCCAGGTCCGACTCGATCTGCTCCCGGATGCGCGGGCGCTGGACCTTCACCACCACCTGCACGCCCTCGTGCGTGGTGGCGCGGTGCACCTGCGCGATCGAGGCGCTGGCGAGCGGGACCGGATCCAGCGCGGCGAACAGCGTCTCCACGGGGCGGCCCAGGCCGCGCTCGATCTCGTCGCGGATCTCGGCGACGCCCACCGGCGGGCAGGCGTCCTGCAGCTTCTCGAGCTCGTCGACCCAGTGCGAGGGCAGCACGTCGGGCCGGGAGGAGAGGAGCTGCCCCAGCTTGATGAACGTGGGCCCGAGCTCCCCGAGCATGGTGCGGAAGCGCGCCGCGGTGCTGCGATCCGGGGGCGGGAGGGGCTCTCCCGGCGGCGGCGCGTCGCGGCCCAGCACGTCCCGCAGCCGCATCCGCTCGAGGTACGCGCCGAAGCCGTGGCGGGCCATGGCGGCCGAGATCTGCCGCAGCCGGTTGAGATCCTGGAACGCCCGCCCGAGCATGGCCCGCGACTGTAACACCGGGATCCGGGGGTGGCCACGAGCGCGATGGGCGAAGGCGCGGGTGAGGAATCGAACGGCGCCGCCGGGGGTTCCCGTCGCGAGCCCGGGCGCGCCGCGGTGTGGGATGGACGTCGCGTGCGCCGCTGACTCGCCCTCGACCGCGCGCCTCGCGCTCCCCCCCCGTCCACGGAGGTCGCTCCCGATGTCCAGCCTGCTCCGCACCGTCTGCGCCCCCTGCCTCGCCGCGCTGCTCGCGAGCGCCTGCAGCGGCGCAGGGCCGGCCGATCCGCCCGTCGCGCCGCCGGCGGATCCCGGAGCGCCCGGAATGCCCACCGGTCCCGGCACGCCCGGCGACCCCGGAGCGCCGGGCAACCCGACCGATCCCGGCACGCCGGGCACCCCGGGGACGCCCACCGGCCCGGCGTCGCCGCCGCGGATCTGGGGCGTGACCGTGGACAATCCCTGGAACCTCCAGCCCACCGTGGACGCGCTGGCGGGGCTGCCGGTCCGGCCGATGGCGCGCGTGGTGTTCGACCTGGGTCAGGCTGCGGGCGACTACGCGCCGCTCCTCCCCGCCATCCACGCGGTGAGCGACGTGATGGGCGAGCTGGTGGACTCCTTCGAGGTGAGGAACCTCTCGGTGGACGCCTACCTGGCGCGGCAGCGCGAGTACCTCGACGCCCTCGACGGCTCGGTCGACGTCTGGGAGGTCGGGAACGAGATCAACGGCGAGTGGCTCGGCGAGACCGCCGACGTGGTGGCGAAGGTCGCGGGCGCCTTCGACCTCGTGAAGGCGCGCGGGAGGCCGGCCGCCGTGACGCTCTACCAGAACGCGGGGTGCTGGGCGTCGGCCGACCACGAGATGCTGGCGTGGGCGGAGGCGAACCTGCCGGCGTCGCTGCGCGAGGGCCTCGACTACGTGTGGGTGAGCTATTACGAGGACGACTGCCTCGGCCTGCAGCCCGACTGGCCCGCGGTGTTCGCGCGGCTGGGGGAGCTCTTCCCGAACGCGCGGCTCGGCATCGGCGAGTGCGGCACCGCCGACGCGGCCTCGAAGCCGTCGTACCTGAGCCGGTACTACGGCATGGAGCTCGATCACCCGCGGTTCGTGGGCGGGTACTTCTGGTGGTACTTCAGCCAGGACATGGTCCCGAGCTCGTCGCCGCTGTGGCAGGACCTGCGCGATCTGATCCTCGCCGGCTGAGCGCCGCCCCTGCCGGCGCGGGGGCGCGGCCGGTCAGCTCCGGCGCGCCTCGCGCACGAGCGGGATCACCCGCTGCCCGTCGCTGCGGGCGGGCCGGCCGCGATCGTCGGCGCCGGCGGCCTGGGCGTCACCGGCGGCGAGCGCCTCCGCGCTCGGGAACGCGTGCGAGGTCTTCACCCAGCGAAGCGGCTCGCCGGTCACCAGGTGGCGCACGTAGGTGACCACCGCGCGCGCCGTGGCCGCCAGGCTGATGACGTTCGCGACCAGCAGGCGCGGCAGGCAGAGCGTCGCCAGCCGTGCGCCGTAGAGTCGCCCCACGAAGCCCATCTTCACGCCGACGCGCAGCAGGAAGCCGGCGAGGTTGACGAGCAGCAGCGCCTGGATCAGCCCGCCGGCGGGGACGATGCGGGCCGGCGACCAGGACGCGCCGGTCATCCCCGCCGTCCAGACGCGCACCACCACGTACGCGAGCAGCGCGTACGACAGGGCGAGCAGGGCGTTCGTGAGGACCGCCTTCCGGTCGCGCCAGAGGCAGTAGCGGACCGCCGCCGGGCCCTGCCAGCCGGCGCTCTCCCAGGTCTGGAGGGAGATGCCGAGGATCCAGCGGGAGCGCTGCCGGACGGACGCCTGGAAGCGATCGGGGAAGTACTCCCGGGTGGCGATGGGGTCGTCGTGGGCCGGCGCCTCGGGGTCGTCCGGGTCGGCGGCGATCCGGTAGCACGCGAAGTGCGTGCGCCTGCGGGCGAGCCGGAAGCGGAGCCCGATCTCGTAGTCCTCGGTGAGGCTGGCCGGGTCGAACGGCTGCTGCGCGTGGGCGAGCGCGATCTGCTCGAACGCGCGCCGCTCGAACGCGCTCCCCACGCCCGCGGACGGGATGAGCCCGCCGATGGCCTGGCGCACCGGGAGCTCCTTCAGGTGGTGCTCGGCGAACTCGTCGATGTAGGTCCCCGCCACGACCTGCGAGGCGTCGAGCGGCAGCGAGAACACCGGCGTCTGCACGAACTCGTGCTTCGGGACGAGCAGGCTGTAGAGCCGCAGCGCGAGCGGGTGGATCACGTCCTCGGCGTCGTGCATGAGCAGGATGTCGAAGCGCGTCCCGCGCTCCCGCTCGTGCAGCACCACGCCCTGGTAGATCCAGTTCAGGCAGTCGGCCTTGGAGGTCGGGCCGGCGTGGGGCACCACCACCTTGCGCACCGGCCAGCCGCGCGCGGCCGCCCGGTCCACGCGCGCCTGCGTGGCAGGGTCGTTCTGGTAGGTCCCGCAGAAGAAGACGTACCGATCCCGCGGGAAGTCGATGCGGGAGACGTTCAGCTCGAGCATGCGCTCGATGACGTCCTCCTCGCGCCACGCCGGGAGGAGGATGGCGGTGCGCTTCGGCTCGACCCGCCGGAGGAGCGCGGCGGACACCGCCGTCGCCGAGCGCCGGTGGAGGCGCCGCGCCAGGTAGTTCACGTCGATGAAGAGCTCGTCCAGCTGGTTCAGCAGGATGGCGCCGCCGAGCGGTCCGGCCATGACGCGGGCGATGGTGTCGGGATCGATCACGGCGAGCGCTCGTACGAGGTGACGAGGAGCAGGCGCAGGTCGGTGTAGGTCGCCGGATCGGGGGTGGGCTTCGCCACGCCGAGGATGCGCCCGCGGTTCACCGTCGCGACCACGTCCACGTGGATGGGGGCGAGCAGGCGGGCCCGGAGGCCCGCGCCGGCGTCCACGAACTGGCCGTATATCTCGCCGTGGACGTCGAGGCCGGAGCGCCCCTCCGCCACCAGGCCCCACGCCACCGGGCCGGTGAACAGGACCGAGGCCCCGAGCCGGCCGCGCAGGAACGTCCCGCCGTCGTCGTGGTCGCGGTGGAGCACGCTCGCCTCCCACCAGGCGTCGGCGCACGGGCGCCACCCCAGCTCGACGCCGTGCGCGGGGCGGGGCCAGCACCCGTCGGTCTCGAGGCCGAGCGTCGCGCCGGCGCGCAGGTCGAGCCGGGTCGCGCCCTGCCGCAGGTCGCCGGCGGTGGGCGACAGGCGCGTCGCAGACCCGGCCTGCGCGAACAGGTCCAGCCGCTCCTGCCAGGCGCGGTAGAGCACGCCCACCGCCGCGACCATCCCGTCCGCGTAGCTGGGTGGCACCCCGCCCACGGGCGCGCCGCCGCCGAAGTCGCGCGCCAGGTCGAGCCGGGCGTACAGGCTCACGTCGCGGGCGAGGTCGGGCCGCCACCGGAGCGTCAGCTGCGCGAAGGGGACGAGGTAGCGTCCGGTGGCGGCGCCCTGCGTGCGGCGCCAGCCGAACGCCTCGAGGTACACCTCGCTCGTCAGGTGGCGGGGGAGCGCGGCCAGGGCCTCGTCGGCGTCGCCGGCGAGCGTCCGGTCCGGTCCCGTGGCGGCCGTTCGCAGGTGGCGCGCTGCCTCCGAGGGCCGACCCCGCTGCACCGCGAGGTAGCCGAGCTCCGACTCCACGGTCTGAGGGTCCGCGCCGGCCGCGGCGGCGGCCGCGAACGCCTCCGATGCGCCGTGCAGGTCTCCGCGCGCCTTCCGCCGGTAGGCCTCATCGAGCCAGGACGCGTTCAGCTCCCGCAGCGCCTGGCGGGCGAGCTCGGGCCGCGCGCCGCGCGCCGCCTCGGCGAACGCTCGCCGCGCGGCGCCGTCGTCGCCCCGCTCCGCGGCCGCGTAGCCCGCGTCGAGGCGCGCGCGCTGCGCCGCCTCGAGCGGATCGACCACGGCATCCGCGGCCTCGCCATCCGGTTCCCGGTCACCGGCGGCTGCGGCGCCCGGCGCGTCCGCGGGCTCCGCGCCGGGACCGCCGCCGGCGCCGACCGCGGGTGCGCCACCTGGGTCCACGTCCCCCGGCCGCCAGGCGGCCAGCACGATCGCCGGCCCGACCCGTCGCGGCGCCCGTCGCGGCGAGAGGGAGGGCGCCGGCGGCGGCGTCCGCCGCTCGCGCGCGGCGCCCGCGGGGGCGGGCGCGGGGACCTCTCCTGCCCGCCCGCGCTGGCGGAGGTCCCGCCACGGCGTGGCGCCGGTGCAGAGCATCACCTGGGAGCCCACCACCAGCAGCGTGGTCGCGACCGCCGCCGAAAGCGCCCCCCAGCGTCGTCGCCGGCGCGCCGGGGGTGGGTCGGCCTCCCGCGGACCTTCACCGTCAGGCGAGGTGGGGCCGGCTGGAGCGGTGCGGGGCGGCGCGCCCATTTGACGATCCGTGGAATTCGGTCCGTGCGACGGGTGAAACGTGGGGACGCGGTGGCGGCTTGGGGAGGGCGGGCCGGCCCGGCCTCGGATCCACACGCTCGCCCCCTCGTCGAGCCCTGCGGGCCCCCGCCCGCGCGACGCGTGGCGGGCTTCTCAGCGGGCCCGCCGCGCGCCGGGCAGGGCGCGGGCCTCCGCGTCGCCGGGCACGAGGCTGGCCAGCGACCGCCACAGCGGCCTCGACGCCGGGACCATGTCCTCGCTGAAGTGCCACCAGAAGTACCCGCCCACGAACCGCGGGTGCGGCGCCCGGATCCGGTAGCACCGCGCGAGCGCGCCCGGCCGGCGGCGGGCGTCCTCCGCGCCGCACTCGCCGATGCCGAGGGCAGCGCGCGGGAACAGCGTCCCCAGGCGGCCGAACACCGCGCGCCAGTCCGGCCTGGTCCCCGGGCACTCGTCCTCGTAGTAGCTCAGCCAGACGTAGTCGACCTCGCGGCGGAGCCCGGGCGAGAGGTGGCGGGCCGCCCAGCGGAAGGCCCCGCGGTCCGGGGGGGTGGCGGAGCAGCCGCCGTCGTAGTGGAGCGTGATCGCGGTGCGGCCCCCGCGCGCCTTCACCGCCGCGTGCGCGAGCGCCACCTTCGCCGCGACGGTCCGGCTGTCGCCCGTCCACTGACCGTTGACCTCGTTCCCGACCTCCCAGACGTCCACCAGGGGCCAGAGCGCGTCCAGGTACTCGTGGAGACGGGCGGCGTAAGCGTCCGGGGGGAGGCTCGCCAGGTCCGAGGAATCCACCAGCAGTCCCATGACGTCGGCGGCGCGACGGATGGCGGCGACCGGCGCGGCGTAGTCGGTGGCCCGCGGCCGCAGGTCGAACACGATCCGCGCGGTCGGTCGGCGCGGGAGGCGGGCCAGCGCCTGGACCGTCGGCGCGGTGTTCCAGGGATCGTCCACGGTGACGCCCCACACGCGCCGGCTCGCGGCCGGCGGAGCGCGCGACGCGGCGCTCGCGACGCCCCACGTCGCCAGGGCGGCGGCGAGGCAGGCGCGGGCCGACCAGGTGCGGAGCGTGGACGTGGCAGCCTCCCGGTCCAGCCGATGCGGCGAACGGACGCACGCAAATGTGCACCCGGCGCCGCCCGGCGGTCGCCACCCGCCGCGGGTTGAAAGCGCCCCGGCGGCGTTCCTAGCGTGGTCGGTGCCCTCCCGCGTGACGACGCGCCGCCCGACCTCGCTGGTGGCGGTCGCATGCCTGGCGTGGCTGCTGGCGGGCGCTGCCCGCCGCGCGGACGCGGCGTCGACGATGAGCGCTGCGGCCGGCGCGGGCCTCGCCACGCTGGTCCTGTACGACGACGGCGATCCCGCGCTGGCCCGGGCGTCCGCGATCTCGGCGGCGAACCTGGCCTCGCACTTCGGCCCGTGGCGGACGCTCGCGGTCCGCGATTACCAGCCCGGCGACGCCTCCCGCGCGCGCGCCGTCATCTACGTCGGGACGGCCGGGGCCGCGCCGCCTCCGCCCGCGCTCGTGGACGAGGTGCTCCAGGGAACGCCGCCGGTCCTGTGGCTGGACGAGGGGCTCGAGCGTCCCGGGTCGCGGGCGCGCCTGCTCGACCGATACGGCTTCGCGCCGGGCGCCCCGGAGGCGCAGCGCGTCGATCGCGTGCGGTACAAGGGCGTCGAGCTGTCCCGGGACGCCGACGCGGCGGGGCCGCTCCACACCGTCACGGTCCGCGGCGGGGCCGCGCGGGTGATCGCGTCCGCGGTGACCGCGGACGGCGCGGAGGTGCCGTGGGCGGTCAGGTCGGGGAGCCTCACCTACGTCGCCGAGAACCCGCTGGTGGCGACCGCCGAGGGCGATCGCTACCTGGCGTTCTGCGACCTGCTGTTCGATCTCCTCGCGCCCGCCACGCCCGAGCGCCACCGCGCGCTGGTCCGGATCGAGGACGTCCTGCCCACCGACGACCCGGCGCGGCTGCGGAGGCTGGCCGACACGCTCGCGGCGGCCGGCGTGCCCTTCGGCGTCGCGATCGTCCCGCTGTACGTGGACGACCGGCGCCCCGATCGGCGCCGGGTGGTGCGGTGGACGGACGCGCCGGCCGCGCTCGCCGCGCTCCGCTACATGCTGGCCAGGGGCGGGGTCCCGGTGATGCACGGGTACACGCACCAGCGCGACGCCACGCCCTCCGCGTTCGGCGGCGTCTCCGGCCTGGACTTCGAGTTCTGGACCGGCCGGGTGGACGCCGCCGGCACGGTCCGGCTCGAGGGGCCGGTGCCCGGGGACGGCGCCGAGCGCGCCCGACGCCGGGCGCTGCGCGGGCTGCGGGAGCTGGAGCGCGCCGAGATCGACCGGCCCGAGATCTTCGAGTACCCGCACTACGCCGGGTCGGCCGAGGCGTCCGCCGCGCTCGCGCGGCTGTTCCCGGCGGCGTACCACCGCGGCCTCTACTTCTCGGGACGGCTCGGCGGTCCCGCCGCGGACGGCGGCGGTGAGCCGGTGGCGCAGCTGTTCCCGTTCGAGGTGACCGACGTCTACGGGTGGCGGGTGCTGCCGGAGAACCTCGGGCGCTACGCGCCGTACGGCGGGAGCGGGGTGCGCGCGCGGCGGGTGGAGGACCTCGTGCGCACCGCGCGGGCGAGCCGGGTGGTGCGCGACGGCTTCGCGAGCTTCTTCTTCGACGCGAGGGACGACCCGCGGGCGCTCGCCGAGATCGTCCGCGGCATCCAGGCGGCGGGCTACGCGTTCGTGAGCCCCCGCGCGCTCGTCCCGCGCCCGCACGGCAGGTAGGACCACATGGGAAGGGCCACATGACGACGCGACGGTGGAAGCGGTGGGGAGGGTGGGTGGCTGCGCTGGCGCTGGCGTCGATGGCCGGCTGGGCCGCGGCGGCCGGCCAGGACGCGACGAGCGCGCCGCGCGACGACGCTCGCCACGACGGGGCAGCCTCGACGCTGGTGCTCTACGACGAGGGCGGTCCTTGGGGGTGGATGGGCGAGCTCTACGCGGCGTCGGTCGGCAACCTCGTCTCCCACTTCGGTCGCTGGCGCGCCATGCCGGTCGGGCGCTACCGGGCCGGCGACCTGGCCCGCCACGACGCCGCCGTATACGTGGGCTCCACCTACGACGAGCCGCTCCCGGCGGCGTTCCTGACCGACGTCCTCGAGCAGCGGACGCCGGTGCTGTGGGTCGGCGACAACCTGTGGGCGCTCGCCCGGCACGCCGGGAGCGAGCGCTTCCAGCAGCGGTTCGGGTTCCTCCCCGGCGAGTACGATCCGCGCCGCGTCGAGGCGGTCCGGTACAAGGGGGTCGAGCTCACCCGCGACGCGGTCCACAACGACGCGAAGCTGGTGGGCGTGACCCTGCCGCCCGCCGGCGGCGCGCGCGTGCTCGCCACCGGCGTCGCCCGGGGCGGGGGCACGCTCCCGTGGGCGGTGCGGGGCGGCCACCTCACGTTCGTCGCCGAGAACCCGCTCACCTACGCGACCGAGCGCGATCGCTACCTCGCGTTCTGCGACCTGCTGTTCGACCTGCTCGCGCCGGGAACGCCCGAGCGCCACCGCGCGCTGGTCCGGATCGAGGACGTGCTGCCGACCGACGACCCCGCGCGCCTGCGCGCGCTGGCGGACGCGCTCGCCGCCGAGGGCGTCCCGTTCGCCGTGGCCGTGATCCCCGTCTACGTGGACCCGCGCGCGGCCTACAGCGACGACGGCCGGCCGCAGCGCGTGACCTGGAGCGACGTGCCCGAGGCGGCGGCCGCGCTCCGGTACATGGTCGCGAAGGGCGGCACGCTGGTCATGCACGGCTACACCCACCAGCTCGGGACGCGGCCGGCGCCCTACACCGGCGTCTCCGGCGACGACTTCGAGTTCTGGACCGCGCACGTGGACGCGAACGACCGGGTGGTCCTCGACGGGCCGGCCCCGGGCGACTCCGAGGCGTGGGCGCTCGACCGCGCCCGACGCGGCCTCCGCGAGCTGGAGCGGGCGGGGCTGGGCAGGCCGGCGATCTTCGAGTACCCGCACTACGCCGGGTCGGCGGCCGACTCGCGCGCGCTCGCGGGCGTGTTCCCGAACGCGTACCACCGCGGGCTCTACTTCGCGGGCGTCCTCGGCGGCGAGAAGGGCCCGCCCGCACGGTCCATGGGCCAGTTCTTCCCGTACGAGGTGAACGACGCGTACGGCTGGCACGTGCTTCCGGAGAACCTGGGGAACTACTCCCCCAAGGCGTTCAACGGGCATCCACCGCGGCTCCCGGACGAGCTCGTCGCGAACGCCCGCGCGAACCGCGTGGTGCGCGACGGGTTCGCGAGCTTCTTCTTCCACGGCTACTACGACCCGGCCGTCCTGGTCGAGATCGTCCGCGGGATCCGCGAGGCCGGCTTCACGTTCGTCGGCGCCGCCTCGCTCGCGGCCGGCTCGCCCGAGCCGGTCCGGGCGGCCGCGCGCGAGCCTCGAGGGGCTCGGCAATGACGGCCGCCTGCGGTAGAAACGCGGTCGCCCATGCCGGAGATCGCCCAGGCCCACACGCCGATGATGCGGCAGTACCTCGAGACCAAGGCGAGGTACCCCGACGCCATCCTGTTCTTCCGCCTCGGCGACTTCTACGAGATGTTCTTCGAGGACGCGCTCACCGCGTCCGAGGCGCTGCAGATCACGCTGACGGCGCGCTCCAAGGGCGACGACAAGGTCCCGATGTGCGGCGTGCCCTACCACGCGGCGCGGGGCTACGTGGCGCGCCTGCTGGAGAAGGGCTTCAAGGTCGCCATCTGCGACCAGGTCGAGGAGCCGGGCAAGTCGCAGCTCGTGAAGCGCGAGGTCACCCGGGTGGTGACGCCGGGCATGGTCCTCGACGACCAGGTGCTCGATCCGCGCGAGGCGAGCTGGCTGGGCGCGGTGGCGCTGGAGGACGGGCGCGCCGGGCTGGCGCTGCTCGACGCCTCGACCGGGCAGCTCCAGTGCGGAGAGGTGGACGGCGACGAGCGGCTGGTGGACGAGCTGCGCCGGGCCGGCGTGCGCGAGCTGGTGTTCTCGAGCGCGGCGGACGGCGCGCGGACCGACGCGATCGCGCGCGCGGCGGGGGCACCGGCGGCCCGCCGCGACGCGGCCGAGTTCGACCGCGCCGAGGACCGGCTGCGCAAGCACCTGGGCGTGCCGAGCCTGGACGGCTTCGGGGTCTCCGGGCTGCCGCTCGGGCTCGCCGCGGCCGCGGCCGCGCTCGCCTACCTCGCCGACACGCAGCGCGCGACGCCGCGCCACGTGGACCGGATCTCGCGGCTCTCCACCGACGACGTCCTCCTGCTCGACGAGGCCACCCGCACGAACCTCGAGCTGGAGCGGACGCTGTCCGGCGGCCGCAAGAAGGGGACGCTGCTCGCGCTCCTGGATCGCACCGTGACCGCGCCCGGCGGGCGGCGCCTGGCGGAGTGGCTGCGCTACCCGCTCACCGACCTCGCGCGCATCGGGGCGCGGCTCGACGCGGTGGAGGAGCTCACCGGCGCCGCGGTGGCGCGCGAGGAGCTGGCGCTGGCGCTCCGGCCGGTCGCAGACCTGGAGCGGCTGCTCTCGCGGCTGGTGCTGGGGCAGGGGAACGCGCGGGACCTGCGGGCGCTGGCGGGCGCGCTCCTGGCGCTGCCGGCGCTCGCGGGCGTGCTCGAGGCGCGCGGCGCCGCGCGGCTGCGCGAGGCGGGCGCGCGGCTGCGCGGGCTGGAGGCGCTGGCGGCGCACCTCGACGCGGCCGTCGCCGAGGAGCCGCCGGCCACCCTGCGCGAGGGCGGGTTCATCCGCCGGGGCCACTCCGCCGAGCTGGACGAGATCGTCGCCATCGCCGAGGACGGCAAGGGGTGGATCGCCGCCATGGAGGCGAAGGAGCGGGAGCGCACCGGGATCGGCTCGCTCAAGGTCCGCTTCAACAAGGTCTTCGGCTACTACCTCGAGGTCACCAAGCCCAACCTGCACCTCGTCCCCAAGGACTGGGAGCGGCGGCAGACCACGGTCGGCGGCGAGCGCTTCGTCACCCCCGAGCTGAAGACGTTCGAGGAGAAGGTCCTCACCGCCGAGGAGCGGCGGGCGGCGCTGGAGGAGCGGCTGTTCGAGGCGCTGCGGCAGGCGGTCGCCGCCGAGGCGCCGCGGGTGCGCACCGCGGCGGACGCGGTCGCCACCGCGGACGCGCTCCTGTCGCTCTCGCGCGTCGCGGCGGAGCGCGGCTACGTGCGGCCCGAGGTGGACGCGTCCGAGGCGCTCGAGATCGTGGACGGGCGCCACCCGGTGGTGGAGGCGGTGCTGCCGGACGGGCCGGCCGCCTACGTGCCGAACGACGTCCTGGTGGCCTCGCGCGGCGCGCCGGAGTGCGGCGAGCACGGCGCGCTGCTGGTCATCACCGGGCCGAACATGGCCGGCAAGAGCACGGTGATGCGCCAGGCGGCGCTGGTGGTGCTGCTCGCGCAGATGGGCGCGTTCGTGCCGGCGCGGCGCGCGCGCATCGGGCTGGTGGACCGGATCTTCACGCGGGTGGGCGCCTCCGACGACCTGGCGCGGGGCCGCTCCACGTTCATGGTGGAGATGACCGAGACCGCGGCCATCCTCCACAACGCCACCCGCCGGTCGCTGGTGGTGCTCGACGAGATCGGCCGCGGCACCTCCACGTTCGACGGCGTGTCCATCGCCTGGGCGGTCGCGGAGCACCTCCACGACGTGACCGGCTGCCGCACGCTGTTCGCGACGCACTACCACGAGCTGCAGGACCTCGCGCGTGAGCGGCCGGCGGTGCGCAACCTCACGGTGGCGGTGCGCGAGGTGGGCGACCGGGTGGTGTTCCTGCGCAAGCTGGTGCAGGGCGGCGCGTCGCGCAGCTACGGCATCGAGGTCGCGAAGCTGGCGGGCCTGCCGGCCGAGGTGCTGGCGCGGGCCCGCGAGATCCTGAAGAACCTGGAGGCGATGGAGGTGGACGAGGGCGGCCACCCCGCGCTGGCCCGCGGCCGGCGGCGCCGCGCCGGCCCCTCCGCCGCGCAGCTCGGCCTGTTCGGCGGCGGGGCGCCGGCGGACCCGGCCGCGGAGGACGTCGCGAAGGCCATCCGCGCGATCGACCTCGACGCGCTCCGCCCGCTCGACGCGCTCAACCTGCTGGCCGGCTGGAAGAAGTCGCTGGAGTAGGAAAAAGGAAGGGGCCGGTCGCCCGGCCCCTCGCGCTGCGGTCGTGACCGGGAAGACCCGGCCGACGGGTTCGCTACGCCTTCTTGTGGCACTCGGCGCACTTCGCCGGGCCCTTCGCTTCCTTCTTGTGGCACTCGATGCAGCTCGCGTGCGCCTTCTCCTTGCCGAACCCCTCGATCTTGCCGCCGGCGGCGGTCGCGTGGCAGGTCTCGCACTTCACCGCCGCGTGGGTCTTGTGGTTGAAGGTCACGTCGCCGTTCTTTGCCTTGAGCACGGTCGGCGCGGCGGGCGCGGCGGCCATGGCGGAGCCGGTGAGCACGAAGGCGGCCACGATCGAAGCGAGGAGCTTCATTGGGATGTACCCCTGGTGAGAGCGGACGGGTCCATTCCCGTCGCGAATTGGACGGGCACTCTAGCCCGCGCATTCTCCGGGGGGCCTGCGGCAAGTGCGCGCATGCGCGCGCGAGCGCAGGCGTGGATTGAGCACATGCACCCGCACCCTGGGTCAAAGCGGAGCAAATGAAAAGGGGCCGCGCGCGGCGGCCCCCTCGGTGCGGCGGCGAAGCGGTGCGGGCTACGCCTTCTTGTGGCACTCCGCGCACTTCGTCGGGCCCTTGGCCTCCTTCTTGTGGCACTCGATGCAGAGGCCGTGGGCCTTGTCCTTGCCGAAGCCCTCGATCTTCCCGCCCGCCGCGGTGGCGTGGCAGGTCTCGCACTTGCCGAGCTTGTCGGCGTGCGCCTTGTGCGGGAACGTCACGTTGCCCGGCTTGGCCTGGAGGGTGAGGGTGGCGGGCGGCTCGGCGGCGACGGCGACGACGGAGATGGTCAGTGCGGCGAACAGCGCAGCGAGGTACTTGGTCACGTGAGGCTCCTCGGAATCGGGGCGGACCAGCCCGCCCGGCTATCGGACGCGCGACATTACTCGATATTCAGGGGGGTCCGGAAGAATTGTCGCAGAGGGGCCCTGACCGGCATCCCCGGTTGACGTGCATCAATTCAGGGCCTTTCCTCCCGCCGGGAGGGGGCTGTCAGGCCATCTCCAGCACCGCCGAGACCAGCTTGTCGATCCCGGTCGCCACCGGGGCGATCCAGGGGCCGAGCATGTAGGCGGGCGTGCTGGCGATCTTCAGCCGCTCGTCCACCACCGCGTCCTCCACCTTGCAGTCCACGTGGCGCGCGCCCCAGGACTCGATCGCGGCGGCGGTGTCGCGGTCGTTCCCGATCGTGACCTTGACCCCCTCGGGCCCGAGCAGGCGCGCCGCGATCACCGGGGCGATGCAGATGAAGCCCATCGGCCTGCCGGCGCCGCGCACCTCGCGCACGATCCGCTCCACCTCCGGGAGGACGCGCATGGCCCGGCCCTCCACCGCGAAGCTGCAGAGGTTCTTGGCCGCGCCGAAGCCGCCCGGGAACACCAGCGCGTCGAGGTCCCGCCCCGACACCGCGGAGAGCGGCGTGATCTGCCCGCGCACGATGCGGGCCGCCTCCACCAGCACGCGGCGCCGCTCGCCGTCGGCCGGCGCCCCCTTCACGTGATCGACGACGTGCAGCTGCTCGACGTCCGGCGCGGTCGCGACGAGCTTCACGCCGCGGCGGTCGAGGGACAGCAGCGTGCACACCGCCTCGTGGATCTCGGCGCCGTCCAGGAACCCGCAGCCGGACAGGACGACGCCCACGCGCTTCTGGCTCGCCATCGGAGGCCTCCGAGGAGTGTGGGACGGGCCAGGATACCGCCGCCGCGCGCACCCGGGCAGTGTCCCGGGCCGGTCGGGAATGGCCCCGCGCATGGGATGCGCGCCGGCGGCCGGAAATTGGACGGAGATATCGAGCGGGGGGACATTCGCCCTCCCATGCGCCGCGCCGCCGTCCTGCTCACCGTGCTGATGCTCGCTGCCCCGGTGGAGGCAGCGCCGGCGGCGCGCTACCGCGGCAGGACGCCCGCCGCCGCGAAGCACGACGCGCCGCGGCGAACGGCGGCCCGCGCGCGCCCGGCCCCGGCGCCGAAGAAGCCCGCGGCCCGGGCGAAGGTGAGCCGGCTGGTGGACGCCAAGGCCGCGATGTCCGCGCTGATGCGCGACCGGAACCGGCGCCGCTACCGCCACAACTGGGAGAAGGCGATCCGCGGGCTCGAGCAGGCGGCGCGCGGGAAGGACGCGCCGGCCGCGCTGCTCGAGGCGTCCCGCGCGCGGTACGCGCTGTACCGCTGGTCCGCGGTGGAGGCGGATCGCGACGAGGCGCTTCGGCTCGCGGCGCGCGCGACGCGCCTCGGCTCGCGCGACGCGCCCGCGCTCGCCGCCGCGATCCGCCGCGAGGCCGGCGACGATCGCCCGGCGCGCGCCGCCGCGCCGCCCCGGGCCGCGCCGAAGCGGGCGCCGACGCCCGCGCCCGCGGCCCCTGCGGCGCCCGAGCCGGAGCCCGCCGACGCCGACGAGGAGCCCGCCCCGGAGCCCGCGCTCGACGCGGCCCTGGCCGACCTGCGCGGCGAGCCCGCCCGGCCCATGCCGCTCGGCGAGTCCGGCGGGGAGGGCACGGCCACCGTCTCCGAGGTCCGGGCCTGGTCGAGCGGCGACTACACCCGCGTCGCGATCTACTTGTCGCACTGGGTGGGCTGGCACAAGCTGGAGCTCGCCCCGGAGGGCGACCGCCCTCGCCGGCTCGCGCTCGACCTGCGCCCGGCGCACCTCGACGGCAAGGCGGTCGAGCGCGCCGTGGCCGGCGACCAGGTGGACCGGGTGCGCGCGGCGCAGAACGGCCCGGACACCGTGCGCGTGGTGCTGGACCTGCCCGGCGACGACAAGGTGCAGCTCTTCACGCTCGACGACCCGCCGCGCCTGATCGTGGACGTCGGGACGCACGCCGCCATCCACCAGGCGATCGCCGGGGCGACCCGCGCGCCGGAGCCGCCGCCGGCGCCCGGCCCGGCCGCGCCCGCGGGCAAGGCCGGCCCGTCCGCCGGCGAGGGCGAGCTCGGGCCCATCCGTCGCATCGTGGTGGACGCCGGGCACGGCGGCCACGATCCCGGCGCCATCGGCCCGACGCGCGTGCGCGAGAAGGACGTGACGCTCGCGATCGCGCGGCGGCTGGCGCGCAAGCTGGAGGCCGAGGGCTTCCAGGTGGTGCTGACGCGCCGCGACGACCGGTTCCTGGCGCTCGAGGAGCGCACCGCGCTCGCGAACACCGCCCGCGGCGACCTGTTCGTCTCGGTGCACGCGAACGCCCACCCGCGCCGCGTCCGCGCCGGCGTGGAGACCTACTTCCTGAACGTGGCCGACGACCGCTACGCGGCCCGGCTCGCCGCCCGCGAGAACGGGCTCGACGCCGAGGACGCGCCGTCGGAGGTGGCGCGCATCCTGAGCGACCTCGACGCGAAGGCCAGCGCCGACAGCTCGCGCCGGCTCGCGCAGCTCGTCCAGCGCGAGGTGTGCGCGGGCGTGCGCTCGAGGGTGGGGGACGTGAAGGATCTCGGCGTGAAGAGCGCGCTGTTCTACGTGCTGCTGGGCGCGCGCATGCCGGCGGTGCTGGTCGAGACCGGGTTCATCTCCAACCGCGCCGAGGAGCAGCGCCTCGGCTCGGCGCGCTACCAGGACGAGGTCGCGTCCGGGATCACCCGCGCGGTCGCGCAGTTCGCCCGGGGCGACGCGCGGGTCGCGGCGGCGCGCTGAGCGCCTCGGGGAGCGGGCGGCGCCCCGCGCGGTGCCCGGTCGCGGAAGCCCTCGACACGGCGGCCGGCCTCCGCTATGCGTGAACGCTCTCTCCGGGAGCGTGCATGCTGGGAGCCGCAGTCGCCGTGGGCCTCGCCGCGCTGGGCGCCGCGGCCGCGCCGATCGACCTCGAGGTGGACCTCCGCGACGCGCCGTCGGGCGTGATCCACGCGCGGCTGGTGATCCCGGCGCGGCCCGGCCCGCTCACCCTGGTCGCGCCGAAGTGGCTGCCCGGAGATCACCGGCCCAGCAACGCGGTGGCGGAGCTGGCCTCGCTGGCCGTGACCGCGGGCGGGCGGCCGCTCGCGTGGGCGCGCGATCCGGTCGATCCGTACGCGTTCCACCTGCAGGTGCCCCGCGGCGCGGAGCGCGTCGAGGTGGCGCTCGACCAGCTCGCGCCGCCGGCCGGGCAGGGGAGCTCCGCCGCCGGCTCCTCCTTCACCTCGCAGCTCGGGATCCTGGGCTGGGGGACGGTGGTCCTGGTACCGGCCGGCGTCCCTGCCGCCGATCAGCCGGTCCGCGCGCGCGTGACGCTGCCGCGGGGCTGGAAGGCGAGCACCGCGCTGCCGGTGGCCGCGCGCGAGGGCGACGCGATGCGGTTCGCGCCGGCCAGCCTGGAGCTGCTGGTGGACTCGCCGGTCCTCTCCGGCCGTCACCTGATGGAGCTGCCGGTGCACGCGCCCGGCGCCCCGCCGCACCTGCTGGTGGTGGCGGCGGAGTCGGAGGACGCGCTGGCGGTGCCCGCCGAGCTGCGCGCGGACGTGGAGCGGCTGGTCGCGGAGGCCGGCGCGCTGTTCGGCGGCTACCCGTTCGCCGGGTACCGGTTCCTCGTCACGCTCTCCGACGAGATCGTCTTCTCCGGGCTGGAGCACCACCAGTGCGCCGACATGCGCATGCCGGAGCGGGCCCTGGCCGACCCGATCGCGCGGCGGACGCGGGCGGGCCTGCTGTCGCACGAGTACGTCCACGCCTGGAACGGCAAGTCGCGGCGGCCGCAGGGGATGGCGGCTGCGGACTTCCAGGCGCCGCCGGACGCGCGGCTGCTCTGGGTCTACGAGGGCCTGACGCACTACCTCGGCTGGGTCCTCGCCGCGCGCAGCGGCCTCGGCGGCGCGCGCCTGCCGGACTCGATCGCGGTGGCCGCACAGGGCATGGCGAGCACCACCGGCCGGGCCTGGCGATCGCTCGAGGACACCGCCGCGGCGGCGCAGGTGGGGTACTCGGCGCGCTCCGAGGGCGCGTACGCGCGCCGCAGCGTGGACTTCTACTGGGAGGGCGCCCTGGTCTGGCTGGAGGTGGACGCCCGCATCCGCCGCGAGTCGCGCGGCGCCCGCTCCCTCGACGACTTCGTGCGGGCGTTCCTGGGCGGGCGGTCCGGCGGGCCCACCGTGTCGGCGTACCGGCTCGACGAGGTGATCGCCGCGCTGGGCAAGGTGGCGCCGCTCGACTGGGCCGGCCTCCTCGACGCGCGCGTGGCCCGCCCGCGCCCGGAGGCGCCCACCGCCGGGATCGAGGCGGCGGGGTGGCGGCTCGCCACCAGCGACACGCCCACCTCGCTCCAGGTGGCGCAGGAGCGGGTGCTCGGGTCGTTCAACCTGGAGGCGTCCATCGGCCTCTACCTCTCCGAGGATCGCGTGGTGGACGTCGTCCCCGGCTCGCCGGCCGCGCGGGCGGGGATCCCGCCGGGCGCGAGGCTCGTGGCGGTGAACGGCCGCAAGCACACCCGCCAGCGCCTGGAGGACGCGCTGCGCGCCACCGAGCGCGGCGGACCGCTGGAGCTGCTGGTCGAGGCGGGCGACCGCTTCCGGACGCACGCGATCGCCTGGCGCGGCGGGCTGCGCTACCCGGTGCTCGTCCGGGAGGCAGGTGTGCCCGATCTCCTGGCAACGATCGCCGCCCCGCGGGCGTTCGCCGCCATCCACGCGCCGGCGCCGTGATCCGCCGCGGGAGCGCGGGGCCGGCGGACGCTATACTCCGCCGCGATGACGCCCCCCGCGCTCGACGCCCTGATCAACCTCCCCGTGGCCGCGCCCTTCGAGTTCGAGGCGAAGCTCGCCGAGCTGCCGCAGGTGACGGGGGATCCCAAGGCCGCGTTCGCCGAGCTGCGCCGCTACGTCGAGGACGTCCACCGCGCCGGGGCGAGCGGGCACACGGTGGTCCGGCTGCAGAGCGCGGCCATGGACCGGGTGGTGGGCGCGCTGTGGGACCGCGCGCTGGCCGAGGCGGGTCAGGCGCACGCGCCCTCGCCGGTCTCGCTGGTGGCGCTGGGGGGCTACGGCCGGCGCGAGCTGGCGCCGTTCAGCGACGTGGACCTGCTCGTGCTCCACGCGCCGGGGAAGCCGGACGCGTTCGTGAAGACCGCCGCGGAGCGGCTGGTCTACGCGCTCTGGGACCTGCGGCTCGAGGTCGGCTACGCGGTCCGCGACCTGAAGACCTGCGACCAGCTCGCCTCCGAGGACCACACCGCGCGCACCGCGCTGCTCGACCTCCGGTGGCTGGGCGGCGATCGCGACCTCTACCGCGAGCTGGAGCGCGAGGAGCTGCACGGGCTCTCCACCGCCAAGGTCGAGAAGTTCCTGCAGGACAAGCTCGACGAGATGCGCGGCCGCCGCGAGCGGTTCGGCGACTCGCTCTACCTGCTCGAGCCGAACGTGAAGGAGTCGGAGGGCGGGCTGCGGGATCTCCAGTCGGCGCTGTGGCTGGCGCGGGTGCGCTTCAAGGTCGCCGGGATCACCGAGCTGCTCTCCCGGGCGCTGCTGCCGGAGCGCGACATCCGCGAGATGCGCCGCGCGCGCGACTTCCTCTGGCGGGTGCGCAACGAGATGCACTACCTCGCCGGCCGCAAGTGGGACCAGCTCACCTTCGACGTGCAGCCGCAGGTCGCGCAGGCGATGGGGTACCGCGACCGCGAGGGCGCGAGCGGGGTCGAGGAGTTCATGCGCCACTACTACCTGGCCGCGAAGGCGGTGCTGGTGGCGTGCGACGCGATCGTGGACCGGTGCCTGGAGACGCAGACCGCCACCGGCTGGCGCATGGTGCCGCCGCCGGCCGCCACCATCGGCGCCGAGCGGCCGGTGCCGGTGCTGCAGGGGCAGCCCACCCGCGCCGCGGACCGGTTCCTGCCCGGCGGCGAGCTGAAGGTGTTCCGCGGCCGGCTCACCGTGTCCGACAAGGACGTGCTGCGCCGCTCGCCCGCGGCGCTGGTGCGCCTGTTCGCGGCGGCGGACCGGGAGCAGCTCGACCTGTACCCGTACGCGCGGGACCTCGCCGCGCAGGTGGCCGAGGAGCTGCCGCCGGAGGGCGCGGCCGACCCGGAGCTGAACCAGGAGCTGCTGGCGTGCTTCACGCGGGCCGGCACGCGCGGCCGCTTCCTCACGCAGATGCACGAGCTGGGCGTGCTGCCCAAGGTGCTGCCGGAGTTCGCGCGGATCACCGCCCGCCGGCAGATCGACGTCTACCACGTGTACACGGTGGACGTTCACACGCTGTTCGCGGTGCGCCGGCTGTTCGCGCTCCGCTGCGGCGACGTGAAGGAGCCGGTGCTGGGCGAGCTCATGCAGGCGCAGGCGCGCCCGCTGGCGCTCTACCTCGGCACCCTCTTCCACGACATCGGCAAGGGCGCGGGCAAGGACCACTCGGTGCGCGGCGCGGAGATCGCCGCCGAGGCCTGCGTGCGCATGGGCGTGGACCCGGACGACGCCGGCGACATCGAGTGGCTGGTGCTGAAGCACCTGCGGATGTCGGCCATCGCGCAGCGGCGCGATCTCTCGGATCCCGATCTCATCCACGCGTTCGCGGAGGAGGTCGGCACCCTAGACCGGCTGGAGAAGCTGTACCTCCTCACCTACGCGGACATGGCCACGGTCGGCCCGCGCACCTGGACCGAGTGGAAGGCGCGGCTGCTGCTCGAGCTGTACGGGAAGACGCGCGAGGTGCTGCAGCGGGGCGAGCGCCGTCCGGAGCCCGGGACCGCGGAGGCGGCCGGCAGGACGCGGGTGGTCGCCGCGCTCGCCGCCAGCCCGCGCCACGGGTCGGAGGCCGAGCAGCGACGCTTCGTCGCGGCCATGCCGGCGCGGTACTTCCTGACCGCCGCGCCCGGGGAGGCGCCGCACCACCTGCGACTGCTCCAGCTCGGGCGCGACCGGGTGCTCGCCGGAGCGCTGCGCCACCGGCGCGACCTGGGGCTGACCGAGCTGGCGCTCACCGCCCGGGACCGCCCCGGCCTGCTCGCCATCGTGGCGGGCGTGCTGGCGGCCCACCGCATCGACATCCAGCACGCCGAGGTGTTCTCCAGCTCGCCCGACCCCGCGGCGGCCGGCTGGCTGGCCGGCCGGGCGCTCGACGTGTTCGAGCTGCGGGGCCCCGACGACGGTCCGGTCGAGCCGGCGCGCTGGCGCGCCGCGCGGCGGGATCTGGTCCGCGTGCTCGCGGGCGAGGAGCCGCTCGCCGCCCTGATGACCCGGCGCCTGCGCGCCTCCTCGGTCGCGGCGAAGCCGCTCCCGCGGGTGCCCACCAAGATCGTGATCGACAACCACAGCGCCCGCGCCCACAGCGTGGTGGACGTCTTCACCGCGGATCGCGTGGGCCTGCTGCACACCGTCGCGCGCACGTTCTTCGAGCTGGGCGTGTCGGTGGACCTGGCGCGCATCGCGACCGAGGGCCACCGGGCGGCCGACGCGTTCTACGTCCGCACGTCGGACGGGCGGCCGCTCGAGGGCGAGCAGGCCGGGCGCGTGGTGGCTGCGCTCGAGGCGGCGCTCGCCCGCGCCGATTGACCGGCGCACTTCACGGTCCGTTCCTCCGTCCCCCGCCGCCCGCGCGCGCGCGACGGCCGCCGACGCACGCCCGGCGGCCGCCCGGGCCGCGCCGCGGGCCGGACCCGGCGGGACCTCCGAGAAAGGTTCGGGATGGCGCGCCCTTGTCCAGCCAGCCGGGCATGGTCACCATGTTGCGCGGCGGTCGGGGTGGGGGAAGGGAAGCAAGCCTCGCATGGAACGCTTCATCCGGATCGGGGTGGTGACCGCCTGGCCGGAGGAGGACTGGCACAGCAAGCGCCTGCTCGCTGCGTGTGCCCGGCGGGGCGAGGCGGTGGTGATCGATCCGTCGGCGATGGCGGCCGGCGTGGGGGCGGAGGGCGTGGGCGTCTCGCTCGGCACCATGCGGATGGAGGAGGTCGATGCGTTCGTGCTCGCGCGCGGCCTCGGCCGGGAGGGCGACCCCGACGCGCAGTTCGAGATCTACCGCGCGATGGAGGGAGCCGGCGCGGTGGTGGTGAACCGGATCGAGCCGCTGCTCGCGGCCCAGGACAAGTTCCGCAGCTCGTGGCTCCTGGTCCGCGCCGGCGTGCCGACCCCGCCGGCGGCGGTGGCCCAGGCGCCGGTCGGCGCCGAGCACGCGCTGGAGCGGCTCGGCGAGTCCGTCGTGAAGCCACTGGCGGGCTCGCTCGGCGAGGGCGTGGAGCGCGTCCGCCCGGATCGGGCGGGGCGAGACCGCGTCCGGGAGCGGGCGGGAAGGGACGGCGCGGTGTACCTGCAGGCGTACGTCCCGCACCCGGGGCGAGACCTGCGCGTGTTCGTGGTCGGGGGCACGACTCGGGCCGCGATGGTGCGGCACGCGCCGCCGGGCGAGTGGCGCACCAACGTGGGCGGCGGCGGGCGCGTGGAGGCGGTGGAGTGCCCCGCCGCGGTGCGCGCGGTGGCGGAGGCGGCGGCGGCGGCGCTCGAGCTGGACTACGCCGGCGTGGACCTCGTGCTGGGCGACGAGGGCCCGACGGTGATCGAGGTGAACGGGAACCCGAGCTGGCAGGGGATCCTCGAGGCCACCGGCCTGGACATGGCGGAGGCCATCGCCGAGCACGTGCTCGCCCGGGCCCTGCGCCGGCGGAAGACCAGCGACCACATTGTGCGTGAACGGACGGGGGCGACACATGGCTGAAGAGAAGAAGGGCGGCAGCAAGGGGGCGATGACGGTCTCGGAGGCCGGTCGCAAGGGCGGGGTGCGGGTCCGTGAGACGCGCGGCCGCAAGTTCTACGAGGAGATCGGCAAGAAGGGCGGCGAGACCGTGAAGGCCGAGCGCGGCCGCAAGTTCTACGAGGAGATCGGCAAGAAGGGCGGCGACACCGTCAAGGCCGAGCGCGGGCCGCGCTTCTACGAGGAGATCGGCAAGAAGGGCGGCGAGACCATCAAGGCCGAGCGCGGGACGCCCTTCTACGAGGAGATCGGCCGGAAGGGCGGGCACAAGGTCCGCGAGCTGATCGAGAAGGGGAAGGCTGGCGCCGAGGAGGAGGCGGGGAAGGGCGAGGGATTGGGGGACGATCGCTAGCACGCGGACGGGAGGGGGACGGGAATGGCGGACAACGAGGAGAAGGTCGGGCGGGGCGAGCCGGACGAGGGCCGGCGCGGGATGACGGTCTCGGAGGCGGGCCGCAAGGGCGGCATCGCGGTGCGCGACGAGCGCGGGCACGCCTTCTACGAGGAGATCGGCAAGAAGGGCGGCCAGAAGGTCCGCGAGCTGATCGAGCGCGGGAAGAGCCGCAGCTGACGGAGGGTCGCCCGCGCCGCGGACGCCCGCCCGGTGTGCCGGGAGGGCGCCCGCGGTGCGCGCCTCCGCCGCGGCGCTTGGGGAGCCGGCGGAAAGCTGCTAGATCGCGGGCTCATGCCGGCCGCGCCCATCGTCGAGATCGACCCCCTCCACCCGCAGCCGCGCGTCGTCGAGCGCGCCGTCTCGGCGCTCTCGTCCGGGGGCGTGATCGCGTACCCGACCGACACGTTCTACGGGATCGGCTGCGACCTGTTCGACAAGCGCGCCATCGAGCGCATCTACCAGCTGAAGCAGCTCCCGCGCACCCACGAGCTGGCGTTCATCTGCCAGGATCTGGCGGAGATCTCGCGCTACGCCATCGTGGACAACGCCGCCTACCGGGTGCTGCGTCGCAAGGTGCCCGGGCCGTTCACGTTCATCCTGCCGGCCACCCGGCTCGTCCCGGAGCTGGTGCTGCGGCGGCAGAAGACGGTCGGCATCCGCATCCCCGACAGCCCCATCGCGCTCGAGCTGGTGCGCCGGCTCGGCCACCCGCTCATCTCCACGTCAGCGGCGAAGCCGGAGGGCGAGATCCTCATCGACGCGCACGACATCAAGGACGAGCTGGGCCACGGGCTCGACCTCATCCTGGACGGCGGGTTCCGCCCGGCCGAGCCGTCGTCGGTCATCGACCTCTCCGGCCCGGAGCCGGTGGTGGTCCGCGCCGGCAAGGGCGACGTCTCCGACCTGCTCGCCTGAGCGGCGCGCCGGCCGCGAACTGGACGGGCGCGGGCCCGGCGCTATCGTCGCCGCGATGTCCGCGCTGGAGCCCGCCCTCGACCTGTTCCTCGCCCACGTGCGCGTGGAGAAGGGGCTCGCCGAGAACAGCGTCGAGGCCTACGGGCGCGACCTGCGCCGCTACCTCGAGCACCTGGACGAGCTGGGGGTGGACGCCTGGGAGCGGGTGGGCCGCGGCGAGATCCAGGCCCACCTCGCCGAGCTGGTGCGCCGCGGTCTCTCGCCGCGCTCGCAGGCGCGGGCGCTCTCCGCCATCCGCTCGCTGCACCGGCTCCTCGCGGCCGAGCGCGTCACTCCCGCCGATCCGTCGGACGAGATCGAGTCGCCGCGGCCCGGGCGCCGCCTCCCGGGGCTGCTCTCGCACGACGAGGTGGACCGCCTGCTGGCCGCGCCGGACGTGCGCAGCGCCGCCGGCATCCGCGACCGCGCCATGCTGGAGCTGCTCTACGCGACCGGGCTGCGCGTCTCGGAGCTGGTCTCGCTGCAGCTCAACGACGTGAACCTCGAGACGCGGGTGCTCGTCGCCCGCGGCAAGGGGAACAAGGAGCGGATCGTGCCGGTGGGCGCGCCCGCCGCCGCGGCGGTGAAGGCGTACCTGGCGGTCGCGCGGGAGCGGCTGCTCCACGGCCGCCGCTCGAAGGACCTGTTCGTCACGCCGCGGGGCGGCCGGATGACGCGGCAGGGGTTCGCGAAGATCCTGGACCGCTGCGCCCGGCGCGCGGGCATCCGCCGGCGCATCTCACCGCACAAGCTGCGCCACTCGTTCGCCACCCACCTGCTGGAGGGGGGCGCCGACCTGCGCGCGGTCCAGGAGATGCTGGGCCACGCCGACGTCTCCACCACGCAGATCTACACCCACGTGGATCGCACCCACGTGAAGCGGCTGTACGACCGCTTCCACCCCCGCGCCTGAGCCGCGCCGCGATCCCGGGCGGAATCGGCGCGCCCCGGCTGTTCGGAGGGGGGAGCGGGCCGCGGTCCCGGCGCGTCCGGCGGCCGCCGAGCGCGTTGACCGCCCGGCCCCACGCTGCTAAAGAACCGCTTTTCCCGACGAGGCTTTAGGCAATGGGGTTCGACCTCCAACGCGGGCTGATGATGCTCATCCCGCTCGTGCTCTCGCTTTCCGTGCACGAGTTCGCGCACGCGTGGAGCGCCTGGAAGCTGGGCGACGACACGGCGTCCCGCATGGGGCGTCTCACGCTCAACCCCATCGCCCACGTGGACCCCATCGGAACGGTGCTGCTGCCGCTGCTCGGCATCCCGTTCGGCTGGGCGCGCCCCGTGCCGGTGAACCCGGCGCGATTCCGGCAAAACGTGAACATGAGCACGGGGATGGCGCTCACCGCGGCGGCCGGGCCCATCTCCAACATCCTGCTCGCGGTGCTCTCGACGGTGGCGCTCGCGCTGTGCTGGCGGTGGGCGCCGACCGCCATCGCGCCGGGGCAGGGCGTGGGCGAGCTCCTGCAGATCATGGTCCTGCTGAACGTGAACCTGGCGCTGTTCAACCTCATCCCCGTGCCGCCGCTCGACGGCAGCCGGGTGGTGGACGGGTTCATGCCGGCGCGGCTGCGGCCGCAGTGGGAGCGCGTCACCGCGCTGTCGCCGTTCCTGCTCCTCGCCGTCTTCGTCTTCGCCGGCCGCATCATCTCGGGCCCGTCGAGCTTCGTGGTCGGCCTGCTCGCCCAGCTCGCCGGCGCCATCACCGCCTGACCCGCACCCGGAGATCCATGTCCTCGAAGCGCCCCATCATCGTCAGCGGCATGCGGCCCACCGGCCGCCTCCACCTCGGCCACCTGCACGGCGCGCTCGCGAACTGGGTCAAGCTCCAGGACGACAACGAGTGCTTCTACTTCAGCGCGGACTGGCACGCGCTCACCACGAACTACCACGACACCTCGGTCATCAAGCAGGCCGAGCGCGAGATGTTCGTGGACTTCATCGCCGCGGGCATCGACCCCTCGCGGTCGACGCTGTTCATCCAGAGCCGGGTGAAGCAGCACGCCGAGCTGAACCTGCTGCTCGGCATGATCACGCCGCTCGGGTGGCTGGAGCGCTCGCCGACGTACAAGGAGCAGCGCGAGAACATCACCGACCGCGACCTCGCCCTGTACGGCTTCCTCGGCTACCCGGTGCTGATGACCGCGGACATCATCCTGTACAAGGCCACCCGCGTGCCGGTGGGCGTCGACCAGGTGCCGCACCTGGAGCTGTCGCGCGAGATCGTCCGCAAGTTCAACTTCCACTACGGCGAGGTGTTCCCCGAGCCGCAGCCGCTGCTCACCGCCGCTCCCAAGATCCTGGGCACCGACGGCCGGAAGATGTCGAAGAGCTACGGCAACACCATCGACCTGGGCGAGAGCGCCGAGTCCACGCAGAAGAAGATCATGGGCATGGTCACCGACCCGGCCCGCAAGCGGCGGCAGGACCCGGGCAACCCGGACGTCTGCGGCGTGTTCTACCTGCACAAGGTGACGAGCGACGCCGAGACCGTCGCCTGGGTGGACCAGAACTGCCGCACCGCCGGGATCGGCTGCGTGGACTGCAAGAAGAAGCTGCTCGAGCGGCTCCTGCCGCAGCAGGAGGAGATGCGCGCGCGGCGCGAGGCGCTGCTCGCGAAGCCGAAGGACCTCGACGACATCGTGCAGCTCGGGAACGAGAAGGCGCGCGCCGCGGCGGAGGCCAACATGGTCCAGGTCCGCGCCGCGATGAAGCTCGAGTAGGACCCACCACGGGGGGCGGTCCGCCGGGATGGCCAGGAACAGCGACACGGACGCCGGGCTCGGCGCGGACTCGCCGCGCGCCGACGACGCCGACGCGCGCGCCGCGGCGGACGCGTTCCGGGTCACGCTCCCCCCGCTCCGCGAGGGCCAGCCGCCGTTCGAGGGGCCGCTCGACCTCATCCTTCACCTGGTGAAGGAGCACGAGGTCGATCTCTTCGACATCCCCATCGCGCGGATCACCGAGAGCTACCTCGCCACGCTCGAGGCGATGCGCGACCTCGACATCGACATCGCCGGCGAGTTCCTGCACATGGCGGCGCAGCTCCTGCTCATGAAGAGCAAGCTGCTGCTCCCGCGCACCGAGGTGGCCGAGGACGCGGCCGGTCCCGAGGACGCCGGGGTGGACCCGCGCGCCGAGCTGGTGCGGCGGCTGCTCGAGTACCAGAAGTACAAGGCCGCCGGCGAGGAGCTGGGCGGGCGCGACATCCTCGACCGCACCGTGTTCACGCGGCGCGTCCGGGCCGAGCGCCCCGCCGCGCCGGACGGGCCGGAGGGGCTCGCCGACGTCTCGGTGTTCAAGCTCATCGAGGCGCTCGATCGCGCCATCGCGCACGCGCGCCCGGAGCACACGCACGACGTGATCACCGACCGGCTCACCATCAGCGACGCCATCTCCCGCGTCGCCGACGTGCTCCGGCTGCGGCGGCGCGCCACGTTCGAGGAGCTGCTCGCCGGCCCGGCCGAGAACCGGAACACCAAGGCGAACGTGATCTCCACGTTCCTCGCCATCCTGGAGATGGCGAAGCTGAAGCTCATCCGCATCTACCAGGCCGCGCTGGACGACGCCGGCCCCGGGGCCGAGATCCTCGTCGAGGCGAAGGACACCCTCGGCGACGACGTCCCCGTCGGACAGGAGGACTACCGATGACCGAGCCCACCGACCGGCCGACCGCCGCGGAGGACGTGCCCGCGCCGGACGGCGCGGGGCCGGAGGGCTCCGCCGCGCAGCCCGAGGCCGCGCCCGCTGCCGCGACGCCGGCTGCCGACGCGCCGGGTACCGAAGCGCCGGGTACCGAAGCGCCGGGTACCGACGCGCCGGCTGCCGACGCGCCGCCCGCGGCGTCGGTGTCCGCGGCCGAGCTGGACGCGCTCCAGGCCGCCGAGGAGGCGAAGCAGGGCGACCCGGCGCTCGACGAGGTGGATCCGGCCGACATCGACGTGGCCGACGACAAGGAGCTCCCGTTCGAGAAGCTGGCCGCGGCGGCCCGGCGGCTCAGCGCCGACCGGGTCCGCACCGTGGTCGAGACGCTGCTGTTCCTGGCCGAGCGCCCGCTGAGCGTGGAGGAGATGCGCGCCGCGAGCGGCGTCGAGGTGGAGCGGCTGGAGAAGGCGCTCGACAAGCTCTCCGGCCACTACCGCGAGGGCCCCTGCGGCATCGTGCTGCACGAGGTGGCCGGCGGCTGGCAGCTCCGCACCTCGCCGGACAACTCCGACTTCGCGCGCCGCTTCCTCAAGGTGAAGCCGCAGCGGCTGACCCGCGCCGCGCTCGAGACGCTCGCCATCATCGCGTACCGGCAGCCGGTGACCCGCCCCGAGATCGAGGACATCCGCGGCGTGGACTGCGGCGCGGTGGTGAAGGCGCTGCTCGAGCGCAAGCTGGTCAAGATCCTCGGCAAGAAGGAGGAGCCGGGGCGGCCCATCCTGTACGGCACCACCCGCGAGTTCCTGGAGTTCTTCGCGCTGAAGGACCTCGCCTCCCTCCCCACGCTGCGCGAGTTCCACGAGCTCTCCGAGGAGCACCGCGACATCGTGGAGAAGGAGGCGCCGGCGGAGCAGGCGCCCGGGATCGAGGGCATCGTGGCCGAGCTCTCCGACGAGAAGCTCCGCGCCGAGCTGGAGGCGAAGCGCGCCGAGAGCGACGCGGCGCTCGACGAGCTCGAGCAGGCGATGGCCGCGGCGGACGAGAAGGCGCGCGCGGCCGAGGCCGCGCTCGCCGACAAGAAGCGGGCCGACGAGGCCGAGGCGCAGGCCGACGCGGAGCCCGGCGCCGGCGCCGGGCCCGGTGGACCGCCGGCGGCGGGGAGCTAGCGATGGCCGAGGAGCGGCTGCAGAAGTTCCTGGCGGGGGCGGGCATCGCCTCGCGGCGCAAGGCGGAGGCGCTCATCAGCGCCGGCCGCGTGCGCGTCAACCAGCGCACGGTGACCGAGCTGGGCACCAAGGTGGACCCGGGGCGCGACCTCGTCACGGTGGACGGCGCGCTCGTCTCGCAGCCGGAGCAGCGCAGCTACTACCTGCTCTACAAGCCGTCCGGCTGCGTCACCACCGCGTCGGATCCGCAGGGTCGCCCCACCGCGATGGAGTACCTGCGCGGCGTGCCGGGGCGGCCGTTCCCGGTGGGCCGGCTCGACTACGACGCGGAGGGCGCGCTGCTGCTCACCGACGATGGCGAGCTGGCGAACCGCCTGGCCCACCCGCGCTACGGCCATCAGCGCGTGTACCTGGTGAAGGTGAAGGGCGATCCGCCGGCGGAGGCGCTGGAGCGGATGAAGGCCGGGGTCCGGCTGGAGGACGGCCCGGCGCGCGCGCTGGAGGTGGCCGTCCACGAGCACGCCGACCGGAACGTGTGGATCCGCGTGGTGGTGGGCGAGGGCCGCTTCCACCTGGTGAAGCGGCTCTGCGAGGCGGTGGGGCTGCAGGTCCAGCGCCTGTTCCGGCCGGAGTTCGGCGGCATCGGCGTCGGCGGGCTGCGGCCCGGCAGGTTCCGCCGGCTGGAGCCGGAGGAGGTGCGCGCGCTGCGGCAGCGGGTCGGGCTCGAGTCCGGCACGCCGGCCCGGGGACCGTCGGTGCGCGAGCTCCCGAAGGCGGCCCGCCGCCACGGCCACGGGCCGCCGGCGGCGCCCGGCGCGGCCCCGCCGCCGGCCGAGCCGGACGCGGACGAGGTCGGGCCGCGGGCTCGCGGCGCGAGCCGCGCCGGTCCGAGGGCCGCCGCCCCCGGCCCCGGCGGCCGCGCGTCCCGGCCGTCGCGCCCGTCGCGCCCGGGCCGCGCCGGCACCCGCCGCCGCTGACCAAGGGCGCTGGCCGCCGCGGGCGCCCGCGCTTGCGCGCGGCGGGGTTCGCGGCGAGCATGGCGGCCCGTGTCCCGCGTTCCCGCAGCCGCCACCTTCGCAGCCCGTCCATGCCGTGCAGGCCTCGCGGCCCTCCTCGCCGCGTGCCTCGCCTGCGGCGGCGGCGACCTCGGGTCGCCGGACCCGGCGCGGCGCGCCGCGGCGGTGCGCGCGGCGGGCGCGCGCGGCGGCGCGGACGCGCTCGCCACGCTGCTGGTCGCGCAGCGCGACGGCAGCGCCGAGGTGCGCCGGGCGGCGGCCGAGGCGTTCGCGGCGCGCGGCGGCGCCGAGGGGGCCGAGGCGCTCGGGGCGCTCCTGGCGGATCCCGACGCGACGGTGGCGGCCGCGGCGGCGCGCGGGCTCGCCGGCATGCCGGACCAGCCGCGCGCGCGCGGCGCGCTGCGCGTCGCCTACGCGGACGCGTCGCCCGAGGGCCGCGCGGCCATCGCCGACGCGCTCGACGCGGTCGGCGTCTCGCTGCGCGAGGCGGTCGAGCAGGAGGCGCGCACGCTGTGGGAGCGCAACCTGGCGGCCCTGGGCGGGCGCGGGCCGGCCCGCGCGGGCGCGGCCGAGGAGCTCGGCGCGAGCGGCCGGGCCGAGGTGGTGGCGCGGCTCGTGCCGCTGCTCGATCCGGCGCGCAACGCGGATCGCGCGCTCGCGGCGGGCGCGGCGCGCGGGCTGGGCGAGGCCGGGGACTGGGCGGCGCGGCCGGCGCTCGAGGGGCTCCTGCGCTCGCCGGATCCGGAGCTGATCGAGGCCGGGGCCGGCGGGCTGGGCCGGCTCGGCGATCCCGGGGCGACCGCCGCGCTCGAGGCCGTCGCGCTCGCGTCCTCCGGCCGGATCGCGGCCGCGGCGGCGGACGCGCTCGCCGCGCTGCCGGAGGCGCTCGAGGTCGGGGCGGCGCTCTGCGAGGTGGCGGTGCGGAGCGCCGATCCCGCCGTGGCGGCGCGGGCCGCGCGCGAGGTCCGGCTGCGCGAGGCGGACTGCCCGGCGCGCCCGTTCCTGGCGCGGCTGGGCCGGCCCGGGGCCGAGGCCGCCCTGGCCGCGCTCGGCGAGCTGGGCCTCACCGGCGCCGCGGCGGAGGCGGCCGCCGCGCGCCTGCTCCCGCTGCTCGACCCTGCGCGCGGCGACCCCGGGCTGCGCGCCGCCGCCGCGCGCGCGCTCGCCAGGCTCGGCGCGCCGGGCTCGGCCGGCCCGCTCCGCGACCGCGCCGCGACGCTCTCCGCGCGCCGGGCGGCCGCGCTCGGGCGGCCGGCGCCGGAGGCGCTGCCCGCAGGGGCGGGGACCGCCGCGGCGCGGGCCGGGGCGCGCCCGCCCACCGGCGACGGCGACGCGCGCGAGCTGGGCGCGCTGCTCGCCGCCGCTGGCGGGCTCCGCGCGCCGGGCGCGGAGCCGCTCCTGCTCGAGGCGGTGCGCGATCCGCACGCGGCGGTGCGCACCGGCGCCATCGCCGGCCTGGCGGGGCTGGGCACCGACGCGGCGCTGCGGGCGGTGGCCGCCGCGCTCGACGACGGCGCGCCCGAGGTGCGCCTCTCGGCCGCCGCGGCGCTGGGCCGGGCCGGGCCGCGAGCGGTGCCGGCGCTGGCGCGCGCGGCGGGGCAGGCGGCGCCCGACGACGGCAGCTGGCGCTCCGCGCTCGCGGTGGCGCTGGGCGACGCCGGCGGCGCGAGCGCGGTGGCGCCGCTCACCGCGCTGCTCGAGGGGGCCTCCGCCCCGGCGGCGGCGTTCGCGCTCGGCAAGACCGGCGCGCCCGCCGCGGTGAAGCCGCTGGTGGACTGGCTGGCGCGCCCGGGCTCGCTCGCGGACGCCGAGGCCATCGAGGCGCTCGCGCAGCTCGCCGCCCGCGACGCCGGGCCGGCCATCGCCGCGCAGCTCACCGCCGATCGCGCCGAGGTGCGGGCGGTGGCGGCGCGCGCCATCGGCCGGCTGCGTCACGAGGCGGCCGCGCCGCGGCTGGAGGCGCTGCGGAGCGACTACCACGGTCGCGTCCGACGCGCGGCGGTGGAGGCGCTCTCGCGCCTGCCGGCGGGCGCGCCGCGGATGCGCCGCTGACCGCGGCCTAGAACGCGGCGGGCGGCGGCACGGGCGTGGTGGGCAGGACCGGCGGCGACTGCTGGCCGAACCGCGAGCGGAGCACCGCGCCGAAGGTGATGAGCCAGGTCGCGATCCAGACCAGCGCCCCGACGAACGGGATGTGCGCGAGCACCACGAAGATCGCCGTCCCGAGCGCGAGCTGCAGGACCACGGTGCGGCGCCGCTCCGGCACCGGCAGCGCGCGCCCCACGTGGAAGGTGAGGGCGGTGACGCCGAGGACCCCGGCCGCGATCATCCCCAGGATCTGCACCGGGATGAGCAGGATGCCGACGACCGTGACGGCGAGCAGCACGAGCAGCACCGGCATGGCCACCGTGCCGAGCGTGCCGGCGAGCAGCGACTTGCCCGGGCTCGCGACCATGTAGCTCGCCACCGCCTCCAGCCGCCGGGGGAACAGCGCCAGCACCAGCAGGCCGAGCACGAACAGCACCGCGAAGGAGATGAGCGCCTCGAGCACGGCGACGATGGGCGAGGCCTCGCGGAAGAAGTTGGAGGCGGTGCGGCCGAACACGCCCGGGAGGCTGGGGAACGGGATGGACTTGGTGTCCCCGCCCACGGTGGCGCTCGGGTCCACGATGACGCGCCCGCCGACGCTCACCACGTCCTGCTCCACCGCGGCGCCGGGGCCGATCTCGACGTCCCCGCCCACCGCCACGACGTTGCGCGTGACCGCGCCGCCGGCCAGCCGGACACCGCCGAACACCGAGGAGACGTCGCGCGCCGCGGCCCCGCGGTCGAGCTGCACCGAGCCGAACACCGACGAGACGTCGCGCGCCGCGGCGCCACCCTGCACCTGCACGCTCCCGCGCACCACGTTCACGTCGCGCACGACCTCGCCGGACCGGACCACCACGTCCTGCCCGGTGGACTGCCGATCGCGCCCGCCGCTCTCGTCCACCTCGCGCCCGGCGCGGCGCAGCTCGCGCTCGGCCTGGCGCAGCGCCTCCTCGGCGGAGCGGCGCGCCTCGTCGGCGATGCCCTGGGGGATCCGCAGGCCGAAGCCGCGGCCGGCGCGGATCGTGATGAGCGAGCCGGCCCGCTCCGCGGAGAGCCCCGCCTGCACCAGCACCGCCTGCAGCGCCTCCTCGACCGGGATGTCCACGAAGTGGCCGCTCACGGTCCCGGCCGCCTCGTCGGGGATGACCACGGAGAGCCCGGCGGACTTGCAGATGACCCGGATGGCCTCGGCCACGGGCGTGTGGTCGAAGTCGCCGGTGAAGCGCTTGCCGCTGGGCTTGTCGAACCCCGAGAGCGCCCCGGGCGCCGCGCCGGTCCGCTCGCCGGTCGGCGCGACCACCACCATGTCGCCGGTGCGGGTGGCGACCAGCTCGGTCCCGGCCAGCGCCGCCTTGAGCGCGTCCTCCACCGGCACGTTCCGGAGCTTCAGCACCAGCAGCTTGTTCCCGGTGCGCCCGGTGTTGAGCACCACGTCCCAGCCGGCGGCGTTCGCGATCTCCTCGAGCGCGTCGTCGAGCGAGGTGGTGTCGTCGATCGTGACCCGCTTCCCGGACGGCGCCGGCCACTCACCCTGCAGCACCGACGGCGGGGCCTGGCGCTGGGGCGGCGCGGGCGGGGCCGGCGGCGCGGGGAGGGCCGCCTCGGGCCGGGCGCGCGGCGCGGGCTTCCGGGGCGGCCGCGGCGCCGGGGCGGTCGCCTGCGCGTTCACGACCGGCGGCGGTTCGGGGCTCTCGAGGGTGAGCGCGGCGAGGAGGAGGGCGAAGAGCATTCTGGCTCCGGTCAGGCGAGCTCTGCGCGCGCCGAGGGGATGAGGCGCGAGAGCGCGAACAGCAGCGGGACGGCGAGGACGGCGCACGCGAGCGCGAGCTGGAAGCGGAGCGCCGACAGCAGCGTGGCGGCCAGGCCGGCGCCGAGCCGCAGCGCCTCGCCGGCCGAGCCGAGGCCGCCGGCGAGCCGGCTGGCGGCGGGCGCCCAGGTGCCGGCCCCGGCGGCCACCACGGTGACGCCGATCGCGACGAGCACGGCGGCGAGGATGGCGACGGCGAAGCGCCGCTCGCGCCGGACCGCGTGCTCGCGGGCGTCGATGCGGGAGAGCACGCCGGCGGTGAAGTCGCGCGGCAGCTCCGGGAGCTCGAGGGCGCCGAGCGCCTCGCCCAGCGCGTCGCCGAGCACGCGGTACGACTCGGTGAGCGCCTGGCACTCCGGGCAGCCGCCGGCGTGCGCCAGGACCTCGTCCGCCTCGGCCTCGAGCAGCATCCCGTCCATCAGGCGCTGCGCCTGCGCGTCGGTGAGGTGTCCGGTGAAGGTCGTCATGGCGTGATCTCCGGGGCGCTCGCGTCGAGGGTCGCCTTGAGCCGCGCGCGGGCGCGGTGCAGCCAGGTCATCACGGTGCCGATGGGGACGTCCATGGCGGCGGCGATCTCCTTGTAGGAGAGGTGCTCCACGTGAAAGAGGTGCACGACCTCGCGGTAGTTCGCCGGCAGGGCCGCGACCGCGGCCTCGATCGTGCGCGCCAGCTCGCGGCGCTCCAGCGCGTCGTCGCCGCGGGGCGCGTCCGGGTCGGCGAGGTCGCGCGGCGCGCCGTCCTCCGGGTCCGCGTCCAGCTCGACCCGCTGCGCCTGCGGCAGGCGCCGGCGGAGCACGTCGAGGCAGTGGTTGCGGGCGATGCGCAGCAGCCAGGGCGCGAACGGCTGCGAGGCATCGAACGCGGCCAGGCTCGCGTAGGCGCGCGCGAACGCCTCCTGGGCGGCGTCCTGCGCCTCGTCCTGGTCCCGCAGCAGCCGGACGCAGAGGGCGAACACCGTGCGCTTGTGCAGGTCCACCAGCCGTGAGAAGGCCTGCCGGTCGCCTCGCGCGGCCGCCCGCGTCCACGCGGCCTCGCCGGACAGTGAGGGACCCAACGAGCGCTCCTCTGCGGGACAGGTGAGCGCGAAAGCTAGATCGGGGAGTGCGGCCACCGCAACCATGCAGAACCCTACGGAGAACGGCGGGTCCTATTTCGGCGGAGCGGCCGATCTCACGCTCCGTCCCGCCCTGCCTGGGGTGCTTCCCGGGAGGCGTCAAAAGCCGCTGTCATCCCAACGAGTTGAAGGCTACCCGATCAGCCCGAGCCGGTGCTCCAGGAGCAGGATCCCGAGCCCGGCGGCCACCGTCGCGGCCGTGATCACCGCGCCCGCGCGGAAGAAGCGCCAGAAGCCGATGCGGCCGCGCGCGCCGGCCAGCTCGAGGACGATGACGTTCGCGACCGAGCCGACGATGGTCAGGTTGCCCGCCAGCGTGGCGCACAGCGCGGTGGCGAGCCAGAGCAGGGTGGGATCGGCGAGCCGGGGGATCCACTCGCCGGCCAGGATCACGAACGGCACGTTCGAGACCACCTGCGACGCCGCGATCGAGAACAGGCCGAACACCGCCGACTGGCGCGCCGGATCCGCCCCGAGCAGCGGGGCCACCGCCTGGTACATCCGCTCGGTCACGCCGGCCCGCCCGATGCCCGCCACCACCACGAACAGCCCGGCGAAGAACACGAGCAGCGGCCAGTCCACCCGCTGCAGCGCCTCCCGCGGCGCGCGCCCGGCCACCGCCATGCAGAGCGCCGCCGCGAACAGCGCGGTCCAGGCGAGCTCGAGGCCGAGCAGGAACCCCGCCACCGCCACCGCCAGCGCGCCGAGCGCCTTCGCGAGCAGCGCCCGGTCCACCTCGGGCGCCGCCGGCCGGCCGCCGGTGAGCGCGCCGCGGGGCAGGACGCGGCGGAACAGCGCGTGGAGCAGCGCGGCCACCAGCAGGAGCGAGGCGAGCGCCGGGAGCGCCAGCGCCGCGGCGAAGCGGCCGTAGCCGATGCCCGAGAGCGTCCCGACGATCATGTTCTGCGGGTTGCCGGTGAGCGTGGCCGCCGAGCCCGCGTTCGACCCGAACGCGACCGCCAGCAGGTACGGCAGCGGCGGCAGGTCCGCGTCGTCCACCATCCGCAGCACGAGCGGGGTCATCATCAGGCAGACGGTGTCGTTCACGAGCAGCGCCGAGAGCGCACCGGCGGTGAACACCACGCCCCAGAGGAGCGTCCGCGGCGTCCCGGCCGCGCGCAGCACCCTCCAGCTGGCCCACCGAAAGAACCCCGCCTCCCCCAGGTAGGCGGTCAGGACCATCATCCCGAGGAGCAGGCCCAGCGTCTCGCCGTTCACCGCCGCGCCGCCCTCCGCCGGCGTGAGCACGCCCAGCGCGACCATCAGGACGGCGCCGAGCAGGGCGGCCGCGGGGCGATCCACCGAGAGATAGGGGAAGCGTCCCGCGGCGACGGCCACGTAGGTGAGGGCGAACACGGCGACGGCGGCGATCACCCGCGCCTTGTAGCACGCCCCGGGGAGGGGGCGGCCGGCCCAGCCCACGCACCGCTTAACGCCGCGGCGTCGCCGGACTACATTGCGCCGATGCCGGCGGATCTCCCCATCGTGCTGGACGGCAGCGCCGGCGAGGGCGGCGGCCAGATCCTGCGCACCGCGCTCGCGCTGTCGGCGGTCACCGGGCGGCCGTTCACCATCGAGCGCATCCGCGAGCACCGGCTCAAGCCGGGGCTGCGCCCGCAGCACCGCGAGGCGGCGCGCGCCACCGCCCGGATCGTGGAGGCGGAGCTCGCGGGCGACGAGGTCGGCTCGAGCGCGCTCGAGTTCCGGCCGCGCCACGCGCCGCGCGCGGGCGACTGGGCCTTCGACATCGGGACCGCCGGCTCGACGCCGCTCCTGTTCCAGACGGTGTGCTGGCCGCTGGCGCTGGCCGGCGCACCCTCCACGCTCACCCTGCGCGGCGGGACGCACCAGGACCACGCGCCCACGTTCCACTACCTGGCGCTGGTGTGGGCGCCGGCGGTGGCGCGGCTCGGGTTCCGGTTCGGGCTGGAGCTGCAGGCGGCCGGGTTCTACCCCGAGGGCGGCGGCGAGATGACCGCCCGCATCGAGCCGGCGCACCCGATGCCGCCGCTCGACGTGCGCCACCGCGGCACGCTGCAGGACGTCGAGGTGGTGTCGATGGTGGGCGGGCTCGGCTTCGAGATCGCCGAGCGGCAGGCGGCGCGCGCGCTGCGCGGCCTGCGCGACGCGGGCATCCCCGCGGAGGCCGAGCGGGTGCCGGTGCCCTCGCGCGCCTCGCGGGGCGGGCACGTGCTCCTGGTCTCCACGTTCGAGCGGACCCGCACCGGGCACGGCGCGGTCAGCGCGCGCGAGCGGTCGCCGGAGGAGGTCGCGGACCTGGCGGTGGAGGGGCTGCGCGACCACCTCCGCGGCGGCGCCGCGGTCGACCTGCACCTCGGCGATCAGCTGCTCCTGCCGGCCGCGCTGGCCGCGGCCGGGATCCTGCCCGCCGCCCCCGGCGTCGTGCCGGTGACGCGCTACAGCGTGGCCACGATCACGCGGCACCTCACCACCAACGCCGAGGTGATCCGCCGGTTCCTCGACGTGGAGATCGCGGTGGACGGCGGCGAGGGTCAGGAGGGCGAGGTGCGGGTCCAGCCGCCCGGCGCCCGGGGCGACGTGGTGCCGATCGGACGCTGAGCGGCTACAGCCAGCGCTTCCGCCGGAACACCCCGTACATCGCGACCGGCATCACCACCATCGACAGGAGCACCAGCGGCACCGCGAGGCGCGGTGGCAGGATGTCGAGGTTCATGCCGAAGAACGTGCCGATGAAGTTGAGGGGCAGGAAGATGGTCGAGATGAGCGTGAGGCGCGTCATCACCGAGGAGAGCCGGTTGTTCGTGGACGAGAGGTAGGCGTCCATCGCGGACGCGAGCAGGTCGCGCCCGGTGTCGATCTCCTCGGTGAGCCGGACGGCGTGGTCCACCACGTCGCGGAAGTAGATGGCGGTCTGGTCGCGCACCAGCGCCTGCCCGGGCCGCGCCAGCGCCGCGAACACCTCGCGCTGCGGGGCGAAGCGCTTGCGGAGCAGCACGTGCTGCCGCCGCGCCGTCAGGATGCGGTCGAGCAGCTCCTGGTCGCTCTCGTCCCGCCGCTCCGCCAGCACCGACTCGGCCAGCTCCTCCACGTCCGCGGTGAGCGCGTCCACCAGCGTGAAGTGGGCGTCGGTGATGGCGTCGTGGACCAGGTACAGCGCGAAGTCCACGCCGCGCGCGAGCAGCTCGGGCTCGGTGGCGCACCGCTCGAACACCCGGTCCACCTCGGCGATGCGGGCGGCGTGCACGGTGACCAGCGCCTCGGCGGTGAGGAACGCGTCCACCTCGTGGGTGAGGAGCTCGGAGTCGTCCGGCGCGGGCGAGATGCGGTGGACCACCGTGAACAGGTTGTCCGTGTACTGCTCCAGCTTGACGCGCTGGTCCTCGTGCGCCGCGTCCTCGAGCGCGAGCGGGTGGAAGCGGAACCGCGCCGCCAGGAACGCCATGTTCTCGGCGGTGGGCGCGAGGTCGATCCACACCGGCGCCCCGGGGCCGGCCAGCTCCTCGCCGCCCGACCGCACCTGCCCGCCCTCGACCCGGAGCACCCGCATCCGCGGAGCGTATCACCGGGCTCGCGCGGCGTGGCGCGCCCGCGGCCGGGGTGATATCGGTCGGCCCGTGCCGTCCCGCTGGCTCCTCCCGCTGTGCGTCGCCGCCGCGCTCTCCTGCGCCGGTCCCGGCGCCCGCGCCCCCGCGCCTCCCCCGGCCGGCCTCGACGAGGCCGCCGCCCGCGAGGTGTTGCGGCGCTTCGCCGACGCGCTCCGCCAGGAGCGCTGGCCGGACGCGCACGCGCTCCTCTCCGCGCGCTGGCAGGGGGCGTACACCCCGGCGCGCCTCGCCACCGACGCCGGCGGCGCCGGGCCGGCCGGGAGGGAGGCGGCCGAGCGGGTGCGCGCGCTGCTCGGCCAGGGGGCGTCGCTCCGCGACGTGGGGGGCGCCCGCGTCCTGGACGTGGGCGGCGGACGGCGCGCGGTGCTGGTCGCCGAGGGCGGGCGCTGGCGCGTGGACGCGCTGGAGTGAGCGGCGCCCCTTGAGATTGAGAAGCCGAGGGCAGACCGCTATAAAGGCCGACCATGCCGCTCGACAACGCCGCCGCGCTCGAAGCCCTGAAGAAGGTCATGGACCCGGAGCTTCACCGGGACCTCGTCTCCCTCGGGATGGTCAAGGATCTCTCGGTGGACGGCGACGCCGTGCGCCTGAAGGTGGAGCTCACCACCCCGGCCTGTCCGCTGAAGGACACCATCGGACGCGACGTGGAGGGGGCGCTCCGGCGCGCCGGCTTCGCGCGGGTCGAGATCCACTGGGGCGCGCAGGTCCGCTCCGCGCCCGGCGTGGCGCAGTCGTCGCTCACCCCCGGGGTGAAGAACATCATCCTGGTGGGCGCCGGGAAGGGCGGCGTGGGCAAGAGCACCGTCGCCATCAACCTCGCGGTGGGCCTCGCCCGCCAGGGCGCCAAGGTCGGCATCCTCGACGCCGACATCTACGGGCCCTCGGTGCCGATCCTCACCGGCCTCGACCAGAAGCCCACCTCGCGCGACGGGCAGAAGCTCGATCCGCTCGAGGCGCACGGCATCAAGGTCATGTCGATCGGCTTCCTCATCGACCCGGAGCAGGCGCTGATCTGGCGCGGCCCGATGGTCACCGGCGCGCTGGTGCAGCTGCTGCGCGACGTGAACTGGGGCGAGCTGGACTACCTCGTGCTCGACCTGCCGCCGGGCACCGGCGACGTCCCGCTCACGCTCGCCCAGAACGTGCGCGCGGCCGGCGTGGTGCTGGTCTCGACGCCGCAGGACGTGGCGCTCGCCGACGTGATCCGCGCCAAGCTCATGTTCGACAAGGTCTCCATCCCGGTGCTCGGCCTGGTGGAGAACATGTCCGCGTTCGTGTGCCCGCACTGCCGCCACGAGACGGCCATCTTCGACAAGGGCGGCGCGCAGGCCGCGGCGGAGAAGATGGGCGTCCGCTTCCTGGGCGCGGTGCCCATCGACCTCGCCATCCGCGAGGGCGGCGACAAGGGCGTCCCGGTGGTCGCGGGCGCGCCCGACAGCCCGCAGGCCGAGGCGTTCCTGAGCGTGGCCCGCAACGTGGCCGGCGCGGTCAGCACGCAGGTGCTGAAGGCGCCGCGCCTGCCGGTGATCGGCGCGCAGCCGCGCGCCTGACCGAGGAGGGCGCCGTGGAGGGGCGGCCGTTCGAGGACGACGAGGTGCCGGCGGGCGAGCCGGACGACGCGCTCGACGCTCCCGGGCTGGAGCCGGACGCGGCGGCCGGTCCCGGCGTTCGCGGGCTCATCCCCGACACGGTCAAGAAGGCGCTGCTCGCCGGCGTGGGCGCGCTCTTCATGACCGAGGAGGGCGCCCGCCGGATGGCGCGGGACTGGAAGCTGCCGAAGGACGTCATCGCGTTCATCGGGCAGCAGGCGCAGGGCGCCAAGGGCGAGGTCCTGCGCGTGTTCTCCGACGAGGTGCGCCGGTTCCTCGAGTCGGAGGCGGTCCGCCGCGAGTTCCTGAAGGCGCTGTCGTCCATGGCCATCGAGGTGAAGGCGGAGATCCGGCTGAAGCCCTCGGCCGAGGGCGGCGCGCTGCGGCCGGAGGTGAAGGCCGAGGTGAAGGCCGGCCGCCCCGGGCCGTCTCGCCGACGTCGGGCCAGGAAGGACCGGGCGTGACCCGGAAGCCGCTCCTGCGGCTCCTGCTCCTCGTCGGCGCCATCGGCGTCGGCGCCCTCCTGTTCCGGGCCGCGCCGCGCGACGTGGAGCTGGTCTACGACCTGCGCGGCATCCCGGGCGCGACCGGCCTCGAGGTGGAGGTGCGGCGCGGCGCCGAGCTGATGCGCCGCGCGGAGCTGCGCGTGCCCGCCGGGCAGGCGCTCGTGCACCACCCGGTCCGGCTGCCCGACGGTGCGTACCGGCTCGACATCCGCGTCGAGTCCCCGGACGGCGCGGTGGCGATCGAGCGGCCGCTCGAGGTCCGCGAGGCCGGCACGGTCGTCCTGCCGCTCGCCCGCTGAGCGCGCGCGCCGGCGGGCGCTGCCGGGCCTCGGGTACCGCGCGTGCCGCGGCGCGGCGGCGGGTGCAACGTTCCGGGGTGATCGACCTGCACTTCGTCGCGCCCGGCCTGGCGGTCGGGGCCTGCTTCCCGGCCGAGGCCGCGCTGCGGCTCGCCCGCGAGCACGGGATCCAGCGGGTGCTGGACGTTCGCGGCGAGGCCTGCGACGACGCCGAGGCGCTGGGCGCGTGCGGGATCCGGCTGCTGCACCTGCCCACCCGCGACACCTGCGCGGTCTCGCAGGAGCGGCTGCGCGAGGGCGTGGCGTTCGCGTGCGAGGCGCTGGAGCGCGGGGAGCGCGTGCTGGTGCACTGCCAGTACGGCATCGGCCGCAGCGCGCTGGTGGCGCTCTGCGTGCTGGTGGCGCGCGGCGTCCCGCCGCTCGAGGCGCTGGCGCAGGCGAAGGACGCGCGGCCGGTGATCTCGCCCAGCCCCGAGCAGCTGGAGGCGTTCGCGGCGTTCGCCGCGCGCGTGCGGGACGAGGCCGGGGCGGCCTGGCCCGTGCCGACGCTCGAGGCGCTCGGGATCATCGCCTGGCGCCACCTGCACGACGGGCGCGGGGCGGGGCCGGCGCCGGACGCGGCGCGGCAGGCGTCCACGCGGGCGTGAGCGTGCGCTGGTTCGGCGACCGGGAGCGCGAGGCGGAGCCCGGCGCGGCGCTCGCCGCGCTGCGGGCGCGGCTGGCGGGCGTGGCGGCCGCCGCCCCCGGGCCCGAGCGCCACGGCCTGCTCGCCGGCGCGCTGGTGGAGGCCTCGGCGCTGGCGCAGGGGCTGGCCGACGCCGAGCGCGCGGCGGCGGGGGCGGACGACGGCGGCCCGGCCGATCGCGCCGCGCTGGACCTGCTGGCGGCGCTGGCGCGCGCGCTCTGGGCCTCGTGGCGCGCCGGCGGGCGGACGGCGCCGCCCGGGCCGGAGCTGCTCGCGCCCCTCGAGCGGCTGCCGCGCCCCGCCGCGATCCGGCTGCGGCGCGCGGAGGGGCACGCGCTGTACGCGGTCTACCCGGAGTGTCACGCCGCCGCGGCGCGCGCGCTGGCGGGCTCCGACGCAGTGGTCATCGGGATCCGGTCGATCGGGGCCGGCCTCGCCGCGGCGGTGGCCGCCGGCGCCGGGCTGGCGCCGCCGCTCGCCACGGTGCGCCCGGTGGGCCCGCCGTTCCGCCGGGAGGTGCACCTCGGGCCGTCGCTCGCGGCGCGCGTCGCGGCCGCTCGCCGCGGCGTGTTCGCGGTGGCGGACGAGGGGCCGGGGCAGTCGGGGAGCAGCCTCGCCGCCGCGGTCGCCGCGCTGGAGGCGCTCGGCGTCCCTGCGGAGCGGGTGCACCTGTTCCCCAGCCACGCCGGCGGGCCCGGTCCCGAGGCGGGCGCGGAGATCCTCGACCGCTGGGCGCGCGCGGCCCGGCACCACGTGCCGTTCGAGGCGCTCCTGCTCGCGGATCACCCGCTGGCGCTGCACCGGTCGGCCGAGGACGTGCTCGGGCGCGCCGAGGCGCCGCCCGCGGATCTCTCCGCCGGCGGGTGGAGGCGGCACGCGTTCGCGCCCGGAGACCAGAGCGCCTGGCCGCCGTCGCAGGGCTGGCGGGAGCGGCGAAAGTACCTGCTGCGCGCGGGCGGGCGCAGCTGGCTGGCGCGCTTCGCCGGGCTGGGGGCCGCCGGCGAGGCCGCGCTCGCGCGCGCCCGGGCGCTGGCGGGCGCGGGGCTCGGGCCCGCGCCCGCGGCGCTGCGCCATGGCTTCCTGTTCGTGCCCTGGCTGGAGGACGCGGTGCCGCTGCCGGCGGCGCCTCCGCCGCCGCGGGCCGTGCTGCTCGACGCGGCGACCCGCCACCTCGCGTTCATCGCGCGCGCGTTCCCCGCCGCGCCGGACGCCGGCGCCGGGCCGGCCGCGCTGCTCGAGGCCGCGCGTGCGAACGCGCTCGAGGCGCTCGGGGGCGACGCGCGGCGCGGCCTGGACGCGGCGGCGGCGCGGCTGCCGGAGGTGGTGCGGTGGGCGCGGCCGGTGGAGGTGGACGGGACCGCCGACGCCTGGGACTGGCTGGTGCGCCGCGACGGCGCGCTGGTGAAGGCGGACGCGCTCGACCACCACGCCGACCACGGCCTGGCCGGCTGCCAGGACGCGCTGTGGGACGTCGCCGGCGCCGAGCTCGCGCTCGGCCTCACGTCGTCCGAGGGCCAGGCGCTGGCGAAGCGGGTGCGGGCCGCTGCGCCGGGCGCGCCGCCGGGGCTGCTGCCGTTCTACCGGCTGTGCCGCGCGGCGCTGGAGCTGGCGCGCTGGTCGCTCGCCCTGGGCGACGGGGCGCTCGACCCCGCCGAGCGGGTGCGGCGGCAGGGCGCGCGCGCCGCCGCCGAGGGCGCGCTCCGGCGCGCGCTCGGCGCCGCCTGATCGCGCGCGCTGCGGCCTGTTCAGCGCGCCGACAGGGCGCTGTCCGTCCCCCGACGCGTCGGGGGACGCGCGCGCGGTAGATCGCGGCATTCTGGCCGGATCCGTTCCGGCGCGACGGATGCAATACGGGAGGACGCGCCGGCACGGCCCCGTCCGCGGAAGCCGAGCCGACCAGCGTCTCCCAAGAAGGAAGGAAGGTCACCATGAAGAAGCTGCTCATCGTCGTCGCCGCCCTCGTCGGCATGGCCGGTACCGCGCAGGCGCAGGAGCCCGCGCGCAAGTTCGAGATCTCGCCGTACGCCGGCGCCTACCTGGGCCTGGGCGACCAGCGCGACACGCTCAAGGACGCGTTCCTGCTCGGCCTGAAGCTCAAGTACGACGTCCACCCGTACGTCGCGGTGGTCGGCTCGTTCGCGTGGTCGCCCACCGAGGCGAAGCAGTACGGCGACGCCAAGCTCGACCTGTTCCAGTACGACGTCGGCCTGCAGGGCCAGTACCCCGTCGCGATCACCGCCGACTGGACGCTCAAGCCGTTCGTGGGCGTCGGCGTGGGCGCGCGCACCTACGAGTTCCGCGACCTCAACGTGGACTCCGAGACCGACTTCGTCTGGTACAGCGAGCTCGGCGCCAACGTCGAGCGCGGGCCGATCGCCTTCGGTGTCACGGCGCGCGACACCATGAGCGCGTACGACGGGCTCGCGGGGGAGCGCGACTCGACCACCCGCGTCGACCTGCAGCTGGCCGGCCACGTCGGCGTGCGCTTCTAGGCACGGCTCAGGCGGCGGCGCCTTCCCCCCTGCGCCGCAGCCCGGCGCCCGCGCGTTCCAGGGAGCGCGCGGGCGCCGTTTTTTTTCCTCGAACGGACGGCGACGCTACGAGGCGTCGGCCTCGCGCCCGCCGGGCGCGGTCGCGGCGGCGGGGAGGGTGAAGCGGAACCGCGTGCCCCAGCCCACGCGCGAGCGGACGCCGATCTCGCCGCCGTGGGCCTCCACGATCCCCTTCGCGATGGAGAGGCCGATCCCCAGCGCGCCGCCCTCGCGGCGCGGGGCGTCGTCCCGGACCTGGTACAGCCGCTCGAAGATCAGCGCCTGGTGCTCCACCGGGATGCCGGGCCCCCGGTCGGTGACCGAGACCGCCACCCGATCCCCGACCGCCGCGGCGGCGAGGTGGATGGCCGAGCCCGCCGGCGCGTAGCGCTCGGCGTTCCCGAGCAGGTTGACGATCACCTGCAGCACGCGCTCGCGCTGGCCCTGGGCCGGGGGCGTGCCGCGCGCCACCCGCGCCCGGACCCGGAGCCCGCGCTCGGCGAAGCGCGGCGCGAGCGCCACCACCGCCTGCGTGATCACGTCCGCGAGCGGGAACGGCGCGAACGGCTCGGCGGGCCGCGCCAGCTCGTGGCGCGACAGCTCCAGCAGCTCCTCGATGAAGGCGCGCAGCCGCCGGCCGCTGCTCGCCACCACTTGCAGCGCGGTGCGCTGCCGGGGCGCGAGCGGGCCCAGCTTGTCGGCCAGCAGCAGGTCGGCGTAGCCGAGCACCGTCACGAGCGGCGTGCGCAGCTCGTGCGAGACGTTGGCGAGGAAGTTGTCCTTGCGCCGGTCCGCCGCCTCGAGGGCCGTCACCGCGCGGCGCAGCTCCGCGGTGCGCCGCTCGACCTCGCTCTCCAGCCGGGCGCGCTCGTCCCGCAGCGCGCCCACCAGCCGCGCCTTGTCGAGCGCGATCGAGGCCTGCAGCGCGAACGCGTCGATGGCCTCCGGATCGCTGCGCCGGACCCGCGGCGCCGCCACCACCAGCGCCGCGGCGGCCCGCCCCTCGCGCAGGAGCGGGGCCAGGATCACCCGCCGGATGGCGACGAGCCGCGCCAGCCGCCGGAGGTCGAGCGGCGACGCCGCGCCGAGGAGCCCGGCGGCGGCGCGGCGCGGCCGGTCGGTGTGCACGGTCCGGCGCTCCGCCAGGCAGCGCCGGAGCAGCGGCGCCTCCATGGGATCGACGCGGACCGCCGCCAGCGGGGTCCCGAGCGCGTGATCGAGCGCGCGCCGGAGCGACGGCGGGAAGGACAGGAACCGCCACGTGAAGGCGGGCGGGCCGTCCGGCGCGGGGGCGAGGACACCGCAGTGGTAGCCGAGCCGCGCCAGCTCGCGCGCCAGCACGCCGTACACCGCCTCCTCGTCGGTCTCGACGCTGAGGTGCGCGCCCGCGAGGTGCAGCGCCGCGAGCAGCTCGCGCGCCTCCCGCTGCTCGGCGAGCGCGCGCCGCTCGCGGCTCACGTCGCGGGCGATGAGGTGGAGCACCGGACGGCCGTCCAGCTCGATCCGGGCGCTGGTGAGCGCCACCGGCACCGGCTCGCCGCGCCGGCGCCGCAGGCGGGCGTCGTCCACCGAGGCCGTCGCGGTCCCCGAGAGCGCCTCCAGCAGCGCCCCCGCGTCGAGCGCCGGATGCTCCACGAGCCGCCCCAGCGTGAGGCGGCGCAGCTCCTGGCGCCCCCAGCCGGTGAGCTGCGACAGGCGCTGGTTCGCCTCGAGCAGCCGCCCGGTCCCGGCGTCGAGCACCAGGATCGGCTCGCCGGCGGCCTCCTGGTAGACGCGGTACGCGGCACGGCGCCCGGCCGCCTCGCGGCGGTAGCTCTCGCCCGCGAGCCGGCCCGCCGCCAGGCGCGCCACCGCGTCGAGCGCGCGCAGCTCGCCCGCGTCGAGCCGCCCGGCGGCCACCATCCGCAGGAGCACCGCCTCGCCGGGGCCGGCCTGGAGGCGGAAGAACACCGAGGTCGCGGCCGGCGGCTGCACGTGGTCCGGCCAGAGCGCGACGGCCAGCGCCGACTCGCACGGCGCGGTCAGCCGGAACACCCGCGGCGCGGCCAGCAGCGGCCCCGCGGGCAGGTGGCCCGGCGCACCGTCGAGGAGGGTGGCGATCCGCCCCCTGAGGGTGCGCGAGGAGAGGGCAGGTCCCTCGACCGCCAGCGTGACCGCCGGCGCGGCCTCACCGGGCACCACGGCCACGAGCTGGGCCAGGGGAACCCCGGCGGCCCGAGCCGCATCCCGCGCGATCTCCCGGTGGATCCTGAGCATGAAAGCGGCGCGCACCCCGGTTGGGATCTCGCGCTCGGCGCCGGATCGTCACACGCTCGAACGTTCGCTGACAAGCCCGGCATGGTCGCGCCGCGACGGCGCACGGCCGCAGGGCCACACCCGAGCGACGGAGGGAGCATGGGCAGCGGGATCGAGCGGCTGGCGGTGGTGGGCGCGGGGCAGATGGGCTCGGGCATCGCGCAGGTGGCGGCCCAGGCCGGGCTCTCGGTGCAGGTGGCGGACGCCACGCCCGAGCTGGCGCGGCGCGCGGTGGAGCGGCTCGGCGCGGCGCTCGCGAAGGGGGTGGAGAAGGGGAAGCTGGCGGCGGCGGAGCGGGAGGCGGTGCTGGGCCGGATCCGTGCGGTGGACCGGATCGAGGACTGCGCGGGCGCCGACCTCGCCATCGAGGCGGTGGTGGAGCAGGAGGCGGTGAAGGCCGACCTGTTCCGCCGGCTCGACGCGGTGCTCGCGCCGGGCGCCATCCTCGCGTCCAACACCAGCTCGATCTCGATCACCAAGCTCGCCGCCGGGACCCGCCGGCCGGACCGGTTCGTGGGGATGCACTTCATGAACCCGCCGCCGGTGATGCAGCTCATCGAGGTCATCCGCGGACTGCAGACCTCCGACGAGACCTACCAGGCGGTGATGGCGCTCGCGAAGCGCTTCGGGAAGACCACCGTCACCTCCAAGGACTCGCCCGGCTTCATCGTGAACCGGATCCTCATCCCGCTGCTGAACGAGGCCTGCTTCGCGCTGCAGGAGGGCCTCGCCTCGCCGGAGGACATCGACACCGCGGTGAAGCTCGGCCTCAACCACCCGATGGGCCCGCTCACGCTGGCCGACTTCATCGGGCTCGACACCTGCCTGTTCATCGCCGAGGTGCTCCACCGCGAGCTGGGCGACGACAAGTACCGGCCCGCGCCGCTGCTGCGGAGCTACGTGGCGGCGGGCTGGAACGGCCGCAAGAGCGGGCGCGGCTTCTACACCTACGGCTAGCGCGAGGACGCCATGGCCTACGAGAACGTGCTCTGGGAGGTCGCCGACGGGATCGGCACCCTCACCGTGAACCGCCCGAAGCAGCTCAACGCGCTCGACCAGCGCACGCTGCAGGAGCTCGGGGCGGCGCTGGAGGAGGCGGCCCGGGATCCTGCGGTCCGCGCGGTGGTGGTGACCGGCGCCGGCGAGAAGGCGTTCGTGGCCGGCGCCGACATCGCGGCCATGGCGGGGATGGGGCCGTCGGAGGCGCGCGAGTTCGCGGCGCTGGGCCACCGGGTGTTCGCGCAGCTCGAGGCGCTGCCGGTGGTGACGGTCGCGGCGGTGAACGGCTTCGCGCTGGGCGGCGGCTGCGAGCTGACGCTGGCGTGCGACCTCGTCTACGCGAGCGAGCGGGCGAAGTTCGGCCAGCCCGAGGTGAACCTGGGGCTCATCCCGGGGTTCGGCGGGACCCAGCGGCTCACGCGGCGGGTGGGCCTGATGCGCGCGAAGGAGCTGGTGCTCACCGGCGAGAGCGTGGACGCCGCCACCGCGAAGGCCATCGGCCTGGCGCTCGACGTGCTGGCGCCGGCGGCGCTGCTCGACCACGCCCGGGCCAAGGCGCGGGCGGTGGCGTCGCGCGGCCCGGTGGCGGTGGCCCAGGCGAAGAAGGTCATGCAGCAGGGCGCCGACCTGGCGCTCTCCGAGGCGAACGCGCTCGAGCGGCAGGGGTTCGCGGCGCTGTTCGGCGGCGAGGACGCGAAGGAGGGCATGCGCGCGTTCCTGGAGAAGCGCGCGGCGCGCTGGAGCGGGCGTTGACGCACCGTTGACGCAGGGCGCGGTGGCCTGAGACGCTGCGCGCCGAGGCTGCACCTTCCAGAAAGGACGTTCCATGGACATCCAGCTCACCGAGGAGCAGCGCCAGGTCCGGGACCTCTGCCGGGAGTTCGCCGATCGCGAGCTCAAGCCGCACGCGCGGCGCTGGGACCGCGACCACGAGTTCCCCGCCGCCGCCGTGAAGCAGCTCGGCGAGATGGGGCTGATGGGCGTGGCCGTGCCGGCGGAGTGGGGCGGCGCCGGGATGGACAACGTGTCGTACGCGCTCGCGATGGAGGAGATCTCGCGCGGCTGCGCCGGCACCGGCGTCATCATGAGCGTGTCGAACTCGCTCTACTGCGACCCGGTGCTGAAGTACGGCAGCGACGCCCAGCGCAAGGAGTTCCTCGAGCCGTACGCGCGCGGCGAGAAGCTCGGCTGCTTCGCGCTCACCGAGCCCATGAGCGGCTCGGACGCGGCCGAGATGCGCACCGTGGCGGTCCGGCGCGGCGACGAGTACGTGCTCGACGGCACCAAGAACTTCATCACCAACGGGCCGCAGGCCGACGCGGTGCTCGTGTTCGCCATGACCGACAAGGCGAAGCGGCACAAGGGCATCAGCGCCTTCCTGGTGCCGACCGACGCGCGCGGGTTCAGCCGCGGCAAGCCGGACGACAAGGTGGGCATCCGGGCCTCCGGCTCCTGCTCCCTGTTCTTCGAGGGCTGCGCCATCCCGGCCCGCCACCGGCTCGGCGAGGAGGGCGACGGGTTCAAGATCGCCATGGGCACGCTCGACGGCGGCCGGATCGGCATCGCCGGCCAGGCGCTCGGCATCGCGGTGGCGGCGTTCGAGGAGGCGGTGGCCTACGCCAAGGAGCGCAAGGCGTTCGGCCAGCCCATCACCCAGTTCCAGGCCATCCAGTTCATGCTCGCCGACATGGCCACCGAGATCGACGCGGCCCGGCTCCTGGTGCTGCGCGCCGCCTCCGCAAAGGACCGCGGCGTGCGCCACAGCGCCGAGAGCGCCATGGCGAAGCTCTTCGCCTCCGAGATGAGCGAGCGCGTCACCTCGAAGGCGATCCAGATCCACGGCGGCTATGGGTACGTGAAGGAGTTCGACGTGGAGCGCCACTGGCGCGACAGCCGCATCACCGAGATCTACGAGGGCACCAGCGAGATCCAGCGCCTCGTGATCTCCGCCTCGGTGCTGAAGGGCTAGCCGCCGGCACCTCGACCGAGCGCTCCACCGGCGACCCCGCCCAGGGCGGCCCCGCGCCGGGCGGAGCCACACCCGGATCCTGCATGGACTTCGAGCTCGACGACACCCAGCGCGCGATCCAGGACACGGCGCGCGCCTTCGCCCGCGAGGAGGTCGCGCCGGCCGCGGCCGAGAACGACCGGCTGCGGCGCTTCCCGGCGGACCTGATCCGCGGCCTGGGGGAGCTGGGACTGCTGGCGGTGAACGTCCCGGCGGCGTACGGCGGCTCGGAGGCCGGCGCGGTGGCGTACGCGCTCGCGATCATGGAGATCGCGGCGGCCGACTGCGCCACCGCGGTGACCATGGCCGTCACCAACATGGTGGGCGAGCTCATCGCGCGGTTCGGCACCGAGGCGCAGAAGCAGCGCCACCTGCCGCGGCTCGCCGCCGCCGAGGTGCTGGCCGGCGCGTTCGCGCTCTCCGAGCCGCAGGCCGGCAGCGACGCGGGCGCCATGCGCACGCGGGCGGTCCGCCGGGGCGATGGCTGGGTGATCGACGGCGCCAAGCAGTGGATCACGAGCGGCGACGTGGCCGGGGTGCTGGTGGTCTGGGCGCGCACCGGGCCGGCGGAGGCGGGCGGGGGCGGCGGGGTGACCGCGTTCCTGGTCGAGCAGGGCACCCCCGGGCTGCTGGTGGGGCGGCACGAGGACAAGCTCGGGATCCGCGCCAGCTCCACCGTGGCCCTCTCGTTCGACGGGTGCGAGGTACCGGACTCGGCGCGCCTCGGCGAGGTGGGCCAGGGGCTGCGGGTGGCGTTCGCGGCGCTGGACGGCGGCCGCGTCGGGATCGCCTCGCAGGCGACCGGCACCATCCGTGCCGCCCTCGACGCGAGCGTCCGCTACGCGCGGGACCGGCAGGCGTTCGGAGTCCCCATCGCCGAGCACCAGGCGGTCGCGTTCATGCTCGCGGACATGGCGGTGGAGCACGACACGGCGCGGCTGCTGGCGCTCCGCGCGGCGGCGCTCAAGGAGGCCGGGCGGCCGTTCACGCGCGAGGCGTCGATGGCGAAGCTGTGGGCCTCGGAGGCCGCGCAGCGGGCGGTGGGCCGCGCGGTGCAGATCCACGGCGGGGTCGGCTACACCGAGGACTTCCCGGTGGCGCGCTACTTCCGCGACGCGCGGGTGCAGACCATCTACGAGGGCACGAGCGAGATCCAGCGCCTCGTGATCGCGCGGGAGCTCCTGAAGGACGGCGGGGCGCCGGCGCGCGGTTAGGCGCGCCGCGCCGCGGGCGGTCAGGCGGTGCGCGCGGTGCCGTCGTCGTCGGTCTGGATGAGGTGCCCGGTCCGCTCGCGCTTCACCCGCAGGTACTCGACGTTGAACGGGTTGGCCGGGGAGGGCAGCTGGATCCGCCCCCGCACCGGGACGCCGGCCTCGGCCAGCCCGGAGAGCTTCTGCGGGTTGTTCGTGATGAGCTCCACCGAGCGCACGCCCAGCAGGCGAAGCATCTCGGCGGCGACGTCGTAGCGCCGCAGGTCGTCGGGGAACCCGAGCAGCCGGTTCGCCTCGTAGGTGTCGTGCCCCTGGGCCTGAAGCGCGTAGGCGCGGATCTTGTTGCCGAGCCCGATGCCGCGGCCTTCCTGGCGCAGGTACAGGAGCGCGCCGCGGCCGCGGGCCGCGATGAGGTCGAGCGCGCGGTCGAGCTGCGCGCGGCAGTCGCACTTCAGCGAGCCGAGCACCTCGCTGGTGAGGCACTCGGAGTGGACGCGCACCGCGACGGACTCGCCGGCCACGTCGCCCATCACCATGGCCACGTGCTCGACGCCGGTGCGGCGCTCCCGGAACACCACCGCGCGGAACAGGCCGCGCTCCGTCGGCAGCGGGGCCTCCGCATACAGGTCGATGGTCGCGGCGCTCGCCTCGTGGGCCCCGCGCCCCTTGCGGCCGGCGACCGCCACCAGGTTGCTCATCTCGGATGCTCCTCAGGGTCGCGCCCGCGAAGCGGTGCGCCAGCGGGCTGCACATAACGGCCGACGGCGACCCCGGTCAAGCCGAACGCTCTCCCGAAATCGGGGTGCGGCAGGTGCGCGGGTGAGCGCATTGACATCGTCGATTCGCGCGGTTAGGTGACTCGCGCCATGAGTGCCGACCTCTCGTCAGGGGACCTCGCCCGAGCGACGGGGAACACCGTCCGGACCATCCGCTTCTACGAGGAAGAGGGCCTGCTGCGCCCGGCGGAGGTCAGCGACGGCGGGCACCGGCGCTACACCGAGGACGAGCTGGAGCGGCTGCGGCTCATCACCGATCTCCGGGAGCTGGGCCTGGCGCTGGGCGAGATCCGCACGCTGCTCGAGCTGCGCAGCGGGTGCGTCACCGCGGCCGAGTTCGCCATCCGGTTCCAGCAGGTCCTGGCCGGCCACCTGGAGCAGGCGCAGCGCCGGCTCGAGCGCATGCGGCGGGTGAAGAAGGAGCTGCTCGACGCGCTCGCCAGCATCCAGGAGCGGCTGTCGTCGGAGGGCGCCGAGCAGTGCCCGTGCGCCGTCGCCGAGGCCGCGCGCGCGCCGCGCATCGTGAAGGTCCTCGCGCGGCAGGAGGGGTGCTGCAAGCACCCGGAGCACCACCACGTGCACGACGCCGCGATCGAGGCCGCCGCGGCGGCGCGGACGCTCGGCGCCGGGGACGCCCAGGTGCCGCTGCCCGGGCTGGCCGTCGCGGTCCCGCAGCACGACGATCCCGCCGCCGATCCGCAGCTCCGTCCCGCCGCCAAGCGCGGCGCCGGGCTCTGACCGCTCCGCGCGCCGCGATCGGCGCCTCCGCGCCGGGCAGGGCGAAGCGAACTCCCGAGCAGCCACGTCCCAGCTGGCGTCCGCGGAGCATCGCGCGAACGCCGTGCCGCGCCGGCCCGGGCCCCGCGTCTAGTTACCATAATCCATATTATCGGACGTCCTGCGGGATCGCGGGATCCGCTGGATTCGCTGGGCTGCAGCCGTCTTGGTGATCCCGAGGGTCCCGTGCGCGGGCCTCTGCGGTTGCCGCTCCAGCGCGCGCGCCGCACCCTTCACCCGACCCGACGCACACGGAGGATGCCCGCCATGGCGATGCTCTCGAGGACCTCGAGGATCCCGCCGCTCGAGCGTCCGCGCCGTCAGCTGGCGCTCGCCCGCATCGGCACCGCGCTCGCGGCGACGAGCATGGGCGCGCTCGCGCTCGGCGCGGTCGCGGTGGGCGCGCTGGTGATCCGGCGGCTCGCGGTGAAGCGCGCGCGGATCCACCGGCTCGAGATCGACGAGCTCTTCGTGAACGGCCGGCCCTTCCAGCCGCAGGCCTGAGCGCGCCCGTCCGCGGCGCGCCTTCAGTCGAGCGACGCCGCCGCGGCCGGCTCGATCCGCCCCAGGCCCGCCGGCCCGTCGGACCCCGAGCGTCCGTCGGGCCCAGCGGCGCCGTTCGGGCCCATCGGGCCGTCGAACCCGCCGGACAGCTGGGCGGATCGGCCGTCCTTCAGGGAAAGCGACGCGCGGCGCCCGCCGGCGCCCCCGTCGCCGCCGTGTCCGCCCATGCCGCCCCGAGGTTGACTGAAAGTGCGGTAGAACCCCGTGAGGGCACTCCGCTGCGTGGCGAACGGCACCCGCGGCCGAGCGACGCAGGGGCGCTCCGGGCGGCACCCCCGCCACCGCCCGGCGCTAGAGTGGCGCGCGCGCAGCGGATTCCGCGCGGCGCAGGAGCGCGCCCCATGCCCTCGTCCCGTTCCGGAGCCGACTGGCTGCGTCACCCGGTGAGCCTCGCCGGGGCGGCGCTGGCCACGGTCTCCGGCGTCCTGGTGGTGGTGCTGTTCGCCGCCAGCCTGCTCGGCCTGGAGGGCGGCCCGTACCTCGGCATCCTCGCGTACCTGCTGCTCCCCGGGCTGCTGGTGGCGGGCCTGATCCTCGTGCCGGTGGGCGCGGCGCTGGAGCGCCGGCGGCTGGTGCGCCTCGCGGCCCGCGGCGCCGCGGAGCCGCCGCTCCCGGTGATGGACCTGAACCACCCGCGCACCCGGCGGCGCCTGCTGGTGTTCCTCGGCCTCACCACGGTGAACCTCCTGCTGCTGGGCATCGCCTCGTACAAGGGGCTCGAGGTGATGGACTCGCCGGCGTTCTGCGGGTCGTGCCACAGCGTGATGGACCCGGAGGCCTCGGCGCACCGGCGCTCCGCGCACGCGCGGGTCGCGTGCGTCGAGTGCCACATCGGCCCGGGCGCGAGCTGGTTCGTGAAGTCGAAGCTCTCCGGCGCCTGGCAGGTGGTGTCGGTCGCGCTCGACCTCTACCCGCGGCCCATCCCCACGCCGGTCCAGAACCTGCGCCCGGCGCGCGACACCTGCGAGCAGTGCCACTGGCCCACCAAGCTGGTGGGCGACCGGCTGAAGGTGATCACCCGCCACGCCGAGGACGCCGGCAGCACGCCGCTGCGGACCGTGCTGGTGGTCCACGTGGGCGGCGCACAGGGGCTCGGGGCGCGGACTCGCGGCATCCACTGGCACGTGGACCCCGGGGTGCGCATCCGCTACCTCGCCGACGAGAAGCGCGAGACCATCGGGACGGTCGAGCTGACCGGCCCGGACGGCGCACGCGCCACGTTCCGCTCGAAGGCGCCCGCCGGCGAGGCGCGCTGGCGCGAGATGGACTGCGTGGACTGCCACAACCGGCCCACGCACGTGTACCGGTCGCCGGAGGACGAGGTGGACGCGGCGGTGGCGGCGGGGCGCATCGACGCGGCGGCGCTCCCGTTCGCGCGCCGCGAGGCGCTGAAGGCGCTCCGCGCCGGGTACCCGTCCCACGAGGCCGCCCGGGCCGGGATCGCGGCGGCGCTCGGCGCGTTCTACGCCGGCCCGGAGGGCGGCGGCGCGCCACGCGAGGCGGTGGAGCGCGCCGCGAGCGAGCTCGGCGACGCGTGGGCGCGCAACGTGTGGCCCTCGATGCGCATCGCCTGGGGGACCTATCCGTCGCTGCTCGGCCACGAGGCCGCGCCCGGGTGCTTCCGCTGCCACGACGGCGACCACGAGACCGAGGACGGCCGGGCCATCCGCGCGGACTGCGATCTGTGCCACGAGATCCTCGCGCAGGAGGAGAAGGATCCGGCCGTCCTGAAGCTGCTCGCCCCGTGAGAACGTTGGCGCCCAAACGGTCTCGCGGCGCGCGCTTCCGCTCCCGCCGCGGCGGCACGCGTGGTACCTTGGGCCGCCATGCCGATGCCCCGAGCCGTGCTCGCCACCGCGCTCGCCGCCCTGCTCTCCGGGGGCTGTGAGCGCTCACCGCAGCCCGCCGCCGGCTCGCCGGCGCAGCCCGCGCCCGCCGCCGCGACCCCCGCGCCCGCGGCGCCGGTCGAGGCCCCGCCGGCGCCCTCCCCCGGCGCAGCCGTCGCGGCCGCGCCCGCGGATGCACCCTCCCCCGCGCAGCCCGGCGCCGCCGCCGACCCCGCCGCCGCGTTCACCGTGCTCCGCGACCCGGTCGCGCTGGAGCCCGGCGGCGCGGCGTTGCCGCTCGCGCTCCAGGCCGAGACGGTGGTGGACGCCGGCGCGCACTTCCGGCTCGACCTCGCGGTCGCCAGCGCCGACGCCCGGCTGGCCCTGCTCGACGCGAACGACGCGGCGGTGGCCGCGGCCGGCACGCACGAGGTGGGCACCACCACGCGCCTGACCCTCTCGCCCTCCGAGCCGCTGCGGCCGGGCAGCCGCTACACGCTGCGCCTCGACGGCGCCGCCACCCGCGAGTTCCACGACGCGGCTGGCAAGGCCTACGCGCCGGCCGGCCTCAGCGTGCTGGTCGCCGGCACGCCGCCGCCGCCCGAGCCGAAGCCGCAGCCCGCGAAGCGCAAGCGCCGGGCGCGGTGACGGGCGCGTCAGGGCGCCGAGCGGCGCTCGAGCTCGCCCAGCACGGCCCGGTCCGCCTCGAGGAAGTCGTAGCCGGCCAGCGTGCCCGCCGGCGCCCAGGCGATCTCGGCCACGCCGAGCGCGCACGGCACCTGGTCCGAGGCGAGCGCGCCGGCGTAGAACGCCAGCTCGACCTCGAGCTCCGGGTAACGGTGCTCGTGCCGGAGCAGGAGCGCGCCCACGGTGAGCTCGCAGCCCAGCTCCTCGCGGATCTCGCGCCGGAGCGCGTCGGGCTCGGACTCGCCGGCCTCGACCTTGCCGCCGGGGAACTCCCACTGGCCGCGCAGGCCGTCGCGGTCGGGACGGCGGGTGACGAGGATGGCGTCGCCCCGCCGGACGACGGCCGCGACGACGCGGATCCGCTTCACCGCAGGTCGAGCGCGAGCAGGTCGCCGCCGTTGGAGAGCACGTACACGCGCTCGCCGCCGACGCCCGGCGTGGAGGAGATGCCGGTGCCGGGGTCGAGCACGCGCAGCGTGCGCCCGCTCGACGCCTCCAGGAACCGGAGCCCGCCCTGGCCGGCGGGCACGAGCACCCACGGCCCGGCGATCACCGGCGCGCCGCCGCCGGGCGCGCCGCCCAGCGGCGCCGTCCAGAGGACGTGGCCGGCGGCCGGATCGAGCGCGTGGACCGAGCTGGAGGTGACCGCGATCACGGCCCCGCGCCCGAGCACGAGCCGCGCCGCGCCGGGGGCGCGGAAGGCCCAGACCGGATCGCCGGTGGCCGCGTCCATCGCCAGCACCGCGCCGGAGAACGCGGTCGCGTACAGGTGCTTCCCGTCGAGCTGGATCGCGTCCACGTCGAGGTAGTCGCCGGCGGGGGCCACGGTACGCTCCCACCGCGTCGCGCCGTTCGCCACGTCGAGCGCCGCGACCCATCCGTCGGAGTAGCCGGCCCACACCGTGCCGCCGCGGGCGACCGGCCAGGCGGCGCCACGGACCGTGAACCCGGCGCGCGCCTCGCGCCGGTGGTGCCACTTCCAGGCGCCGGTCTTCGCGTCCACCGCGAACAGCGTGTCCTGCAGGCTCATCACGAAGACGGTGCCGTCCGCGACGGCAGGGCGCGTGCCCAGCTCCTCCTTCGCGTCGTAGCGCCACAGCTCCTTGCCGGTGGCCGTCGCCAGCGCGTAGAGCCGCCCGTCGGTGCACCCGACGTAGGCGACGCCGTGGTCGATGGCCGGCGGCGCCCAGAAGCTCCCCGCGGTGCGGAGCTCCCAGGCCACCGAGCCGTCCGGCCGGAGCGCGTGGACCCAGCCGTCGCGCGTGCCGAACACGGCGTACCCGGTCTCCGGGTCCACCGCCACGCCGCCCGGCTCGAGCGGGCGCGACTCCATCGCCTGCGGCCCGACCACCGGGCGCATCCAGGCGATGCGGTACAGGTCCAGCGGGCCGGCCGGCAGGCGCGACGACACGCCCGGCGCCGCCGCCAGCGCGAGCGCCAGCGCGAGCGCCGTCACTCCTTGCCACCCAGCCGCGCGAGCCGCTCGGATGCCTCGGGCGTGAGCAGCGAGTCCTTGTGCTTCTCGGCGAAGCCGGCCAGCAGCGCCCTGGCCTCGGACGCCTTCCCCGCAGCCGCGAGCACGCGGGCCCGCTCCAGATCGGCGCGGTCGGCCATCTTCGGCGCCTCGGTGGCGAGCCGCTCGTACGCCTGCGCCGCGCCGGCGAGATCGCCCTTCGCCTCCCGGACCAGGCCGACGCCCTCCAGCGCGCCGAAGCGGAACGAGTCGTCGGCGGGGGCGTCCTTCAGGTAGCGCTCGTAGGACGCGAGCGCGGCGTCCCAGTCGCCCAGCTTGTAGTGCGCGTCGCCGCGGGCCAGCTCGGCCACCAGCGCCGGGCCGGTGCCGCCGTGCGCCGCGATCACCTTGTCGGCCTCGGCGATCACCGCGCGCTGCTTGGCCTCCTGCGTCGGGAAGAACGGCCCGGGCACGCCGGGGAGCGGCACGCTCGAGACCTCGCCGCCCATGGCCGCGAGCAGGGCCGAGGCGGCCGCGCCGGCGGTCTGCTCGCGCTGCGCGCGCAGCGCCGAGACGGCCGCCACGATCACCAGCGCCGCCACCACCGCGCCGCCCGCGATGACGAGGTGCTTCTTCCGGGAGGCGGCCCAGCTCGCGGCCTGCGTGGCCGCCACCTGGAACTTGTCCGGCTCCTTCATGTCCTTCCGGGTGATCACGGTGTCCTTCGACATGGCGCCTCTCGGGTGCGTGCTCGGCGAAAATGTGAGGAAAACCGGGCCAATCTAGGCGGCTACCCGGGGGGCGTCAAGCGAAAGCCCGCCCCGCCGGGCCGGCCCGACCGCCCTACTCGCGGGGCCGCCGCGGGCGGGCGCGGTGCTGGCGCTCCTTGAACACCAGGCGCATCGGCACCTCCAGCCCGAACGCGGCGCGGAACCGGTTCTCGATGTAGCGGCGGTAGTGGTCGGTCAGGCCATCCGGGTGGTTGGCCTGGATGACGAACGTGGGCGGGGCGTAGGCCACCTGGGCGACGTAGTAGAGCTTCACCCGGCGCCCGCGGGCGATGGGGGCCGGGTGCTCGTCCTGCAGCGCCTCGAGCAGCTCGTTGAGCTGCGGCGTGGGGAACCGGGCCCGGTACTGCTCCACCAGGCGCGCGGCCTTCTCCAGCACGCGGTGCACGCCGCGCCGCTCCTTCGCGGAGACGAACAGCATCGGCGCGAAGCCCACGAACGGCAGGCGCTTGGTGAGCTCCTTGCGGTACCAGTCCTGCGTGGCGCCCTCGCGCTCGGCGATGTCCCACTTGTTCACCACGATGACCAGCGCCTTGCCCTTCTCCGCCACCAGGCCGAGGAGCCGAGCGTCCTGCTCGACGCCGGCCTCGGTCGCGTCGAGGAGGCACGCCACCACCTCGGCCTGATCCATCGCCTTCATGGCGCGGACCACCGAGAAGGACTCGACCTTCTGCGCGATCGAGCGCTTGCGCCGGATCCCGGCGGTGTCGGTGACCACGAAGCGCCGGCCCTTGTGCGCGACCAGCGAGTCGATCGCGTCGCGGGTGGTGCCGGGCACGTCGGAGACCACGAAGCGCTCCTCGCCGAGCAGCGCGTTCACGAACGTGCTCTTGCCCACGTTGGGCCGGCCCACGATGGCGAGCCGGATGTCGCCGACCGGCCGCTCCGCCTCCGAGACCTCCTGCGGCTCGTCGGCCTCCTCCGGCGCCGGCGGGAGCGGCGGGAGCGCGAGCTTCTCGACGATCGCGTCCACCAGCCCGGACACGCCGCGCCCGTGCTCGGCCGAGACGGCGTGCACCTCGCCGAACCCGAGCCCGTAGAACTCGGCCAGCGGCACGTCCTCCTCGGTGCGGGCGGTGTCCACCTTGTTCACCGCGACGAACAGCGGCTTGCCGGCGCGCCGGAGCAGGTCCGCCACGTTGCGATCGAGCGCGGTCAGGCCGTCGCGGCCGTCCACCACCAGCACCACCGCCGAGGCCTCGTCCACCGCGAGCTGGGCCTGCTCGCGCACCTGCGACATGAGGCGGTCGCGCGACTCGGGCTCGAAGCCGCCGGTGTCCACCACCGAGACGGCGCGGCCTTCCCAGATCACGTCGGCGTAGTTGCGGTCGCGGGTCACGCCGGGCACGTCCTCCACGATCGCGACGCGCCGGCCGGCCAGCCGGTTGAACAGCGTGGACTTCCCGACGTTCGGGCGGCCCACCAGCGCCACCACGGGGCGGGGGGCCGTCACAGCCCGAACCTCTTCAGCGCGCCCTCGCGCTCGCTCCAGCGCTCGTCCACCTTCACGGTCAGCGACAGGAACACCTTGCACCCGAGCAGCCGCTCCAGCCCCTCGCGCGCGCGCGTGCCGATCTTCTTCAGCATCGCGCCCTGCTTGCCGATCACGATCGCCTTCTGCGAGTCGCGCTCGACCACCACGAGCGCCGAGATGCGGACCAGCCCGCCGCGCTCGCGCCGGCCGGACTCGTCGAACTCCTCCACCTCGACCGCGGCCGCGTACGGGATCTCCTGGCGCGTCTGCAGCATCACCTGCTCGCGCACGTACTCCGCCGCCAGCGCGCGCTCCGCCTGGTCGGTGAGCACGTCGGCCGGGAACAGCGGGGCCTCGGACTCGGGCAGCCGCCGGATGAGCGCCTGCACCAGGGTGTCCACGTTCTCGCCCGTGAGCGCCGAGAACGGGACGATGTCGGCCCAGTCGTGCAGCCCGCGGTAGGCGTCGATGACCGGCAGCAGCGTGGCGCGGGGCGCGCGGTCCATCTTGTTGACGCCCAGCACCGCCGGCTTCCGCGCGCGCCGGACCTCGTCGATCGCCCAGCGGGTGGACTCGCCCACCTCGACGCGACCCTCGGGGCCGGTGCCGGCCTCGATGAGCATGAGCACCGCGTCCACCTCCGACAGCGTGGACAGCGCGGTCTCGACCATGCGCCGGTTGAGCGCGCCCTTGGCCTTGTGCAGGCCGGGGGTGTCGAAGAACGCCACCTGCGCGCCCGGGACGTTGTGGACGCCCAGGATGCGGGTGCGGGTGGTCTGCGGGCGGGGGCTGACGATGGCCACGTGCTCGCCGAGCACGCGGTTCAGCAGCGTGGACTTCCCCACGTTCGGCCGGCCGACGATGGCGACGAAGCCGGCGCGGAACGGGGTCTTCTTCTTGCTGGCCATGGAGGTGATCGCGCCCGCGCCCGTCCGCTCGAGGCGGAGGGGGCGCGGGCGCCCGGGTTCCTTCGTGCGGCGGCGCGCGCTAGGGCTGCGCGCCGCGGGTGATGGTGACCTTCTCGAGCTTGACCTTGGCGTTGCCGGCGCGGGTGATCTTCGGGACGAGCTCCCCGCCCTTGACCACCTCGCCGAAGATGGTGTGCCCCTTGTTCAGCCAGGGCGTCTCCACCTCGGTGATGAAGAACTGCGAGCCGTTCGTGTTCGGGCCGGCGTTCGCCATGGCGAGCAGGCCGGGCTTCGAGAACACGTTGTCCGGGCCGATCTCGTCCTCGAACCGGTACCCGGGGCCGCCGGTGCCGGTGCCGAGCGGATCACCGCCCTGGATCATGAAGTCCGGGATGACGCGGTGGAACACCGTGCCGTCGTAGAGCGGCTTCGTCACCTTCTGACCGGTGCGCGGGTCGGTCCACTCGCGCGCACCCTCGGCCAGGTCCACGAAGTTCTTCACGGTCTTGGGCGCCTTCTCCGGCAGCAGCTTCACCACGATGTCGCCCATCGACGTCTTGAACGTCGCGTACAGCTCCTCGGCCATGGTTCACCTCTCCCGGCGCGCCGCCGGGTGGCGGGCCCGCGCACGGGCCCGGGTTGTCGCTACTTGCAGGTGGGGCGCTCGCCGGTGATGGTGACCTTCACCAGCCGCGTCTGCGAGTTCCCGGCGCGGGCGATGCCGCCGACCAGGTCGCAGCCGCACACGCCCTGCCCGAAGCGCGTGTAGCCGCACACGCCCGACTTCGAGTCGCAGGCCCGCGGCTCGAGCTGCGGCACGCGGTCGCCGGCGCCCTCGGTGATGAAGAACTGCGAGCCGTTCGTGTTCGGGCCCGAGTTCGCCATGGCGAGGACGCAGGGCTTCTCGAACAGGCGGGTCCCGGGCGCCGGCAGCTCGTCCTCGAACTTGTAGCCGGGCCCCGAGACGCCGAACGGGAGGTTCTTCTGCGCCGAGCTGCCGAGCGGCGCGCCGCGCGTGGCCGGATCGCCGCCCTGGATCATGAAGCCGGGGATCACGCGGTGGAACAGCAGGCCGTCGAAGTACGGCGCCTTGCGCTGCTGCCCGGTGAGCGGGTCGGTGAACGCCTTCTTGCCCTCGGCGAGCTGGACGAAGTTCTCGACCGTCTTCGGCGCCTCGGCCGGCAGCAGCTTCACGCCGATCTTGCCGCGCGAGGTCTCGAACACCGCGTACAGGTCCTTGCCCTTGGCCGGGGCGGCCGCGGGCGCCTGCGCGCGGGCGGCGGGCGGGACGGCCAGCGACACGAACAGTGAAATCACCAGAAGGGAGGAGCGCGTCATGCCGCGGGATGCTAGTCGCGGGTGGGAGCCCCGGCAAATGGAAAGACGGCGCCCCTCAGCGCCGGGGGCGCGTCCCCTTGCGGGCTCCCTTGGCGGCGCCCTTCCCGGTCGCCGTCTTCCGCTTCGGCGCAGCCTTGCGGGTGCGCGCCGGGGCGGCGGCCTTCCGGCCGCCGGACGGGGCCGCGCGGCGGCGCCGGGGCGCCGGGGCGTGCGGCGGGTGCGCGGTCGCCGCCGGGTCCTCGACCACCCCGGCCGGCGCGCGGTCGGGGCGGCGGTCCTCCGGTCCCGGCTCGGCGGCGATCGCCTCCGGGGGCGCGAGCGGCGCCGGGGCTGCCGTGAGCGCCTCGTCCGGCGCCGGTGCGGCGGCCGGCGCCTCGGTGACCTCGGCCCGCGGTGCGGCCGCGGGGACCGTGGCCGTGGGCTCCGCCCCGCCGTGTCCTGCCTCCACCGCGAGGCGTCGCCCGAGCGCATCCAGCGCGAGCCGCGCCGCCGCCTGCTCCGCGTCCTTCTTCGACCGTCCGGCGCCGCGCCCCAGCACCTCGCCGCGCAGGTCGGTCTCGACCTCGAACGTCTTCGAGTGGTCCGGGCCGTGCTCGGCGACCACGCGGTACCGCGGGGTGGCGCGCAGCCGGCTCTGCGAGAGCTCCTGGAGCTGGGTCTTGAAGTCGCGGTCCAGGGTGCCGGCCGCCGCGCGCGCGAACGCCTCGCCGAGGAAGCGGTCCACGAAGCAGAGCACCGCCGGGAGCCCCTGCCCCTGGTACACGGCGGCGATCACCGCCTCCATCGCGTCGGCGAGCAGCGACGACTTCTGCCGGCCGCCGGTCAGCTCCTCGCCGCGCCCGAGGCGGAGCAGCGTCCCGAGGTCGAGCGCGCGGGCCATCCCGGCGAGCCCCTGCTCGTCCACCACCGCGGCGCGCATCTTGGAGAGGTCGCCCTCGCGCGCCGAGGGGAAGCGCTCCATGAGCCGGTGCGACACGGCCAGGTCGATGACCGCGTCCCCCAGGAACTCGAGCCGCTCGTTGTCCTGCAGCCCGTCCTCGCGGTGCTCGTTCACGTAGGACTTGTGCGTGAGCGCGGCCAGGGCGGCCTGGCGGTCGGTGACCGCGATGCCGAGCCGCGCCTCCAGCGCGCCCACCGGGTCGAGCGCCGGGTCCGGCTCCGGCGGCGCGCCCGCGGGCTCCTGCGCTGGTCCTCGATCCTCGCCCATCGTCCGCTCTCCCGCTCAGGCCCGCAGCAGCGCAGCCAGCTCTTCCGCGAGCTGGTACGGGTCGGCGCTCCGCGCCGCGATCCGCTCGGCCACCGCGTCCAGCCGCCCCTTCTCCGCCTCTAGGCGCGCCAGCGCCCCGGCCATCAGCCGCTCCCGCAGCACCGCCACGAACGCGGCGCGGGCCCGGGCCACCTCGCGCTCACGGCGACCGCCGGTGGCCTCGAGGTGCGCGCGGTGCGCGTCCACCGCCGCGATCAGCTCCGCCACGCCCTCGTCGCGCACCGCCACGGTGCGCACGATGGGCGGCTCCCAGGGCGCCTGGGCCGGGCCCTGGGGCGGCACCGGGCCGCCGGTGAAGCGGTGCGCCGCGTCGTGGTCGGCCGGCACAGGCCCCAGGCCCATGACCGTGCGGCGCAGCTCCAGCATGGTCTGCAGGTCGCGCACGGTCCGGTCGGCGCCCTCCCGGTCGGCCTTGTTCACCGCGAACACGTCGGCGATCTCGAGCACGCCCGCCTTGATGGCCTGGACGTCGTCGCCCAGCCCCGGCACCGCCACCACCACCACGGTGTGCGCCAGCGTCGCGACCTCGATCTCGTCCTGCCCGACCCCGACCGTCTCCACCAGGATGACGTCCTTGCCCATGGCGTCCATCACCTGGACCAGATCGGAGGTGGAGCGCGAGAGGCCGCCCAGGTGGCCGCGGGTGCCGAGCGAGCGGATGAAGACGCCCTCGTCGAGCGCGTGGTCCTGCATCCGGATGCGGTCGCCCAGGATGGCGCCGCCCGAGAACGGGCTGGTGGGATCGACCGCGATCACGCCGACCGTCTTGCCCAGCCGGCGGTAGTGGCCGATGAGCCGGTCGGTGAGCGAGGACTTGCCGGCGCCGGGCGCGCCGGTGAGCCCCACCACGTACGCCCGGCCGGTCCGCGGGAACAGGGTCCGCAGCGTGGCCTCGGCCTCGGGGAGCCGGTCGTCGAGGTCGCGCATGAGGCGGGCGGCGGCGCGGATCTCGCCCGCGAGCACGCGCTCCGCGATGGATGGGGAGGACATCAGTAGGCCGCCGCCTCGGGGACGAAGTTCGCGACGAGGATCGCGCTGGACATCTTGCGCGGCGCGCCCATGGGCTGCCGCTGGCGATCGAGCTGCCGGTAGATCACGCTGCCGTCCTGCACCTGGTCGATCTGGATGAGCAGGCGCCATCCGCCGCGCTCCTGGGCGAACACCGCCTCGAAGTCCGAGCGCTTCAGGACGCGCGCGGCGCCGTAGGGCCGGCCGTCGATGTCGGTGCCGACGTAGCGGACCTCGTCCGGGCCCGCCTCCTCCACCACCACGCTCATCACCCAGATCTCGCCGGGGTGCGGCATGAGGTGGCTCGGGACCTCGGAGGCCACCGCGACCGGCCCGGGCGGTGGCGCCGGAGCCGCGCCCGGATCCGCCGCGCCCAGCGCGAGCGCCACCACCTTGGCCGTGCCGGGGAAGCTCGCCAGCTCGAAGCGGTCCGACCAGACGTCGCCGTTCGGGCCGATCACCCGCCCCTTGAACCGGGTGCCCATCTCCCTGCTGGCCACGAACCGGTAGCGGGTGTTGCCGTAGGCGAACTCCTTCACCAGCTCGACCATGGCGTTCGGCGCGAGCATGGCGTCGTCGCCGAACACCTGCGCCAGCGCCGCGAGCGTGAGCGCGTTGCGCGGCGCCGGCGTGGCCGCGAGCGTCGGCGCGGAGGTCGGCGGCGGCGTGAGCGCCGGCGCCGGCGCGGCGGGCCGCATCCGCGCCACCGAGCCGACCAGGTAGATCTCCAGGTCGGTGGGGCTGGCGAAGTCGGAGAGGTCGAGCGCGGGGAAGTCCGGCGCGACCTCGAACGGCCGCCCGCCCACCGGCGCGACGCGCGACACCCGCACCGACTCGGGCCCGCCCAGCACCTCGAACGCGTGGGTGGCGGTCTTCACCAGGGCCCGGACCGCCAGGCGCTCCGGATCGAGCGCGGTCTCCAGCCGCAGCGATCGCATGCGCGCGGCCAGGTCCTGGAGCGCCGCGGCGTGCCGCCCGAGCGCCTGCGCCACCGAGACCTCGAGCCCGGTGGCCCGCTCGTGCTCGTAGAAGTTGACCTCGCCCAGGGCGGAGAGCGGCGCGTCGAGGAAGCGGAGGTGGTCGTGGCCGGTGACCACGAAGCGGCCGCGGGCGATGGTCTGGCCGGTGACGGGGTGCTGGACCCGGCCGGCGAACGCGAGCTCGCCCTCGAGCGTCTCGCGGTCGGCGCCGAGGCGGACGGGGATCCCGAGCGCGGACAGCTTGCGCGAGGCGATCTGGTTCAGGCGCTCGCGCGGGATCTTTCCGATGATGGTGTGTTCGCCTTCGCCCATGGTCTCCCACGCGCGCGCGCCACGGGCGTCCCGCCCGTCCGGCGCGCTCCCCTTCCGCGCGAGAGACTACCTCAGAATCTCCCGCGAGATGACCATCCGCTGCACCTCGCTCGTCCCCTCGCCGATCTCGGTCAGCTTGGCGTCGCGAAAATGGCGCTCCACCGGGAAGTCGCGGGTGTAGCCGTAGCCGCCGTGGATCTGGATCGCGCGGGAGGTGGCGCGCATGGCGGCCTCGCTCGCGTAGAGCTTCGCCATCGAGGCCGCCGTGCCGAACGGCTCGCCCGCGTCGCACAGGGCGGCCGCCCGCCGGACCAGCAGCCGCGCCGCGTCGAGCTCGGTGGCCATGTCGGCGAGCATGAAGCCGATCGCCTGGAACTCGGCGATGGGCTTGCCGAACGCCTGGCGCTCCTTCGCGTACGCCCGGGCCTCCTCCAGCGCGCCCCGGCCCAGGCCCACCGCGAGCGCGCCGATGGTGATCCGGCCGCGGTCGAGGATCTGCAGCGTGTCGATGAAGCCGTGGTCGACCTCGCCGAGCCGCTGCGCGTCCGGGACCTCGACCTCGTCCAGGAACAGCTGCGCGGTGTCGGAGCTGCGCATGCCGAGCTTGCCGTGGATGGGGCGCTGCGTGAACCCGCTCATCCCCGGCTCGAGGATGAACGCGGTGATCCCGTGGTGGCGTCGCCCCGGGTCGGTGCGGGCCAGCACCACGAAGCTGCCGCCCACCGTCCCCTGCGTGATGAACGTCTTCGAGCCGGAGAGCGCCCAGGCGTCGCCGCGTCGCACCGCGGTGGTGCGCATGGCCGAGGCGTCCGAGCCGCTCCCCGGCTCGGTGAGCGCCCAGGCGGCCAGGCGCTCGCCCGTCGCCAGCGACGGCAGGTACCGCTCCTTCTGCGCGTCGGTGCCGAACCGCGCGATGTGGCCGGTGCCGAGCCCGTTGTGGCTCGCCACGGTGAGGGCGAGCGAGCCGTCGAAGCGCGCGACCTCCTCCACCACCACCGCCACCGCCAGCGCGCCCATGCCGGCGCCGCCGTAGCGCTCCGGCACGGTGATGCCGAGCAGGCCCATGGCGCCGAGCTTCGCCACCACCTCGCGCGGGAACGTCTCGCTCGCGTCCCACGCGGCGGCGTGCGGCCGCACCTCCGCCTCGCAGAACGCGCGCACGGTCCGCTGGATCTCGACCAGCTCCGCGGGGAGTTCGAAGTCCATGTGGGCTCCTAGACCGGGAGGACGCCGCGCTTGCGCTCGCGGGTCGGCTCGTGGCCGGCCGCGTAGATCCGGAACCGGCGGGAGAGCTCCTCGCGCAGCCGCTCGCCGGGCACCACCGCGTCCACCACCAGCTCGCTCGCCAGCTTGAGCAGGTCGATGTCGGCCCGGTACTCCTCGCGCAGGGCCTGTACGTAGGCGGCCCGCTCGGCCTCGGGTCGCTCCTGGATCTTGTTGAAGAAGACCGCGTTCACCGCCGCCTCCGGCCCCATCACCGCGATCATGGCCTCCGGCAGCGCCAGCGTGGCGGACGGGCCGAACGCCGGGCCGTCCATCGCGTAGAGGCCGGCGCCGTACGCCTTGCGCACCACCACGCAGATGCGCGGGACGGTGGCCTCCGAGACCGCGCTGATCATCTTGGCCCCCGCCCGGATGATCCCGGCCCGCTCGACCTTCGTGCCGATCATGAACCCGGGCACGTCGGCGAGGTAGAGCAGCGGCACGTTGAACGCGTCGCACAGCCAGATGAAGCGGGTGGCCTTGTCGGCGGAGTCCACGAACAGCACCCCGCCCTTCACCTTGGGCTGGTTCGCGACGATCCCCACCACCTGGCCGTCGATGCGGGCGAGCCCGGTGACGAGCTCGCCGGCCCAGAGGCGCTTCACCTCCAGGAACGAGCCCTCGTCCACGATCGCGTCGACGAGCTCGAGCATGTCGAACGGCTTGTTCTGGTCGCGCGGCACCACGTCGGCGGGCGCGCGGGCGCCGGGGCGCGGCGGCCGGGCCGGCGCCTCGGGCGGCAGGCCACGGTGGCTGGAGGGCAGGTACGAGAGCCAGCGGCGCGCCAGCGCGATGGCCTCCTCCTCGGTCTTCACCAGGAAGTCGCCGCAGCCGGACACCGAGCAGTGCATGCGCGCGCCGCCCAGCTCCTCCAGCGTCACCTTCTCGCCGATGACCATCTCGGCCATCCGCGGGGAGCCCAGGTACATGGAGGCGTTCCCCTCCACCATCACGACCACGTCGCAGAACGCCGGGATGTACGCGCCGCCCGCCGCCGACGGACCGAACAGCAGGCAGATCTGGGGGACCACGCCGGAGAGGTGCACCTCGTTGTGGAAGATGCGCCCGGCGCCGCGGCGCCCCGGGAACATCTCCACCTGGTCGGTGATGCGCGCGCCGGCCGAGTCCACCAGGTAGAGCAGCGGCAGGCGCTGCGCCGCCGCGACCTCCTGGATGCGCAGGATCTTCTCGACCGTGCGCGCGCCCCAGCTCCCCGCCTTCACGGTGGAGTCGTTCGCCATGACGCACACCGGGCGGCCGTCCATCCGGCCCATGCCGGTGACGACGCCGTCGGCGGGCAGCTCCGGGTCGAGCGCGTTCGCGAGCGCGCCGTCCTCGACGAAGCTCCCCGGGTCGAGCAGGAGCGCGATCCGCTCCCGCGCGAAGCGCTTGCCCTGCTCGGCGTTCTTGGCGTGGTACTTCGCCGCGCCGCCCTGCTCCACCCGCCGCAGCTCCCGCGCGATGCGCGCGTCCGGCGACTCGTCTCGGGCCACTGCGCCACCTCCGGGCGTTCCGTCCGCGTCCATGGTGCCTTCCCCCGTCGTGTCCTCGCGGCGCGCTGCGCGCCCCGGCTCACTCGCCCGTGAACACCGGCGGGCGCTTCTCGGCGAACGCGGCCAGCGCCTCGCGCCGGTCGCGGGTGCCGAGGCAGTCCTGGTACATCCGGTGCTCCAGCGCGAGCGCCTCCTCGAGCGGCAGGTGGAACCCGCCGTCGATGGCGCGCTTCGCCTGGCGCAGCGACACCGGCGCGTTCCGGGCGATGCGCCCGGCCAGCGCGAGCGCGTCGTCGAGCAGCCGCCCCGGCGGCGCGATCTGCGTGACGAGCCCCATGGCGAGCGCCTCGGCGGCGCCGATCCGGCGCGCGGTGAGGACGAGGTCCTTCGCGCGCGCCACGCCCACCAGCCGCGCCAGCCGCTGCGTGCCGCCGCCGCCCGGGATGATGCCGAGCGCGACCTCCGGCAGCCCGAGCTGCGCCGAGTCGGCGGCGACGCGCAGGTCGCAGGCGAGCGCCAGCTCCAGGCCGCCGCCCAGCGCCGCGCCGTTCAGCGCGGCCACGAACGGCTGCGGCGCCTGCTCGATGCCGCGGAGGGCGTCGCGCAGGCCCTCGTGGAACCGGTGCACGTCGTCGGCGGACATCCCGGCGCGCTCCTTCAGATCGGCGCCGGCGCAGAACGCCTTGTCGCCGTCGCCGGTGATCACCACGCAGCGCAGGGCCCGGTCGCCCCCGGCGCGCGCCAGCTGCGCGCGCAGCGCGCCGAGCAGCCCCACGGTGATCGAGTTCCGGCGCGAGGCGCCGTCGATCGTCCAGACCTCGACCGCGTCTCTGCGCTCCACCCGGAGATCCATGTCAGCCTCCTGCCGGCGCCGCCCGCGCCAGCTCCGCCTGGAGCGCCTTGCCCGGCAAGGTCCGCCCCACCAGCCGCTGCGCCAGCGCGCCGGCGGCCACCAGCTTCCGGAAGTCCACTCCGGTCTCGAGCCCCATCCCGTCGAGCATGTAGACGAGGTCCTCGGTGGCGAGGTTCCCGGAGGCGCCCGGCGCGTACGGGCAGCCGCCCAGGCCGCCGATCGACGCGTCGAACGTCGTGACGCCCTCCTCCAGGCCGGCCAGCACGTTCGCGAGCGCGGTGCCGCGGGTGTCGTGCATGTGCAGCGCGATCTGCTCCGGCCGGGCGCGCGCGCGCAGCAGCCCGAGGATGCGCCGGGTCTGGTTGGGCGTCCCCACGCCGATGGTGTCGCCGAGCGACACCTGGTGGCAGCCGAGCGCGAGCAGCCGCTCGACGATCTCGGCGGCGCGGCCCGGGTCGACCGGGCCCTCGTACGGACAGCCCCACACCGTGGAGACGTACCCGCGCACGCGGAGCCCGCGGGCGAGCGCCGCGGGCACGAGCGCCTCCAGCTCGCCCAGCGTCTCCGCCACCGTTCGGTTCAGGTTCTTGCGGTTGTGCGTCTCGGAGGCCGAGAGGAACACCGCGGCCTCCACCGGCGGATGTCCCTCTCCCGCCCGCGCCAGCGCGACGGCGAGCCGGTCCAGCCCCTTCGCGTTCGGCACCAGCACCACGTACGAGGTCCCGTCCACCGCCGGGAGCGCCGCGGTCACCTCGGCGGCGTCGGCGAGCTGCGGGATCCAGCGCGGCGACACGAAGCTCGAGGCCTCGATGCGCCGCAGGCCCGCGGCCGCGAGCGCCCCGATGAGCGCCAGCTTGTCCGCGGTCGGGACGGTGCGCGCCTCGTTCTGGAGCCCGTCCCGCGGGCCGACCTCGTACACCGTCACCCGGTGGGCCATGTGGCGGATATTAAGGCCCAGGTCCGGGCCGGACCGGTGATCCCGCGTGGGTCCGCGCGGGGCGATGACGGCGCCGGCGCCCCGGGTTAACTCCCCTCCCCGGACCCAACGACCCCACGAGAGGTGAACATGATCCGGTTCCTGCGTCTCACCGTGCTCGCCGCGGCGGCCCTCGCCGCCGGCGCCGGCGCCCGCGCCGAGGACGCGCCGTACCGCGAGGCCTCGGTGGACGAGGTGGCGAGGCTCCTCGGCACGCCGGGCGCGCGCGTCTTCGACGCGAACGGCCCGGAGACCTACGCGAAGGCCCACCTGCCCGGGGCCACGCTCGTCGCGTACCGCACGTACGAGGCCCGCGAGCTGCCGGCGGACAAGGACGCGCCGCTCGTCTTCTACTGCAAGAACACGCGTTGAAGCGCGAGCCACGAGGCCGCCCGGCGGGCGGCCAGCTTCGGGCACCGCAACGTGTACGTGATGCCGGCCGGCATCGACGGCTGGGTGGCCGCCGGCAGGCCGGTGGAGGAGGGACCGCCGGGGCGGTGAAGGCCGAGGCCTCCGGGTGCGCCTACGGGAGGACCTGGAGGCCGCCGGCCGGCTTCTCGGCCTCGCCGTTCGCCGCCGCGTCCTGCGCGGCGGCCGCCTCGGCGAGGTGGCCGTGGATCTTCATCGAGCAGAACTTCGGCCCGCACATCGAGCAGAACTCCGCCGACTTGAACGCCTCGTGCGGCAGCGTCTCGTCGTGCTTCGCGCGCGCGGTGTCCGGGTCGAGCGACAGCTCGAACTGCTTGTTCCAGTCGAACGCGTAGCGGGCGCGGGAGAGCGCGTCGTCGCGGTCGCGGGCGCCCGGCCGGTGGCGCGCCACGTCGGCCGCGTGCGCCGCGATCTTGTAGGCGACGATGCCCTCGCGGACGTCGTCGATGTCCGGCAGCCCGAGGTGCTCGGCGGGCGTGACGTAGCAGAGCATGGCCGCGCCGTGCTGCGCCGCCACCGCCGCGCCGATGGCGCTCGTGATGTGGTCGTAGCCGGGGGCGATGTCGGTGACGAGCGGCCCGAGCACGTAGAACGGGGCCTCGCTGCAGAGCTCCCGCTCCTTCTCCATGTTCATGGGGATCTGGTCGAGCGGGACGTGGCCCGGGCCCTCGACCATCACCTGCACGCCGTGCTCCCACGCCTTGCGCGTCAGGTCGCCGAGCGCCTTCAGCTCCGCGAACTGCGCCGCATCGGACGCGTCGGCGAGGCACCCGGGGCGCAGGCCGTCGCCGAGCGAGAAGGTGACGTCGTAGCGCTTGAAGATCTCGCAGATCTGCTCGAAGTGCGTGAAGAACGGGTTCTCGGCCTTGTTCGCGAGCATCCACTGCGCCATCAGGGCGCCGCCGCGCGAGACGATGCCGGTGATCCGGTGCGCCGCGAGCGGGATGAAGTCCCGCAGCACGCCGGCGTGGATGGTCATGTAGTCCACGCCCTGCGCCGCCTGCGCCTCGATGATCTCGAGCATCAGCTCGGGCGTGAGGTCGGCCACGTCCTTCACGTGCGCCAGGCACTCGTAGATCGGCACCGTGCCCACCGGGATCGGGCTGGCGCGCAGGATCGCCTCGCGGATCTGCGGGATGTCGCCGCCGGTGGAGAGGTCCATCACCGTGTCGGCGCCGTACTTCAGGCACACCCGCAGCTTGGCCAGCTCCTCGTCGATGTTCGAGGTGACCGCGCTGTTGCCGATGTTCGCGTTGATCTTGCAGCAGGCCGTGATGCCGATGGCGAGCGGCTCGAGCTCGGGGTGGCGGACGTTCGCCGGGATCACCATCCGGCCCCGGGCCACCTCGGCGCGGACCAGCTCGGGCTCGAGGCGCTCCCGCGCCGCCACGAACGCCATCTCCTCGGTGACGACGCCGCTGCGGGCGTAGTGCATCTGGCTGACGTTGGCCTGCCCACGACGCTTCGCGATCCAGTCGGCGCGCATGCTCTTCACCTGTGACGGGAGGGTCGATGCAAGGGACGTGAAGCTAGCGAGGGGCCGCGGGCGTGTCAATGCGCCGCGCCCGGAAATCCGCGTGGGCGGGCGCGGGGTTGCGCCCGCACCCGGGGCGCGTGCGGCGGGGCTGCTCGGGGTCGGCGCGGCGGGCCCCGGCGCGAGGTCCGGGGCCCGCTCGCCGGGGGGCTCAGCGGAGCGCCTTGAACGCGCTGCGGCCGGCGTACCGGCCGGATCCACCCAGCTCCTCCTCGATGCGGAGCAGCTGGTTGTACTTGGCGATGCGGTCGGTGCGCGACGCCGAGCCGGTCTTGATCTGCCCGCAGTCGCAGGCGACCGCCAGGTCGGCGATGGTGGTGTCCTCGGTCTCGCCGGAGCGGTGGCTCATCACGGTGGTGTAGCCGGCGCGGTGCGCCATGCGGACCGCCTCCAGCGTCTCGGTGAGCGAGCCGATCTGGTTCACCTTCACGAGGATCGAGTTCGTCACGCCCTGCTCGATGCCGCGCGCGAGGCGGGTCACGTTGGTGACGAACAGATCGTCGCCGACGAGCTGCAGCTTCCCGCCCAGGCGCTCGGTCAGGAGCTTCCAGGTCGCCCAGTCGTCCTCGTCGCAGCCGTCCTCGATCGAGACGATGGGGTACTTGGCGGCGAGCTGGGCGTAGTACTCCACCAGCCCCTTGCCGTCGAAGCGCTTGCCCTCGCCCTCCAGCTCGTACTTGCCGGCCTTCTTGTCGTAGAACTCGCTGGCCGCGCAGTCGAGCGCGAGCGCCACCTGCTTGCCCGGCTCGTAGCCGGCCTGGCCGATGGCCTCCATGATCACCGCGAGCGCCTCCTCGTTCGAGGCGAGGCTCGGCGCGTAGCCGCCCTCGTCGCCCACGCCCGTCGCCGCGCCCTTCCCCTTCAGCACCTTCTTCAGCGCGTGGAAGATCTCGGCGCCGCAGCGGAGCGCCTCGGCGAAGGTGGGCAGGCCGAGCGGCACCACCATGAACTCCTGGATGTCCACGTTGGAGTCGGCGTGCGCGCCGCCGTTCAGGATGTTCATGAGCGGCACCGGGAGCGTGCGCGCCCCGGCCCCGCCGACGTAGCGGTAGAGCGGGAGGCCGTGCGCCGTGGCGGCGGCCTTGGCCGCGGCCAGCGACACGCCCAGGATGGCGTTCGCGCCCAGCTTCGACTTGGTGGGGGTGCCGTCGAGCGCGATCATGCGCGCGTCGAGCGAGGCCTGGTCGGAGGCGTCGAGGCCGACCACCGCGGGCGCGATCTCGTCGATCACGTTCGCGACGGCCTTCCGGACGCCCTTGCCCAGGTACCGGCCCTTGTCGCCGTCGCGGAGCTCGAGCGCCTCGTGCTCGCCGGTGGACGCGCCGGAGGGCACCGCCGCGCGCCCCACGTCGCCGGTCCCGACCGCCACCTCGACCTCGACGGTGGGGTTGCCGCGGGAATCCAGGATCTCCCGCGCGGTCACGTTGATGATCTCGGTCATCGGCTGGTCTCCCCGAGCGCCCGGCGCGGTCGCCGCGCCCAAGGGATCCGCTCGCAGGCCCGCGAATGTGCCCCGCGCGCAGTCGAAGGGTCAATCGGTTTTACCGGCGCTCGGGCGCGCGTGCGGCCGAGAAAACGACGGGCGCGAGACCGGCCGGTCCGCGCCCTCTCGGTCGAGCGCTTCGCCCCTGGCGAACGCCCGGCTCGTCCGGATCATCTCACCCGGAGTAGTCGATGATCACCACGCCGCGGTCGCGGTCGCCAGGGTCACGGTCGCGGTCGTCGTGACCGCGCGGCCCCTCGTCCGGATAGGAGGGCACCGGGAGCTCGATCGACGGGCGGTCCTCGCGGCGCTGCTCGCGCTCACGCCGCTTGATCTCCTCGATGACGTAGGCGTCCAGCATGGCGGGTCTCCGGGCCATCGTCCTCGCTGCAGCTGCAAGTCGCGTTCCTCGCGACCTCGTTCCCCTCCTCCGCGGCGCGGTTCGCACATCTCTAATGACGCATGGGCCCTTCGCGCCAATTCACTTCGCCCCGGGAGGGCCCGGTTCAGTAAAGCATCCGTCGTCCCATCCGGGGGTCAACTGCGCGCGGCAGGATGTGCGCGCGGCGGCGCAGGCTGCGCCTCCCGGTGCAAACGTTGCCGCGGCGACACCACCCTGCCGGATCTCAGCGCAGCGACTCCGCCCGTGCCTTGAAGGCGTGCAGGTTGCGGGGGAGGTTCACCTTGGTGAGCTCGTCGCTGATCCGGTCGATCACGGCCTGCGGGACGAGGGGCGGCTTGGAGATGAGGATCTCGACGGAGTAGTGCGCGCGGGTGCGATCGCCCTCGGGGTGGAGCTCCCAGGAGCCGTTCGAGACCTTCATGAGCTCGCCGGATTGGAGGGACCAGGTCACCTTGCGCGGGCGCTCCTCCTCGTGCCGGAGCACGTACTTGAAGCGCTTGATGCCGAGATCGAGCTCGTACTCCACCCGCTTGCCGGGCCCGCCGGCGAGCACGCGGCAGCCCTTGATGCCGGGCACGAACTCGGGGTAGCGCGCGTAGTCCACGATCACGTCGTAGACGCGGTCGATGGGCGCGTCGATGACGACCTCCTGCGTGACGACCGACATCGGGGCCTCCTGAGGGCTACCAGCCGTAGTCCGGGCTGCGGGTGAAGTGGTGCTCGGTCTCGATGTAGCGGAGCGTCCCGGTCCGCGACCGCATCACGACGGAGTGCGTCCGCGCGCCGTCGCCGGTGAAGCGCACGCCCTTCAGGAAGTCGCCGTGGGTGACGCCGGTCGCGGCGAACATGACGTTGCCGCCGGCCAGCTCCTCCGCGCCCATGATCCGGTCGAGGTCCTTCACGCCGTACCCGCGGGCCCGCTCGCGCTCGGCGTCGTTGCGGAACACGAGCCGGCCCTGCAGATCGCCGCCCACGCAGCGGAGCGCCGCGGCGGCGATCACGCCCTCGGGCGCGCCGCCGACGCCCATCAGCAGGTCCACGCCGGTGTCCGGGAAGCAGGTGTTGAGCGCGCCGGCCACGTCGCCGTCGCCGATGAGCTTGATGCGCGCGCCCGCCTCGCGGACCTCGCGGACCAGCTTCGCGTGGCGGGGCCGGTCGAGGATCACGACGGTGAGGTCCTCGACGTACTTGCCCAGCGCGTCCGCGACCCGGCGCAGGTTCTCGGTGGGCGTGCGCCGCAGATCCACCGCCCCGCGGGCGCGCGGCCCGACCGCGATCTTCTCCATGTACGTGTCGGGCGCGCGCAGCAGCCGCCCCTTCTCGCCCATGGCGATGACGCTGAGCGCGTTGGGGGCCCCGGTGGCGCACAGGTTCGTGCCCTCCAGCGGGTCCACCGCGATCTCCATCTCGGCGTCGCCGTCGCGGCAGCGGCCCACCTTCTCGCCGATGTAAAGCATCGGCGCCTCGTCGCGCTCGCCCTCCCCGATCACCACCTCCCCGCGGATGGCGATGTCGTTGAAGGCCTTGCGCATGGCCTCGACCGCGGCCTGGTCGGCGCCGTTGCGGTCGCCGCGCCCCATCAGCCGGGCGGAGGCCAGCGCGGCGGCCTCGGTGACGCGGACCACCTCGAGCGCGAGGTTCCGATCCATGGTCAGGCTCCCTTCCCCGGGCCGGCGGGCGCCTCGCCGACCGAGAGCCGCGACAGCAGCTCCGGCGGCATGCGGCGCACGCGCCCCTCCAGGTCCACGCAGGCGTGGACGGTGGAGCCGGTGGCGAGCAGCTCGCCGCCCCGGACGATGCGGTACTCGAAGCGGGCCGAGGCGCGGCGCACCTCGGCGAGCGAGGTCTCCACCGCGACGAGGTCGTCGTAGCGGGCCGGACTGCGGTAGCTCACCTGCGCGTCCACCACCGGCAGCCGCAGCGCGTACGCCTCCTCGAAGTCCCGGTAGCGCAGCCCCTTGGCGCGGATGAACTCGTTCCGCCCCGCCTCGAAGAAGCGCAGGTAGTTGCCGTAATAGACGACGCCCATCTGGTCGGTGTCGCCGTAGATGACTCGGAGCTCCGTCTTCACCATGCGTTCACCCTGGGCGCGGCGCGGCGCGGCGGCCGGCGCGGGGCCGGTCGCGGCGGGCGCGCGGCGCGGTCAGACGCTCTCGATGCGGATGAGGCGCGTCGGCGCGAGCGTGGTCGGGTCGCGGTCGATGTCGGCGATGGCGGCGCGCAGGTCCGCCTCGCGGGCCACGTGCGTCACGATCACGAGCGGCACCGGCTGGCCCTGGTCGTTCTGCTCCCGCTGCTGCACCGCCGCGATGGAGATGTGGCGGGCGGCGAGCTGCGAGGCGATGCGGGCGAGCACGCCGGGCGCGTCCTGCACCGAGAAGTTCAGGTAGTACGCGCAGCGCACCTCGGCGTGCGGCCGCACCGAGACGAGCGGCTCGGCCGGCGGCAGCGGCACGCGCCCGGGGCTCCCGGCCAGGATGTTGCGGGTGAGATCGATGATGTCCGACACCACCGCGCTCCCGGTGGGCATCGCGCCGGCGCCCTGCCCGTACAGCATGGACGCGCCCAGCGCCTCCGAGTGCAGCACCACCGCGTTCATGGCCCCGCGCACGCCGGCGAGCAGCGAGCCTGCCGGGATGAAGGCGGGGTGCACGCGGGCCTCGAGCTGGTCCTGCGCGCCGGGCGCGGCGCCCTCGGCCGGGCCGCAGCGCCGGGCCACCGCCAGCAGCTTCAGCGCGTAGCCGAACTCGCGCGCCCACCGGAAGTCCTCCGGCTTCAGCGCCATGATGCCCTCGGTGAGCACGTCCGCGGGCAGGAGCGCCGCCCCGAACGCGAGCTGCGCGAGGACGCAGAGCTTCTGCGCCGCGTCGCCGCCCGACACGTCGAGCGTGGGGTCCGCCTCGGCGTACCCGAGCCGCTGCGCCTCGGCCAGCGCCCGCTCGATGGGCTCGCCCTTCTCGGCCATGGCGGTGAGGATGAAGTTGGTGGTGCCGTTGACGATGCCGTGCAGCGCGGTGATCCGGTCGGAGGCGAGCGCCTCGCGGAGCGTGCGGATGATGGGCACGCCGCCGCAGACCGCGGCCTCGTAGTAGACGTCCACGCCGCGGGCGCGGGCGAGCCGGAAGATCTCGTCGCCGCGCGCGGCCAGCAGCGCCTTGTTGGCGGTGACCACGTGCTTGCCGCGCTGCAGCGCCCCGCACACCAGCTCGAACGCCTGGTCCACGCCGCCGATGAGCTCGACCACCACCTGGATGCCGGGGTCCTCGAGCAGGTCCTCGAGCCGCGTGGTGAGCAGCGCCGGATCGACGTCGATCGAGCGCTCCTTCTCCAGGTCGCGCAGCGCCACGCGCCGGACCACGATCCGCCCGCCCAGCCGCGCCTCGATGTCCCCAGCGTGCTGCCGCAGGATGGACAGCACCCCGCCGCCGACCACGCCGAACCCGGCGATCCCGATCCCGACCTCGCGCATCACTTGCCTCCGACCCGGTACGAGCCGAGCACCGCCCGCACCTGCGGCGCCACGTTCCCCTCCACCACCGCCCACGTCTCGATCCGCACCGGCCCGACGCCCGGCGCGTAGGTGATCTCGAGGACGTTGTCGGTGGTCGGCCCGGCCCGGTTGTGCGCCCGCACGCGCACGCAGCCCTCGAAGCGGCCCGCCGGCGTCTCCGCCGTCTCGCCCACGGCGGCGATCTCGTAGCGCTCGGTGGAGCTGGCCGAGACGACCGAGGTCCACTGCTGGCCCTGCGCCAGCGGCGCGCAGAGCAGCCGGCGCAGCCGGTCGTGCACGCAGGCGCCGTCCGCGCGCAGCTCGCCGCGATCGCTGTCGCGGAAGTAGCCGTCGGCGGTCCGCTCCAGGATCCGCACGGTGCGGAGGGCGCCGCGGCGCTCGGGCGGCAGCGCCGGCGACTCGTCCACGTACGTCCAGCTGTTCCCGACCGCGAGCGGGAAGTACTCGGCCGGCGCGGCGGCGCGGGGCGCGGCCGGCGCCGGGGCGCGCGCGCAGGCGAGCGCGAGCGCGAGGATCGGGACCAGGGTGCGGAGCGTCATGAGGGTCGCATCTTAGCGGAAAGCCGGCGCGAGGTGGCCCCCGCGGCCGCGCCTACTTGCCGGCCACGCGGCCGGCCTCGGCGTCGCGGGCGCGCAGCTCGGCGAGCGCGTCGCGCGCCGCGGCGCGGACCCGCGGCTCGGGGTGGCCGGCCTCGAGCGTGAGCAGGTACCCCTTCGCCTCGGGCCCGCCGATGTCGCCGATGATGCGCACCAGCGCCAGCGCCATGCCGCCGTCGCCGCGCTGCGAGAGGTCGATGAGCGGTCCCACCGCCCGCGGGTCGCGGATCTGGCCGAGCGCGCCCACCGCGAGGTGCGCCACCTCCGGCTCCGGATCGCGCAGCCGCTCCACGAGCGCCGGCACCGCCTCGCGGGCGCGCCGCTCGCCGGCCACCCGCACGGCGTGCCGCCGCACCCGCGCGTCGTCGGCGCCGAGATCGCGCACCACGGCGCCGGTGGGCTTCGCGTCCTCCGCCGTCGCCAGCGCGAGCGCCTCGGCCGCGCCGCGCGCCCCGAGGGCCAGCGCGGACCGCCACGCCTCGGCGGGACCGGCCGCGAGCGTGGCGGCGCCGGCGGCGGTCTCGCGCACGGCGGTGCCGTCGACCCCGTCGGCCGGGACGAGCTCCAGCAGCACCGCGGTCTCCACCCGCGCCACGCCGCCGGGCGGGCCGGGCACGAACCGGATGCCCACCACGTCCACGCGCGCCTGGTGCGGGCGCTTCCCCTCGCCGAGGCGAAACCCGGCGCCGGCGAGCGCGTCGCGCGCGGCGGACTCGAGGGCGGCGGCGTCCAGGCCGGCCTCCACGAGCGGTCCGGCCAGCGCCCCGGGCTCGGCGCGGATCGACACCACGTGCACCGGCGGTGTCCCCGGCCGGCAGGCCGAGGCGAGGAGGAGCGCGCCCGCCGCGATCCCCACCCCCCTCCGCCATCGCGCCGGTCCGGGCATCGCGTTCGGCCGTGCGTCAGGCCTCGGGATCGCCGCGCCCGGGCTCCGGCGGCGGCGGCTCGGGAGCGCGCTCGCGCTCGGGCTCGGCCACCGGGGCCGCGGCCGGAGGCGGCGGCTCAGCGCGCTCCCGCGGCTCGGAAGGCAGAGGCGGAGGCGACGCCTGCGGCGCGGACTCCGGCACCGCGACCGGCCAGGCCGGCTCGCCGGAGGCGGCGGCCCCGGCGGCGGGCGCAGCGCCCTCGACCGGTGCGCCCGCGGGCTGCGGGCCGGCGCCCTCGCGGTTGCGCCCGCGGCCGCCGCGGCGGCGGCGGCGGCGACGACGGCGGCGGCGCTCGCCGGTGCCGGGCTCGCCCGCGGCGCCGTTCGCGGCGACCTCCGCCGGCTCGTCCTCGCCCTCGGGGCCCTCGGCACCCTCCGGCCCCTCGTCCTCGCCGCCCTCCTCGTCGTCCTCGAGCGGTCCGGCGCCGGGCGGGAGCGCGGCGGGGAGCTCCTCCACCGCCAGCTCCGCCGGGACCTCGACCACGCGCGCGGCGGCGGCGCCCGCGAGCTCGGCCACCTCGGGCGCCTCGGGCGACGACGCCTCGACGGCGATGCCCCCCGCCGCGGGGCGCGGACGCTCGTCGCGCCGCGGCTCGCGCCGCTCCTCCCGCCGGCGGTCGCGATCGCCGCGATCCTCGCGCCGGTCGCGCTCCTCGCGCCGCGCCAGGCGGGCGGACTCCTCCGCCGCGGCGGCCGCGGCGGCGGCCTGGAAGAACGCGTCGTCCACCTCCGGCACCACCACCGGCACGCAGCCGACGCCGGCCTCGACCAGGGCCTCGGCGAAGCCCTCGCCGCAGAGCAGGATGACCGGGAGCTGGCCGGCGGCGGACGCCTCGCCGCGCGCGTCGCGCGCCGCGTCGCCCGCGGTGACCACGACGCCGATCTGCGCGCCGTAGTGGACGAGGTCGCGGCGCAGGTCCGTCACGTCGCGGCGGGACGCCTCGGTGCCGGTGCGAACGATCCGGACCGCGTGGCGCAGGTCCGCGAGCCCCATGCGCTTCCGCGCCGTGCAGACCACGTGCTCGCGGCCGCGCTTGGCGACCTTCACCTCGCGGTAGCCGAGCTTCTCGAGCATCCGGATGGCGACGTGCTCGACCGTGGGCGGCTCGCACTCGCGCAGGCGGCGCCGCAGGGCGGCCAGCGCGGCGCGGCGCAGGTCGCCGGGGGCGGCGGCCGCGGGGCGCGGGGCCGGCGCGGCGGGACGCTCGCCGGGCTCGGGCTGGGCGATGAGCGTGACGGCCTCGCCCTCGACCTGGAAGAGCGGGTGGCGGCCGGCCGCCTCGCGCCGGCGGTTGTCCTCGGCGAGCGCGGCGGACAGCGACGCCGTGTCGCGGACGAACGCGTCCGGCATGAGCATCCGCTCGGCGCCCTGCAGCGCGATCTCCGCCAGCGTGAGCGCGCGGCCGGCGCCGGCCAGGATCTCGTAGGCGACCTCGGCGGGCGGCGGGAAGCGCCGCGCGCGGCGATCCTCCTCCTCGCGGCGTCGGCCGCGGCCGGCCTCGCCGCGTCCGGTCGCCCGCGCCATCTCGCGCGAGGGCGCCGGGTGTCGCTCCCGCCCGCGGTAGGGCAGCTCGTTCTCGGGCGGCGGCTCGATCAGGTTGTCGAGGCCGTGGGGATCCTCGTCCAGGGCCCACTCCGACAGGGCGAACGTGCCGGGTTGCACCGGCAGCATGCGGCGATCGGCGTGGGGGAGCCGGCAGTGCGCGGCGAGCTGATCCGCCAGGGTTTCCTCCGGGATCTTGCCGACATGGTCGAGCAGGTTCTCCCGGATGGCGATCTCGGCGATCTTCCTGAAGTGGAGAGGCTTCCCCTCGCGCCGCAGCACCTCGATGGCGGCTTCGGTGAAGGTCATGTACGTCCTTGGACGGAGGTCACGAGCTGTCGGGGCCGCCAGCAGGCGGGCGGCCGCATCGGTACCCTCATCTTCGTGCCGTGGACCGGGCCTGTCAACGTTGAAAGTGCCTGATTCCGCGATGATTCTTCCGGTTCGATGATCCGGATCCGCACGGGTACCAGCTGGCGCCTCGACCCCGACCTGAGCGCCGCGCTTCGCCGCGCCGCCGGGCCGGCGCGGACCGCCGCCACCCGCGCCATCGTGGACGCCCTGGCCATCGAGGTGGACGGCATCGACATCGCCGGGGGCCGGGCCGAGGGCCCGCTCCTCCCCTCCCTGGAGGCGCTGCTGCGCGCGGTGGCGCGGGTGGTCGGGGGCGCCCCGCACGCCGCGGTGGCCTTCCACGAGGGCGCCCTGGAGCTGGTGCTGCGGCGGCGTGGCGCGAGCGCGCTCCTCACGCTCGTCTCGCTGGCCCGGCCGTCCGGTGTCCTCGCGCGGGACGTCGAGGTCGACCTCGATGCGCTCGCCGCCGCGGCCCTCGAGGCCGCCGCCGAGCTGTGCCGGGAGCTGGCCGAGGCCGCCCCCTCGGCTGCCCGGGACGCGAGCCGCCTGCGCGCCGCCGCGCGGGACCTGCGCCGGACCGAGGCGGCGCCGGCCCCCGGGCCGCGGCCGCCGGTGCGTGCCCGCCGGCCGGGTCCCACCCCGCGCCCGGGGCGCGTCGCCTGCACGGTGGAGCTCGCCGACGACGAGGGCGTCCTCCTCGCCTACCCCGGTGGCCGGCCCGACCTCGGCTCGCTGCTCGCGCCGGGGACGGTGCGGGTGCTGGCCGAGGACGGCGCCGAGCTGCTCGCGCTGCACGGATTCCCGTTCCTCGCGCTGCGCGACCTGGTCGCGGCCGCGGGCGCGATCGTGGGGGCGGTCCGGCGCCGCGAGGCCGCGCTCGAGGTCCCGCTCTCCCGGGCCGGCCGCGCGCCGGCGCGCACCCTGGAGCTGGACCTCGCCGGCGGGCGGGTGCGCGCCGGCGGCGTGGCGCGGCCGGCGCCGCCGCTGGCGCTGGCGAGGGCGGTGGCCGAGGCCGCGCTCGACCTCTGCCGCCTGGCGCGCGCGCGCAACCCGCGCCAGTCGGAGAACGCGTACCTGGCCGAGCTGGAGGCGGCCGCGGCGGAGCGGCTGGCGCAGGTGGAGGAGCTGGCCGGCGGCGATCTCTCCGCCGGCGCCTCCGCCGGCGAGGCCCGAGCGCGCGGCCCCGCCGGCGCCGCCGGCGCACCGCTCGGCCCCGGGCGCCTGCGGCGGCTCTCCTTCCGCCGCGCCTGGTCGGTGGACGTGGGCGCGCCGGCCGGCCCCGGTCTGTGGAACGCCGGGGCGCTCACGGTCGCCGCCGGTGCCGAGGCGGTGGTCGCGGTGGACCGCGCCCGCGGCGAGGTGGCGTGGCGCGCCGCCGGCGGCCTCCGGGTGGCGCCGCTGCCCGGCGCGGCGCTGGTGTTCCGGCCCGGGAGGCTGGAGGCGCTCGCGCTCCGCACCGGGCGGCTGCGCTGGGGCCGGACGCCGCCGGGGGCGGATCCGGACGGCGCGGTCGCGCTCGCCGGCGGGCCGGTGGTGCTGGTGGAGCCGGGGGCGCTCACCGGGCTCGAGGCCGCCACCGGGCGCACGCTGTGGCGCCTGGAGCTCCCCGGGCGTCCGCGCCTGCGGGCGGCTGCGTTCGGCGGCGTCGCCGTGGCCGCCTCGGACGCCGGCTTCGTCTACGCGGTGGACGCGGCCGGACGGCTGGCCTGGCGCGTGCGCGCGCCCGGCGCGCCCTGCTGCGCGCCCTCCTCCGGCGCCGGCGCCTGCCTGGTGCTGGCCGAGGCCGGCGCCGGGACGGCGCTCCTCGCGCTCGACCCGTCCACCGGCGCGCGCCGCTGGGAGGCGCCGCTCGACCTCGTCCCCGCCGGCCCGCCCATCGCGTGGGGCCCGCGCCTCGCGGTGGTCGGGACCGTGGGCGGCGATCCGGCCGTCACCGCGCTGCGCGGCGACGGCAGCGCGGACTGGACCGACGCCCCGCCGCTCGCCGGCGCGCCCGCGGCGGCCGCCGCCGGGCCGCTGCTCGCGCTCCGCGACGCCGCCGGCGCGCTGGTGGCGCTCGGGCGCGACGGCGCGGTGCGCTGGAGCCGGGCCGCGCCGCCCGGCCACCTGCCGCCCGGGGCGGCCGCGCCGGCGGTGGCGCGCGGGACGCTGCTCGTGCCGGGCGAGGGGATCGCCTGCCTGTCGCTGCGCAGCGGGGAGCCGGTGGGCGCGATCGCGGCGGTGGCCCCCGCCCGGCTGACGGTGGACGGCGCCCTTCGCGTCGCCGCGATGGACCTCGACGGCCTGACCACCGGGTTCCGGCTCGCCACCCACCTCAGCGTGGTGTGAGCCGCGGTCGGTTCAGACGCCCAGGAACAGCCGCTTACCGAAGTTCAGCGCCAGGTCGGCGTCGAAGACCTTCTGCGCCGAGGTCTCGATGTCGTAGGGCACGCGGTGGAACTCCACCACGCGCTCCTCGGTGTCGTAGGTGACGAAGCAGGCGCGGTTGTCGCAGTCGCGCGGCTGCCCCACCGAGCCCACCGAGATCACGTACTTGTAGCCGCGGCGAAGCCCGAACCGCGTCGCCACCACCTCGTTGACGTCGCCGGAGGGGTGGATCGCGAACGACTTGCACAGGTGGGAGTGGCCCACGAAGTTCACGTCCTCGAGCGCGTCGAGGTGCGGGACGAGGTCCTTCGCCTGCTCCTTCGCGAACACGTACTCGTAGGCCTGCGGCGCGGCCGGGTTGCCGTGGCTCAGCCCGACGCCCGGGAGCCGGTGCGTGTACGGCAGCGCGCGCAGCCACTCGAGGTGGTCCGGGTCGATGCGCGCCGCGGTCCAGTCCAGCGCGTGGCGGGCGGCGTCGTAGTAGAAGCTGTAGTCCATCCGCCCGGCCACCGCGGCGTCGTGGTTGCCGAGCAGCGTCACCTCGGCCACCTTGCGCACCAGCGCGCAGCACTCGTTCACGCTCGCGCCGTAGCCGACCACGTCGCCCAGGCAGTAGATGCGATCCGGGCGCAGGCGCTCCAGCGCGGCCAGCGACTCGGTCAAGGCCTCGAGGTTCGAGTGGATGTCGGAGATGATCCCGATGCGCATGCTCGACCCGTGCCGGGCGGCGCATGGTAGCCGCCACGCGGATCGGAGGTCAACCCGGGGTGGCCGCGCCGTTGAAGAGATCGCTCTCGAGGTCGTCGAAGTGGGCCAGGCCGCGCGCCTCGGCGTAGCGCGCCCGGATCTCCTCCGGGCGGAGCGTGCGGAGCCGGTCGAGCGAGAACTGCTCCACGGCGAAGCTCGCCAGCACGCTCCCGAGCACGATGGCCCGCCGCATGGTGGGGGCGTCCGCGCGGCCGCGGTGCGCGAGGTAGCCCATGAACCCGCCGGCGAAGCTGTCGCCCGCGCCGGTCGGATCGAACACCTCCGGCAGCGGGAACGCCGAGGCGGCGAACACCTCGTCGCCCGAGAAGAACAGCGCCCCGTACTCGCCGCGCTTCACCACCAGCGAGCGCGGCCCCATCGAGAGGATGGCGCGCGCCGCCTTCACCACGTTGTGCTCGCCGGCGAGCTGGCGCGCCTCCGCGTCGTTGACGAACAGCATGTCCACGCGCTTCAGCGTCTCGAGCAGGCTCTGGCGCTTGGACGTGATCCAGTAGTTCATGGTGTCGCAGCCCACGAAGCGGGGCCGCTCCACCTGGTCGAGGACCGCGCGCTGCAGGTCCGGGTCGATGTTGCCGAGGAACACGAACTCCGAGCCCCGGAAGCTGGCCGGGAGCACCGGCCGGAACCCGGCGAACACGTTGAGCTGCGTGTCGAGCGTGTGGGCCGTGTTGAGGTCGAACTCGTAGCGCCCCTTCCAGCGGAACGTCTTGCCCGGCTCGCGCGAGAGGCCGGCCAGGTCCACGCCGCGCCCGGCCAGGAAGCGCACGTGCTCCTCGGGGAAGTCCTCCCCGACCACGGCCACCAGCCGCGTCGGGCCGAAGAAGCTCGAGCAGGCCGAGAAGTAGGACGCGGAGCCGCCCAGCACGTCCTCGCGCCGGCCGAAGGGGGTCTCGAGCGAGTCGAGCGCGACGGAGCCGACGACGAGCAGGGCCATCCGGGATCGAGCCTTTCCGCCCGCCGGGAGCGGCGGGCGACCCGTACCTAGCCCGCCGCGGGCGTCCCGGTCAACGGCGCAGCGGCCCGCCGGCGCGGATCGCCCGGTCCACCCTCCGCGGCGAGCTGGCCGCAGGCGGCGGCGATGTCGGTGCCGCGGTTCTTGCGGACCACCGCGGTCACGTTCCGGGCGACGAGCAGGTCGCGGAACCGCTCCACCGCGGACGGCGCGGGGGCGGCGAACCCGAGGCCCGGGTTCTCGTTGTACGGGATGAGGTTCACCTTGGCCGGGATGCCGCGCAGCAGCCGCGCCAGGCGCTCGGCGTCCTCCGGCGCGTCGTTCACGCCGCCCAGCATCACGTACTCGAACGTGATCCGCCGCCCCTGCTTCATCGGGAACTCGCGGCAGGCGCGGAGCAGCTCGGCGAGCGGGTAGCGCCGGTTGATGGGCATGATCGCGTCGCGCTGCGCGTCGGTGGTGGCGTTCAGCGACACGGCCAGCTTCACCTGCGTCTCCTCGCCCAGCCGGCGCATCACCGGCACCAGCCCGGACGTCGAGACCGTCACGTGGCGGTGCGAGAAGTTGGGACCGTCCTCGGACAGGAGCAGGTCGAGCGCGACCTTCAGGCTGCGGTAGTTCGCGAGCGGCTCGCCCATGCCCATGAACACGAGGTTGGTGAGCGGCCGGGGCCCCTCCCCCTCCCCCAGCTCGATCAGCCGGCGGTTGGCGCGGTGGACCTGATCCACGATCTCGCCCGGCGTGAGGTTGCGCGCGAGGCCCATGGTGCCGGTCATGCAGAAGGTGCAGCCCACCGCGCAGCCCACCTGCGTCGAGACGCACAGCGTCTTGCGATCGGTCTCGGGCATGTAGACGGACTCGATCAGCTTCCCGTCGCCCGTGCGCCAGGTCCACTTGATGGTGCCGTCGGCCGAGCGCTGCTCGGTGGCGCGCTCGAGCGTGGTGAGGCGGGTGCCCTCCGCCAGCCGCTCGCGCAGCGCGCGCGGTACGTCGGTCAGCTCCTCGAGCGAGGCGGCGCCGCGCAGGTGCAGCCAGCGGTAGACCTGGCGGGCGCGGAACGGCTTCTCGCCCAGGCCGGCGATCAGGGCGGCGAGCCGCTCCTGCGGGAGCGACCGGAGGTCGGGCGTGTCGTCGTGCAGGACGTCCATGCGCGCCTGTTCCTAAGACCGGGCCGCGGCCGGCGCGACCTCGGGTGCGGCCACCTCGCCCCGCCGCGCGATCTCGACCCGGGTGACGCGCCGCTCGTCGCCGGCGCGCACGGTGAACGTGAGGCCGTCCCACGCCAGCGTGGCGCCCACCGGCGGGACCCGGCCTGCGGTCGCGGTCACGAAGCCGCCCAGCGTCTCGTAGTCCCCCTGCTCGGGGAAGCGGATCTCGGGCGGCGGCTCGCCGTCCTCGGGCTCGGGCGCGTCGTCGCCGGCGGGACGCGGCGCGGGCTCCTCGCGCTGCTCGTTCAGGAAGGACTGCAGGTCGTGGAGCGGGATGGCAGCGTCGGCCAGCCACACGCCCGGCGCGACCGCCTTCACCGGCGCGGACTCCACGTCGGCCTCGTCCTGGATCTCGCCGACGATCTCCTCGATGACGTCCTCCATGGTGACGAGGCCGCTCGTGCCGCCGAACTCGTCCACCACCACCGCGAGGTGCGTCCGTCGCCGCTGCATCTCCTTCAGCAGCCGCGAGATCTTCATCTGCTCGGGGACGAAGAAGGCCGGCTTCAGGTACCGGTCCAGCGCGATGCGCCGCAGCGGCCCGTGCCGGAGCTCCTGGATGATGTCGCGGACCAGCAGGATGCCCACCACGTTGTCGATCGAGCCCTCGTACACCGGCATGCGGCTGTACGGGTTCTCGGTGACGATCCGCACCAGCTCGTCCGGCTCCACCGCGCGGTCCACGGCGACCATGCGCGTGCGCGGGATCATGACCTCCTTCGCCACGCGGTCGGCGAACTCGAGCACGCTGTTGAGCAGCTCCTCCTTCACCTCGTCGAGCACGCCCTCGCGCGTGCCCATCTCGATGAGGTACTCGATCTCCTCGCTCGTCACCGCGGGCGTGGGCGCCCTGCCGCCGCCGAGCCGCCCCACCACCCACCCGGTGAGCCGGGTCACCGCCGCGGAGAGCGGCCACATCGCCAGGCAGAGGGCCTGGACCATGGGCATGGCCCAGAGCGCGACCGGCGCCGGGTGCCGCTTGCCGATGGTCTTCGGGACGATCTCGCCCGCGAACAGGATCACCACGGTGGTGACGCCGGTGGCGATGGCGACCAGCGTCCCGGGGGCCCAGCCGCCCCCGCCGGCGAGGTCCGCGCCCACCGAGCCGGCCAGCGCGCCCGCGCCCACGTTCACGAGCGTGTTGCCGATGAGCAGCGTCGAGAGGACGCGCTCCGGGTGATCGATCCACAGGCCCAGCAGGCGGGCCCGCCGGCCGCCCGTCTCGCGGAGCTGCCGGGCGCGGGGCTCGCCCAGCGCGGTCAGCGCGGTCTCGGTCCCCGAGCAGAAGGCGGAGGCGGCGAGGAACGCCACCCCCAGCAACCATTTCCATGTCGGTACTGCGTCCAAACTGCGGCTCTCCTCGCCTTCCCCTGAAACGACGAAACCCGTCCCTGGGGCGGGACGGGTTCGTGCATTGTAGCCCGAACCGGGCGCGGCGCGCCCGGCCGAGCGGGGGAACGCCCCCAGGAGTGCAAGGAGATCGGTCGGTTAAGCGAGCTTCTTCCACTCGTAGGCGTGGACCTGCACCTCGGGGAAGAAGTACGAGACCTCGATCTTCGCGTTCTCCACGCTGTCCGAGCCGTGGACGGTGTTCTTCTCGATGTCGGTCGCGAAGTCCTTGCGGATCGTGCCCGCGTCGGCCTTCTTCGGGTCGGTGGCGCCCATGATCTCGCGGTTCCGGGCGACCGCGTTCTCGCCCTCGAGGACCATCAGGACCACCGGGCCGCTGGTCATGAACTTCACCAGATCGCCGAAGAACGGCCGGGCCTTGTGCACCGCGTAGAAGCCCTCGGCCTCCGCCTTCGACAGCTGCGTCAGCCGGATGGCCACCGGCTTCAGGCCCTTCTCCTCGAAGCGGCCGATGATCTTCCCGATGATGCCCTTCTCGACGCCGTCGGGCTTGATGATGGACAGCGTGCGCTCGATCGCCATGTGATGCTCTCCGTTCGTCCGGTGTTCCGGGTGGTTGCGGGAAAGCCGCGCCCCCGGCTCACCGTGAGCACGGGGGCGCGAGCGTCCCTGGATCCTCGGGGGCGCGCTAGTCGCGCTCCCCCTTGGCAGCCTTCTTCAGCGCCTTGCCGCCGCGCTGCGAGGGTGCGGCGCTGCGCGAGGCGGCGCCCTTCTTGCCGGGCGCGGCGGCCGCGGGCCGCTTGCCGGCCGGCGCCTTGGCGGGCTTGGGGCGGGCGCGCCGCGACAGCGCGTCCTTCATCGCCCGGCCGAGCAGGTGGGGACCGTCCACCACCACGATGCCGGCCTCGCGCATGGCCGCCATCTTCGCGTCGGCGGTGCCGGCGCCGCCCGAGATCACCGCGCCGGCGTGGCCCATGCGCTTGCCCGGGGGCGCGGTGCGGCCGGCGATGAACCCGACCACCGGCTTCGTCATGTGGTCGCGGACGAACTCGGCGCCCTTCTCCTCCTCGCCGCCGCCGATCTCGCCGATCATGATGACGGCGTCGGTCTCCGGGTCGTCCTCGAACAGCTGCAGCGCCTGCACGAAGTCCGTGCCGTGGACCGGGTCGCCGCCGATGCCCACCGAGGTGGACTGGCCGAGGCCCAGGTCGCTGAGCTGCTTCACCGCCTCGTAGTTGAGCGTGCCCGAGCGCGAGACCACGCCGATGCGGCCGGGCCGGTGCACGTGCCCGGGCATGATCCCGATCTTGCACTGGCCGGGCGTGATCACGCCGGGGCAGTTCGGCCCGACCAGCCGCGTCTTCGGGCGGCTCTCCACGTAGCGGCGCACGCGGACCATGTCGAGCACCGGGATGCCCTCGGTGATCGCCACGATGAGCTCGATGTCGGACTCGGCCGCCTCGATGATCGCGTCGGCCGCGAACGGGGGCGGCACGAAGATCGCGGCCGCGTTCGCGCCGGTCTCCTTCACCGCCGCCGCGACCGTGTGGAAGATGGGCACCGTCCCCTGGAAGCGGGTGCCGCCGCGGTTGGGCGTCACGCCCGCCACCACGTTCGTGCCGTAGGCGAGCATCTGCTCGGCGTGGAAGCTGCCCGCCGAGCCGGTGATGCCCTGGACGAGGACCCGGGTGTTGCGATCTACGAGGATGCTCAAGGCGTGTGCCTCCCGCCGCTCGTGCGACGAATGGACCTGGATCTAGGCGGCTCGCGCGGCCTGGACGACCTTCCGGGCAGCGTCGCCGAGGTCGTCCGCGGGGATGATCTTCAGCTCGCTGTGGGCGAGGATGTCCTTGCCCAGCTCCACGTTGGTGCCCTCGAGCCGGACCACCAGCGGGATGGAGAGCCCCACCTGCTTGGCGGCGGCGACGATGCCGTTCGCGATCACGTCGCACTTCATGATGCCGCCGAAGATGTTGACCAGCACCGCCTTCACGTGCGGATCGGAGAGGATGATCTTGAACGCCGCGGTGACCTTGTCCTCGTCGGCGCCGCCGCCCACGTCGAGGAAGTTGGCCGGCTGGCCGCCGGACAGCTTGATCACGTCCATGGTGGCCATGGCCAGGCCGGCGCCGTTCACCATGCAGCCGATGTCGCCGTCCAGCGCGATGTACGAGAGGTCGTACTCCTTGGCCTGCGTCTCCTTCGGATCCTCCTCGTCCGGATCGCGCATGGCCGCGATGTCCGGGTGCCGGTAGAGCGCGTTGTCGTCGAAGTTCATCTTCGCGTCGAGCGCGAGCACCTCGCCGCCCACCGTGATGACGAGCGGGTTGATCTCGGCGAGCGACGCGTCGGTGGCGACGTAGGCGTTGTACAGGCCGGTGGCGAAGCGGACGAACGCGGTGACCGAGTCGCCGGTGAGGCCGAGGCCGAACGCGAGCCGGCGGGCCTGGAACGGCATGAGGCCGGTCAGCGGCGAGATCCACTCCCGCAGGATCTTGTCGGGGTGCTTCGCGGCCACCTCCTCGATGTCCACGCCGCCCTCGACCGACGCCATCACCGCCAGGCGCCCGATCTCGCGGTCGAGCGTCATGCCGAGGTACAGCTCGCGGGCGATCCGGCAGCCCTCCTCGACGTAGACCTTCCGGACCTCCTGCCCGTCCGGCCCGGTCTGCGGGGTCTTCAGCATCATGCCGAGCATGGCCTCGGCGTGCTGACGCGCCTCGTCCGGCGAGCGGGCCAGCTTCACGCCGCCGCCCTTGCCGCGGCCGCCCGCGTGGATCTGCGCCTTCACCGCGCTGATGCCGCCGCCGAGCTGGCGCGCCGCGCCCTCCGCCTCGAGCGGCGTGACCGCGAGGTAGCCGCGCGGGACCGCCACGCCGAACTTCCGCAGGATTTCCTTCGCCTGGTACTCGTGGATCTTCAAGCCGAGCTCGCTCTCGTTGGGACGACGAAGGCCGGTCGCCCCCGGATGGGGTGGACGACCGGCCCGAGAAACCTACTACAGCTTGGTCTCTGCGACGGACTTCTTCACGCTGTCCACGGACCGCTGGAGCATGGCGCGCTCGTCGTCGTTCAGCTCGACCTCGAGCACCCGCTCCACGCCCCCGGCGCCGATCACCACCGGGACGCCGACGAAGAGCCCCTTCACCCCGTACTGGCCCTCGAGCAGCGCCGAGCAGGGCAGCACGCGCTTCTTGTCGCGCAGGTACGCCTCCGCCATCGAGATCGCCGCGGCGGCCGGCGCGTAGAACGCCGAGCCGGTGCCGAGCAGCGCGACGATCTCGCCGCCGCCCTTGCGCGTGCGCTCGACGATGGCGTCGAGCCGGGCCTTGTCGAGCAGCCGGGTGAGCGGCACGCCGGCGACCGAGGAGTAGCGGAGCAGCGGGACCATGTCGTCGCCGTGGCCGCCGAGCACCATCGCCTGCACGTCCTGCGGCGAGACCCCGGCCGCGTCGCCCACGAAGTACTGGAACCGCGCGGTGTCGAGCACGCCGGCCATGCCGACCACCCGGTTCTTGGGGAACCCGGTGACCTTGTACATGGCGTACACCATCGAATCGAGCGGGTTCGTGATGACGATGACGAACGCGTTCGGCGCGTACTGCTTGATGCCGTGCGCGACCTTGGTGATCGCGTCGAGGTTCACCTTGAGGAGATCCTCGCGGCTCATGCCCGGCTTCCGCGGCACGCCCGCGGTCACGATGCACACGTCGGCGTCGCGGATCACCGAGTAGTCGGTCGTGCCGCCGCCGGTCACGTCCACGTCCCACTTGCCGACGCCGCGCGTCTCCTGCAGGTCGAGCGCCTTGCCCTTGGCGACGCCCTCCATGATGTCCACCAGGACGACGTCGCCGAGCTCCTTCTGGCCGGCCAGGAGCGCGAGCGTGCCGCCGATCTGTCCCGCGCCGATGAGCGCGATCTTCTTCCGCTGGGCCATGTGGTCTCTCCGGGGTTGGGAAGCCGCTACGCTACATGTGCCTGATGATCTCGTCGCCGAACTCGGAGCACTTCACCTCGACCGCGTCCGTCACCCCCTCTGCCTTCATGAGGCGCGCGAAGTCGTAGGTGACGCGGTGACCCGCGATGGCGCCGTCCACGCCCTTGACGATGAGATCGGCCGCCTCGTTCCAGCCGAGGTGGCGGAACATCATCTCGCCGGAGAGGATCATCGAGCCCGGGTTCACCTTGTCGAGGTCCGCGTACTTCGGCGCGGTGCCGTGGGTGGCCTCGAAGATGGCGTGGCCGGTGACGTAGTTGGCGTTGCCGCCGGGCGCGATGCCGATGCCGCCCACCTGCGCCGCGAGCGCGTCGGACAGGTAGTCGCCGTTCAGGTTCGGCGTCGCGACCACGTCGAAGTCCTCGGGCCGGGTCAGCACCTGCTGCAGCGTGATGTCGGCGATCGCGTCCTTGACCAGGATGCGGCCCTCGGCGACGGCGGCCTGCTTCTCGGCGTTCGCCGCCTCCTCGCCGCGCGACGCCTTGGTGCGCTCCCACTGCTCCCAGGTGTAGACGCGGTCGGCGAACTCCCGCTCGGCGAGCGCGTAGCCCCAGTTCCGGAACGCACCCTCCGTGAACTTCATGATGTTGCCCTTGTGCACGAAGGTGACGCTCCGGCGCCGCTCGCGGACGGCGTACTCGAGCGCCGCGCGGACGAGCCGCTCGGTCCCCTCGCGCGAGACCGGCTTCACGCCCACGCCGGACGTCGCCGGGAAGCGGATCTTCCGGTACTCCTTCGGGAACTCCTGCTCGAGGAACGCGAGCAGCTTCTTCGCCTGCTCGGAGCCCGCCTCCCACTCGATCCCGGCGTAGATGTCCTCCGTGTTCTCCCGGAAGATCACCATGTTCACCTTCTCCGGGCGCTTCACCGGAGAGGGCACGCCGCGGAACCAGCGCACGGGGCGGAGGCAGACGTAGAGATCGAGGAGCTGCCGCAGCGCGACGTTGAGCGATCGGATGCCGCCGCCGATCGGCGTGGTGAGCGGCCCCTTGATGCCGATGAGGTACTCGCGGAACGCCTGGATCGTCTCGTCCGGCAGCCAGTTGTTGAACTTGGTGAACGCCTTCTCGCCGGCGTAGACCTCGGTCCAGGCGATCTTCCGGCGGCCGCGGTAGGCCTTCTCCACCGCCGCGTCGAGCACCCGCACGCTGGCGCGCCAGATGTCGCGGCCCGTGCCGTCGCCCTCGATGAACGGCAGGATGGGCCGGTCGGGAACGTTCAGCTTCCCGTCGACGAGCGAGATCTTCGCTCCATCCTTCGGGACCACCGGCTTCGCGTCCGCCATGACGAGCGTCCTCGCGTTGGGGAGAGGTGGAGCCGGGGTCTTAGCATCGCGCCGCGTGGGGTGTAAAGGCGCCGACCGCTCCAACATTTGGAATTCGCGGCACTTTACACGACTGTCGCGGTCGATGTTGGCCCGTCCACGGGTCACCCCTGAGAAGGGCGTCCCACGGCCGACCAGCCGCAGAGACGGAGGTTTCGCGCCTCCACGCGCGCGCGTGCGCGGGGGCTGCAGAGGGCTGCGAGCTCGATCTCGCGCTCGGCCCCGAATGAGGTGCGGGCGTGGCTCGGGGCGTGACCCGGGTGCGCCATCAGCTCGGTCACGCCCTCCCCCACCGCGTCCAGGGCGGCGAGGAGCGCGTCCTCGGTCCAGGCTGGGCGCCGCGCCGCGTCCCCCAGGAACGCGTCGGCGGTCGCCACCCCCGCCGCGCGGAGCGCCGCGCGCAGGGCGGGGTCGATGGATCGCACCGGCAGCGCTCGAGCGGCCGCCACCGCGCAGAACGCCTCCCGCACCGCCGGCGCGGCGTGCGCGTGCTTGTGGCTGTCGAGGTGCGTCGGTGGAGCGCCGCGCAGCGCCTCGAACCGGTCGAGCTGCCGCCGCAGCGCCGCCTCCGCCCCGGCCCGCCCGGCGCCCGGGTCGACGACGGCGTGCAGCCCGAGCTCGAGCGAGCGCGGCGCGCGGGCGAGCGCCGCGGCCGCGAACGGCGTCTCGACCATGGCGGTGGCGCTCGTGACCAGCCCGCGCGCGTGCGCCTCGAGGATGCCCCGGTCGATCTCCGGGTCGTAGCCGAGGTCGTCGGCGTTCACGATCAGCCAGCGCATGGCGACGCCCGCGACCGTCGCGCGCCCGGTCCAAGGAGTCAAGCGCGGCGCCGCCGCGATCGCGCTCAATGGAGGTCGCCGGGCTGCGGCTCCTTCGCGCCGGCGTCCGGGCGGGCCTCGGGACCGGGCGCCGGCGGCTGGCGCGGCAGGTCCACGGTGAACGTCGCGCCGGCGCCGGGCTCGCTCGTCACGTCGATGGTGCCGCCGTGCGCCTCCACGATCTGCCGCGCGATGTAGAGCCCCAGCCCGAGCCCGCCGAAGTTCTGGGCCGGCACGCCGCGCGCGAAGCGGTCGAACACCCGCGCCTGCTGGTCCTGCGCGATGCCGATGCCCTGGTCGCTGACGCGCAGCCGCGCGGTGCCGTCGTCGCCGGCGACGTGCAGCGCGATGGGCCGCCCCTGCCCGAACTTGGCGGCGTTCACCAGCAGGTTCGCGATCACCTGCTCGAGCCGGGTGCGGTCCCAGGCGCCGGTCACCGGCTGCAGGTCGAGCGCGAGCTTCGACCCGGAGCGCTCCAGATCGCCCACCGCGTGGCCCGCCGCCTCGCGCGCCACCTCGGCCAGATCGAGCGGCTCGCGCCGGAGCTCGATCTTGCCGAGGCGCATGCGCGAGACGTCGAGCAGCTCTCCGACCAGCGCGCCCAGGCGGCGCGTCTGCCGCTCGAGCGTCTCCAGCCGCTCCACCACCACCGCCGGCAGGCCCTCGCCCGAGCGGAGCGCGGCGCGGTGGAGCAGCTGGAGCTGGAGCTGGAGCGCGGTCACCGGGGTGCGCAGCTCGTGCGAGGCCACCGACAGGAACTCGTCGCGCTCGCGCACCTCCTCCTGCGCCCGCCGCCACAGCCGCGCGCGCTCCTCGATCTTCCGCCGCTCGGTCGCGTCGCGCACGGCCGCGATCACGCAGGGGCGCCCGTCCACCAGGATCGGCGACAGGCTGATCTCGGCCGGGAACTCGGCCCCGTCGTGACGCAGCCCGGAGAGATCGAGGCCGAGCCCCATGGGGCGCGTGCGCGGCGCCGCCTGGTACGCCGTCCGGTGCACCTGGTGCATGGTCCGGTAGCGCGCCGGGAGCAGCAGCTCCACCGGCCTGCCCACCAGGTCCTGGCACCGGTAGCCGAAGAGGCGCTCGGCGTGCGCGTTCACGAAGACGATCGCGCCGGCGTCGTCGGCGATGACCATGGCGTCCGGCACCGAGTCGAGCAGGGAGAAGTCCACGCCGCCCTCTGAGATGCGGCGTCCGGCGCGCTCCGTGAAGTCCCGCGCCCTCCCGGTGCGAGCCCTCGCTCGCCCGCCCGCCCCGCCCCCGCGGGCCGGCGGAGCCCACCTTCAAGGTGGTCCCGCGGTGGACCCGGAGCGTCCATGCGAGTCAGCGCCTCCCTCTCCATCCCGTGGTTCGTGCTCATGACGGGCCTGGCCGGGATCTCCGCGCACGCGGCCCCGCCGCCCGCGGCGCGCGTCGAGCTGGAGGTCGCCGGGGTGCTGCCCATGCCGGAGGGCGCCGCGTCGATCCTGGTGCTCCGGGAGAAGGGCGCGAAGAACCTGCTGCCGCTGGTGGTGCCGGGCGCGCAGGAGCACGACCTCGGCCGCCGGGTGCGCAGGGATGCGGCCCCGGGCCTGCTCGCCGAGACCATCCGCGCGCTGGGCGGGCGCGTGCGAGAGGTGGAGATCGCGTCCGCGGACGAGGGCCCGGGCGGCGCGCGGGTGCGGCTGGTGCAGGGGGCGCGGCGGCTCGAGCTCCCGGGCGCGGCCTCCGAGTCGGTCGCGCTCGCGGTCGCGGCGGGGGCGCCGATCTTCACCAGCCGCCGGGTGATGGACGAGTCGGGCCTGTCGCCGGACGAGGTGGACCGGGCGCGCGAGCGGGCCGCGCGGGACGCCCGGGAGCCGCAGCGGATGTAGCGAGGCTACTGCGCGCTCGGCTCGCCGGGCGGTCGCGCCGGGCGCGGAGTCGGCAGGCGCGACTCCGCGGCGAAGTCGTAGATCGACTCGAGCCGGACGTTCCGGTAGCGCTCCAGCTTGAACGCCATCCGCGAGAGCGTCGCCAGGAACTCCTTCACGTCCACCGTGCCGCCCTTGCCCGCCGCCTTGCGCAGGCGCTTCACCTCGGCGTGGATGGCCTTGTGCGCCTCGCGCGGGTGATACAGGAACGCGCCGGAGAAGTAGAGCGCGCCCTGGAACGGGAGCAGCCGCGCCTCCAGCACGTCGCCCTTGTCGAGCCCGGCCACGTGGCGCCGCTCGGTGACGTCGTAGTCACCTGCGGTGAACACGTCCCGGAGCCGAAGCAGGCCGTCGCGGATCTTGCGGACCTCGAACAGCCCGTGGACGTTGCGCGCCAGGTCCTGGTACGCGGCCAGCTCCTCGGGCGAGAGCGACGGCCCCTCCGCCTCGATGAACCGCTCGATGGTGGTGCCGGTGCCGCCCGCGGGGCGGTAGTCGTACAGGTAGAAGTCGAGCATCCCGTTCAGCCGGGGCTCGTAGGTGCGATCCTCCTCGTGCGGCTCGCCGTAGCGGTCGAAGTGGAACCGGCGCGCGGCGAGGAGCTCCTCCTTGCGCGCGCCGTCGGTGGCCCAGGCGAGCAGGCGCTCGTGCAGCAGCTGCAGCGTCATCGAGACCGCTCCATCATCGCCACGAAGCGCGCGAACAGCGGGCGCGCGTCGTGCGGCCCGGGCGACGACTCCGGGTGGTACTGGACGCTGAACGCGGGCGCGTCGAGCACCTCGATGCCCTCCACCGTCCCGTCGTTCAGGTTCACGTGGGTGACGCGGGCGCGCTTGCCCAGGCTGGCGTCGTCCACGGCGAAGCCGTGGTTCTGGGCGGTGATGTCCACCTTGCCGGTGTCCAGCTCCTTCACCGGCTGGTTCGCGCCGCGGTGGCCGAACTTCAGCTTGTAGGTGCGCGCGCCGATGGCGAGCGCGAGGATCTGGTGGCCGAGGCAGATGCCGAACACCGGCACCTTGCCGAGCAGCGCCGCCACGGTCTCGCGCGCGCCGGCCACCGCCGCCGGATCGCCCGGGCCGTTGGTGAGGAACACGCCGTCCGGCCGGAGCGCCAGCGCCTCTGCGGCGCTGGTCCGCGACGGCACCACGGTCACGCGGCAGCCGGCCTCGGCCAGCAGGCGGAGCATGGCGCGCTTCAGGCCCCAGTCGTACGCCACCACGTGGAAGCGCGGCCTCCCGAGCGGCGCGCGCTCCGCGTCGGTCCAGCAGTCGGCGCCCTGCTCGGTCCACTCGTACGGGGCCGCCGTCGAGATGCGGGTGGCGAGGTCCTGCCCCTCCATCCCGGGCAGCGCGCGCGCCCGCTCCACCAGCGCCTTCGCGCTCCCCTCGGTGGCGATGACGCCCATCTGCGCGCCGGCGGTGCGGATGTGGCGGGTGAGCCGCCGGGTGTCGATGCCGGAGATCCCGACGATGCCGTGCGCCGCGAGGTACGCGTGGAGGCTCCGCTCCGCGCGGAAGTTCGACGGCTGCTCCGTGGCGTGGCGCACGATGAAGCCGGTGGCGTGCGGGCGCGCCGACTCCTCGTCGGCGCGGTTCACGCCGTAGTTCCCCTGCTCCGGATACGTCATGCAGATCATCTGATCGACGTACGACGGGTCGGTCAGGATCTCCTGGTACCCGGTCATGGAGGTGTTGAAGACGACCTCCCCCGTGGCCTCGCCGGTCGCGCCGAGCGAGAACCCCTCGAAGGTGGTGCCGTCCGCCAGCGCCAGGATCGCCTGCTTCATCGGTCTGCCTTGTCCTCCTCGTGGACGATCCGGCCACCCACGATCGTGTGCGTGCAACGCCCGGCGAGCCGCCTTCCCTTCCACGGCGTGTTGCGGCCCTTGGAGTGGAGCCGGGCCGGGTCCACCGTCCACTCCGCGGCGGCGTCGAGCACCGCCACGTCCGCGGCCGCGCCGCGCGCCAGCGTGCCGGCGGGCAGCCCGAACACCCTGGCCGGCCCCACGGTGAGCGCCTCGACGAGCCGACGCTCGGTCAGCGCGCCCTCCCGTACCAGGCCCAGGCAGACCGAGAACGCGGTCTCCAGCCCGACGATGCCGTTCGCGGCGGCGTCGAACTCCACGTCCTTCTCGACCGCGGAGTGCGGCGCGTGGTCGGTGGCGATCGCGTCGAGCGTGCCGTCCGCGAGCGCCTCGCGGCAGGCGCGGACGTCCTCCGCCGAGCGCAGCGGGGGGTTCATCTTGAAGTCGGTCGAGTAGCCCGAGGCGCCCACGTCGTCGTCGGTGAGCGCGAGGTGGTGCGGGGTGACCTCGCCGGTGACCGGCAGGCCGCGGCGCTTCGCCTCGCGGATGGCGCGGACCGCGCCGGCGGTGCTGACGTGCGCCACGTGCAGCCGCCCGCCGGTGAGCTCCACCAGCGCGATGTCGCGCAGCACCATCACGTCCTCGGCCTGCGACGGGATGCCCTTCAGGCCGAGCCGCGTTGCGGCGGCGCCCTCGTGCATCACGCCCTTGCCCACCAGGTGCAGGTCCTCCTCGTGCACCGTGAGCGGCAGGCCGAACGCGCGCGCGTACTCCAGCGCGCGGCGCATCAGCGCCGACGACATCACCGGCCGCCCGTCGTCGGAGAGCGCCACGCAGCCCGAGGCCTTCAGCTCGCCGTACTCGGCCAGCTCCTCGCCGTTCGAGCCGCGGGAGATGGCGCCCACCGGGTAGACGCGGGCCAGGCCGGCCGCCGCCGCGCGCGCCAGCACGAGCTCGGTCACCGCGGCGCAGTCGTTCACCGGCTTCGTGTTCGGCATGGCGCACACGGCCGTGAAGCCGCCCGCCACCGCCGCCCGCGCGCCGGTCGCGACCGTCTCCTTGTACTCCTGCCCCGGCTCGCGCAGGTGCACGTGCAGGTCCACGAACCCCGGCGTCACCCACCGGTTCCGCGCGTCGACCGCGCGGGCGTCGCGCGGGCGCTCCACCCGCTCGGCCACCTCCGCCACCTTGCCGTCGCGGATCACCACGGTGCGGACGCCGTCCACGCCGCTCGCCGGGTCGATGACCCGGCCGCCCTCGATGAAGAGCACGTCAGACATCGCGCCTGCCTCCCGTCCCGAGCCGCGCCGTCACGCCCTGGCCTCCTCGCCCGCGCCGCCCGCGAGCAGGTACAGGATCGCCATCCGGACCGCCACCCCGTTCTGCACCTGGTCCAGGATCACCGAGCGGGGCCCGTCCGCCACCTCGGGCGACAGCTCCACGCCGCGGTTGATGGGGCCGGGGTGCAGGATCACGCAGGAGGGCTTCAGCCAGTCCGCCGCCTTCTTCGCGTTCAGGCCCCAGACCTTCGAGTACTCGCGCGTGCCGGGGATGAGCGGGTCGCCGATGCGCTCGTGCTGGATGCGCAGCATGATGACCGCGTCCGCGCCGTCCACCGCCTCGCGCAGATCGGTGTGGACCGTGGCGCCGAGCCGCTCCACCCCGGCCGGCATCATGGTGGGCGGCCCGCACAGCCGGACCTTCGCCCCCAGCTTCGGGAACGCGTGCAGGTCGGAGCGGGCCACGCGCGAGTGGCTGACGTCGCCCACGATGGCGACGGTCTTGCCCTCGAGCGTGCCGAGCTTCTCCCGCAGCGTGAAGCAGTCGAGGAGCCCCTGGCTCGGGTGCTCGTGCGCGCCGTCGCCGGCGGAGACCACCGAGCAGCCCACGTGCTCCGCGACCAGCCGCGGCGCGCCGCCGGCCGAGTGCCGGATCACCAGCACGTCCGGGCGCATCGCCTCGAGGTTCTTCGCCGTGTCCACCAGCGTCTCGCCCTTGGTGACCGACGAGGAGGAGGACGTCCAGTTGAGCGCGTCGGCGGACAGGATCTTGGCGGCGGTCTCGAACGAGCTGCGGGTGCGGGTGGAGGCCTCGAAGAAGAGGTTCACCACCATCTTGCCGCGCAGGCTCGGGACCTTCTTGATCGGCCGCTGCAGGACCTCCTTCATGGAGGCGGCGAGGTCGATGACCTCGAGGATCTCCTCGCGGGAGAAGTCCTCCAGCGCGATGCAGTGCTTGTGTCGACCGATCACGGCGCCCTCCTCGGCTTGACCACCACCGCGTCCTCGGGCGCGCCCGACTCCACCAGGCGCACCTGCACGTCGTCCCGGTCCGAGACCTCCAGCCGCGCGCCGGCGAAGTCGGCGGCGATGGGCAGCTCGCGCCCGCCGCGGTCCACCAGCACCGCCAGCCAGACGCGGCGGGGGCGGCCGAAGTCGACGATCTCGTCGAGCGCCGCGCGCACCGTGCGGCCGGTGTAGAGCACGTCGTCCACCAGCACCAGGGTCTTGCCCTGCACCGGGAAGCGCACGTCGGTCGGGCCGATCACCGGGGCCGCGCCCTGCTCGGCGAGGTCGTCGCGGTAGAGCGCGATGTCCAGCGTCCCGAGCGGCGGCTCGGCGCCGAGCTCCCGGGCCAGCTCGCGGCGGAGCCGCTGGGCGAGGTGCACCCCGCCCCGTCGGATGCCCACGATGGCGACGTCGCCGGCCGCGCCCGCCGCGCGGGCACGCTCCGCGATGTCGCGGCCCAGGCGTCGTACCGCTCGTTCGATCTCCGCAGCGTTCATGCGCCCCCCTACCGCGATGGACCCCAGTCCGGGATGGAGATGTCCTGCGTGAAGTCCACCGTGAACGACTTCTCCACGGTTCGATCCAGGTACGGCAGCTCCACCACGCGAACGTACTCGAAGGCCACGTGGAGCGTGGGCGCCGCGCCGCTCGTGTCGCGCTCCCAGACCAGGTCGCCGGGCGCGAGCGCCACGGCCGGCACCGTGGCCGGCGCGCCGCGCTCGTCCACGATCTGGTCGGTGGCGAGCATCTCCAGGCGGCGGATCATCTCCGTGCGCAGCCGCTCGTCGTCGCGGTCCTTCACGGCGCGGTTCATGAAGTCCCGCACCACCTGCCGCGCCTCGAAGTCCACGACGTAGACGGGGACCCAGACCCAGGCCAGGTAGCCGCCGCCCAGCAGCGCAGCGAGGATCGCGGCCGTGACCCACGTGATCTGCCCGCGCGCGGAGCGCGGCAGGGAGGACGGGGAGAGGCTGGGCATCAGGGGGTGTTTCTAGCGCTAGTCGATGGGTTTGAAAAGCCGGTCGAGCCGGAGGCCTCCTGCGCCCCGCGGCCACAGGCCCCCGTCCCCCCAGCTCCAGAAGACCAGCGCGGCGCGGCCGCGGATGTGGCCCACGGGGACCTGCCACCCGCCCATCCCCCGGCTGTCGGCCGAGAGATCGCGGTTGTCGCCCATCACGAACACGTGCCCGGGGCGGACCACCTCGAACGGCCCCTCGCGCGAGGCGAGGCGCGCCCGCCGGCACTGGAGCACGTCGTAGCTCGCCACCCCGTCGGCGGCGGCCGCCTGCCAGCTCGACTCGGCGTCGCCGGGGAGATCGCCCCGGGGCGGGAGGATGGGCCCCTTGGCGAGCGCCTCGCGGTAGCGGCGGCAGCGCTCCGCCAGCGGCTCCCCGGTGGATGGGCTCCGCTCGGCGTAGGCGTACTCGCCGGCGGCCGCGCGCGGCTGCGGCACGCCGTTGACGTAGAGCACCTGCTCGCGGATCTCGATGACGTCGCCGGCGACGCCCACCACCCGCTTCACGTAGTCGCTGCTCGGGTCGCGCGGGTTCTCGAACACGATGACGTCGCCGCGCCGCGGCGCGCCGGTCTCGACCAGGCGGAGGTGCGTGAACGGGAGCCGCACCGCGTAGGCGACCTTGGAGACGAAGATGTAGTCGCCCACCACCAGCGTCGGGACCATCGAGCCGGACGGGATCCGGAACGCGTCGAGCACGAACGCGCGGACCAGGAGCGCCAGCACCACCGCGAGCGCGATGGACTCCGCGTACTCGCGCCACCAGGGCTTGACCCGCGCCGCGAGGTGCTCCTCCCAGAGCGCGTCCAGCCTGCGGAGCGCGGCGGAGAGCGCGTCCGGCTCCCCGCCCCGCGCCGCGGCGGTCACCTCGGCGGCGGCCGCGTCCACCGCGCCGCGCGCGTCGCCCAGGGCGCGGCGGTGCCGGGCGGCCAGCCGGCGGGCGTCGCGCGCGAAGCGGAGCGCGTCGCGGCGCGCGCGCGCCAGGCGGGCGGCGTCCGCCACGGCGGCGCTACTCCTCCACCTTCAGGACCGCGAGGAACGCCTCCTGCGGGATCTCCACCGAGCCCACCTGCTTCATGCGCTTCTTGCCCTCCTTCTGCTTCTCGAGCAGCTTGCGCTTGCGCGAGATGTCGCCACCGTAGCACTTCGCGAGGACGTTCTTGCGGAACGCCTTCACGGTCTCACGCGCGATCACCTTGGCGCCGATGGCCGCCTGTATGGCCACCTCGTACATCTGCTTCGGGATCACCTCGCGCAGCCGCTGGCAGAGGTCACGCCCGCGCTGGTACGCGCGCTCGCGGTGGACGATCACGGAGAGCGCGTCGACCGGCTCGCCGTTGATGAGGATGTCGAGCTTGACGAGGTCCGCCTCCTCGTAGCCCTTCAGCTCGTAGTCGAGCGAGGCGTAGCCGCGCGACACGCTCTTCAGCTTGTCGAAGAAGTCGAACACCACCTCGGCGAGCGGGATGTCGTAGGTGATCTGGACGCGCTTGGTGCCGAGGTACTTGAGGTCGCGCTGCAGGCCGCGCCGCTCCTGGCACAGCTTCAGGATGGCGCCCACGTCCTCGGTGCGGGCGTGGATGTGGCAGGTGAGGTGCGGCTCCTCCAGCTTCGCGATCTTCTGGACCGGCGGGAGCTTGGCGGGATTGTCGATCTCCTCCACCGCGCCGGAGGTGTCGGTCACCCGGTACACCACCGACGGCGCGGTGGTGATGAGCGCGAGCTGGTACTCGCGCTCCAGCCGCTCCTGCACGATCTCCATGTGCAGCAGGCCGAGGTAGCCGCAGCGGAACCCGAAGCCGAGCGCCTGCGACGTCTCCGGCTCGTAGGTGAAGGCCGAGTCGTTGAGCGAGAGCTTCTCCAGCGCGTCACGGAGCTGCTCGTAGTCCGCCGCCTCGATGGGGAAGACGCCGGAGAACACCATCGGCTTCACGACCTTGAAGCCGGGGAACGGCTCCTCGGTGGGCCGGGTCGCGTCCGTGATGGTGTCGCCCACCTTGGCGTCGTGGACGTCCTTCACGTTCGCCACGACGACGCCCACCTCGCCCGCCTGCAGCTCGACGACCGCCTTCGCGAACGGCGCGAAGACGCCCAGCTCCTGGACCTCGAACTCCTTGCGGTTCGACCAGAGCCGGATCTTCTGCTTCGGGCGGACGGTGCCCTCGAACACCCGCACCAGCATGACCACGCCGCGGTACGAGTCGTACCAGGAGTCGAACACGATCGCCTTCAGCGGCGCGTCGGGATCGCCCTCCGGCGCCGGCACCCGGTGCACGATCTGCTCGAGGATCTCGCCGATGCCGATCCCCTCCTTGGCGGAGGCGGGCACCGCGTCCTTGGCGTCGAGGCCGATGACCTCCTCGATCTCCTGGCGGACCCCCTCGACGTCCGCCGACGGGAGGTCGATCTTGTTGATGACCGGGACGATCTCCAGGTCGTGGTCGAGCGCCTGGTAGACGTTCGCGAGCGTCTGCGCCTCCACGCCCTGCGTCGCGTCCACCACCAGGATGGCGCCCTCGCAGGCCGCCATGGACCGCGAGACCTCGTACGCGAAGTCCACGTGCCCGGGGGTGTCGATCAGGTTCAGCTCGTAGTCGCGGCCGTCCTGCGCCCGGTACTTCATGCGGACGGTCTGGGCCTTGATCGTGATCCCGCGCTCCCGCTCCAGCTCCATGTTGTCGAGGAACTGGGCCTGGGCCTCGCGCTTGGTCACGGTCCCGGTGTGCTCGAGGAGGCGATCGGCGAGCGTGGACTTCCCGTGATCGATGTGGGCGATGATGGAGAAGTTGCGGATGTGTGAGTTCTTTTCGGCCATCGGGGCGGCAGGCTTTTAACACGGCGGCGGCGGGGGGACCACGGCGCCGGTCCCCGCGCCGGAGGCTCCCGCTTCCGGACGATATCGGCGCGCCCCTTCACCCAACGTTCGACACCCTACTGGGACTACGGCTCAGAAATATCCGTATCTTGTGTTGATATACATGTACCCCACCATATGTTGTGGTCAGGCGTTGACTCTCGGCGGGCGCTTGCTAGCATGTCTTCTGGTTCCGCGGGGGCGCGGGACGGGGAGGACGGGCGGGATGGCGGCGGGGTGGGTGCGACGAATGAGTAGTCCTTCTGCCGGCTTGGGGGCGATGCCGGCGTTCATGTCAGACCATCGCGATTAGGTAGACCTCCGGTTCACTGACGCGGGCCGGCCGGAGGAAGAGGGCTGAACGGGTGCCGATATCGGCACCCGTTAGGGGATGCTGTTTGCCTCGGACCGGGGGACGGTCTCGAGCGGAGGTGGAAAGCGATGATGGAGCGCGAAGTGACGGGTCACAGGCCGCGGGCGTCCAAGTCCGCGAAGAAGGTCGTGAAGAAGGGTCTCTCGGTGGAGCGGTACTTCACCACCCCGGGCGTCGATCCGGCCGAGGAGCTCGCGTGGGAGACGCGGACCGCCGCGATCACCGGCGAGGGCGGCGCGACCATCTTCGAGCAGAAGGACGTGGAGGTCCCGAAGAGCTGGTCCCTCCTCGCGACGAACGTGGTCGCCTCCAAGTACTTCCGGGGCCAGCTCGGGACGCCGGCGCGCGAGCGCTCGGTCCGCCAGCTGGTGTCGCGCGTCGTCGAGACCATCGGCGCCTGGGGCCGCAAGGACGGCTACTTCGCGAGCGAGGGCGACGCGGTCGCGTTCGAGGCCGAGCTCGCGCACCTCATCTACCGGCAGAAGATGAGCTTCAACTCGCCGGTCTGGTTCAACGTCGGCGTGGAGGAGCACCCGCAGTGCTCCGCCTGCTTCATCAACGCCGTCGGCGACTCGATGGACTCGATCCTGAAGCTCGCCCACACCGAGGGCATGCTCTTCAAGTACGGGTCCGGCACCGGCTCCAACCTGTCCAAGATCCGCTCCTCCAAGGAGCGGCTGTCCGGCGGCGGCGAGGCGTCCGGCCCGGTCTCGTTCATGCGCGGCTTCGACGCGTTCGCCGGCGTCATCAAGTCGGGCGGCAAGACCCGCCGCGCCGCCAAGATGGTGATCCTCGACGTCGATCACCCGGACGTGGTCGAGTTCGTGAACTGCAAGGCCGACGAGGAGAAGAAGGCCTGGGCGCTCATCGAGGCCGGCTACGACGGCGGCTTCAACGTGCGCGGCGGCGCCTACGACTCGGTCTTCTTCCAGAACGCCAACCACTCGGTCCGCGTCACCGACGCGTTCATGCGCGCGGTGCTCGAGGATCGCGAGTGGAAGCTCACCGCCCGCACCGACGGGCAGGCGCTCGAGACGATCCGCGCCCGCGACCTGATGCGCCAGATCACCGAGGCCGCCTGGCTGTGCGGCGATCCGGGCATGCAGTTCGACACCACCATCAACGCCTGGCACCCCTGCCCGAACACGGACCGCATCAACGCGTCCAACCCGTGCTCGGAGTACATGTTCCTCGACGACTCGGCCTGCAACCTGGCGTCGCTGAACCTGATGCACTTCCGCTCGATCGAGGGCGGCTTCGACGTCGAGTCGTTCAAGCGGGCGGTGGACCTCACCATCCTGGCGCAGGAGATCCTGGTCTCGAACGCCAAGTACCCCACCCCGGCCATCGGCAAGAACAGCGAGGAGTACCGGCCGCTCGGGCTCGGCTACGCGAACCTGGGCGCGCTCCTCATGGCGAGCGGCCTGCCCTACGACTCCGACGCGGGCCGGGCCTGCGCCGCGGCCATCACCTCGCTCATGACCGGCGAGGCGTACGCGATGAGCGCGCGCATCGCGGAGCGCATGGGCCCGTTCGCCGGGTACGAGAAGAACCGCGACCCGTTCCTCGCCGTGATCCGCAAGCACGCGCAGCACGTCGACCTCGTCGACCCGACGCTGGTCGAGGCCGGCCTGCTCGCGGCCGCGCGCGACGCATGGGGCGACGCGCTCCGGCAGGGCATGGAGAGCGGCTACCGCAACGGCCAGGTGACCGTGCTCGCGCCCACCGGCACCATCGGCTTCATGATGGACTGCGACACCACCGGCATCGAGCCGGACATCGCGCTCGTGAAGTACAAGAAGCTGGTGGGCGGCGGCATGCTGAAGATCGTGAACAACACGGTCCCGCTCGCGCTGCAGCGGCTCGGCTACTCGTCCGAGGAGATCACCTCGGTCCTGCAGTTCATCGACGAGGTGGAGACCATCGAGGGCGCCCCCGGGCTCCGCCCCGAGCACGCGGCGGTGTTCGACTGCGCGTTCAAGGCGCGCAACGGCACCCGCTCCATCCACTACATGGGCCACATCCGCATGATGGGCGCGGTCCAGCCGTTCCTGTCCGGCGCGATCTCGAAGACGGTCAACATGCCGACGTCCGCGACGCCGCAGGACATCGAGAACGCGTACCTCGAGTCCTGGAAGCTCGGGCTGAAGGCCGTCGCCATCTACCGCGACGGCTGCAAGCGGAGCCAGCCGCTCAACACCGGCAAGGAGCAGGAGGAGAAGAAGGACGCGGTGGAGCCGCGCCTGGCCCGCCGGCGCCTGCCGGACGAGCGCCGCTCGATCACGCACAAGTTCTCGATCGGCGGCCACGAGGGCTACATGACCGTCGGCATGTACGACGACGGGGCGCCCGGCGAGGTGTTCATCACCATGGCGAAGGAGGGCTCGGTGGTCTCGGGCCTGATGGACAGCTTCGCCACCGGCATCTCGATGGCGCTGCAGTACGGCGTGCCGCTGAAGGTGCTCTGCGACAAGTTCAGCCACACGCGGTACGAGCCGTCCGGCTTCACCGGCAACCCGGACATCCCGATCGCGAAGTCGGTCACCGATTACATCTTCCGCTGGCTGGCGCTGAAGTTCCTGCCCAGCGAGGAGGGCTCGGTGGTGTCGCCGCCGCCGCTGATGACGCCCGGCCAGGCGCCGGCGCGCCACGGCTCGTCGGAGCAGACCGTGGTGGTGAAGTCGCTGCCCGCGACGAACGGCGCGATGAACGGGGCGAACGGCGTGAACGGCGTGAACGGGGCCCACGTCACCGACACCGACGCCCCGCCCTGCCCGACCTGCGGGTCGATCACGGTGCGGAACGGCGCCTGCTACAAGTGCGTGAACTGCGGCTCGACCACGGGCTGCAGCTAGGCCCCACTCCACCGCGCTCATCCCGAGCGTAGCGCCGCGAAGCGGCGCGGAGTCGAGGGACGCTCATTCCGACCCTTCGACTCCGGACGGACCTTCGGTCCGTCCTACGCTCAGGGTGAGCGGCGCGGCCCCAGCCGCGCGGAGTCGAGGGGCGCCCGGGACCTCAGGGTCCCGGGCGCTGCTTTTTTGCGCGTGGCTCGGGACGCGTCGTCAGTGGAAGTCCCGGGCGCGCGCGCCCATGGAGGGGGCGAGCGCGAGCGGGGCCACCGAGTCCACCCGCACGTTCACCACCTTCCCGCTCCGCTCCACCCGCCCGCGCGCCAGCAGGAACGGCGCCCCGCGGACCACCGGCCGGAAGCGCTCGTACACGTCGGGCATCACCACCAGGTTCGCGATCCCGGTCTCGTCCTCCAGGCTCACGAAGACGATGCCGCGGGCCGTCTCCGGCCGCTGCCGGACGATGACCAGCCCCGCCACCTCGACCGGCGCGCGATCCGGGAGCCGCCCCAGCTCGCGGGCGGTGCGGATCCGGTCGCCGCCCAGCCCGGGCCGCACCAGCGCCATGGGGTGGCCGCGCACCGACAGGCCCGTGGTGGCGAAGTCGGCCGAGACCTCGTCGGCGGCCGAGGCCGCGGGGAGCGCCACCTCGGGCTCCGGCGGCGCCAGGCCCGCGAACAGGTCGCCGCCGTCGGCCTCCACCGCCAGGCTGCGCCACACCGCGTCCCGCCGATCGGGCGCGAGCGCGCCGAGCGCGCCCGCCTCCGCCAGCCGCACCAGCCAGGCGCGGGAGAGCCGGGCGCGGCGGACCAGCTCCGCCACCGAGCCGAACGGCCCGGCTGCCCGCGCCTCGAGGATGGCCTCGCCCACCGCGCGCGGGAGGCCGCGGACGGCGTGCAGCCCCACGCGCAGCACCGCCGTCTCCCCCGGCGCGGCCGGCCGCCCGGGCGCCGCGCCCTCCAGGCTGCTCTCCCAGCCGCTGCAGCCGACGTCCACCCCGCGCACCTCCACGCCGTGCCGCTTCGCGTCCTCCACCAGCGTGTGCGGCGCGTAGAACCCCATGGGCTGGCTGTTCAGGAGCGCGCAGGCGAACGCGGCCGGGTGGTAGCGCTTCAGCCAGGCCGAGGCGTAGACCAGCAGCGCGAACGAGGCCGCGTGCGACTCCGGGAAGCCGTACCCGGCGAACCCGAGCAGCTGCTTGAAGATCTCCTCCGCGTCCGCGCCGGAGATGCCCCGCTCCGCCATCCCGGCCACGAGGCGCGCCTTCATGGCGGCGAGCTTCTCGTGCGAGCGGCGGTGCGTCATCACCCGCCGCAGCTCGTCCGCCTCGCCGGGCGTGAACCCCGCCGCGATCACCGCGAGGCGCATGGCCTGCTCCTGGAACAGCGGGACGCCGAGGGTGCGGGCCAGCACCGGCTCGAGCGGCGCGTACGGGTAGCGGACCTGCTCCTTGCCGTCGCGGCGGCGCAGGTAGGGGTGGATCATGCCGCCCTGGATCGGCCCGGGCCGGATGATCGCGACCGAGATGACGAGGTCGTAGAAGTTGCGCGGGCGCAGGCGGGGGGCGAGCGACATCTGCGCCCGCGACTCGACCTGGAACACGCCGATGGAGTCGGCGCGCCCGAGCATCTCGTACACCTCGGGGTCCTCTGCCGGGATGGTGGCGAGCGCGTCGGGGTGCGGCACCGCGGTGGGCGAGGCCGGTGCCGGCCGGTGGCGCGCGAGCAGCGCCAGCGCCCGGGAGAGCGCGGTGAGCATGCCCAGGCCGAGCAGGTCCACCTTGAGCAGGTCCAGCTCGGAGAGGTCGTCCTTGTCCCACTGGACGATGGTGCGGCCGGGCATGGCGGCGGGCTCGATGGGCACCGTCTCGCAGAGCGGCCGCCGCGTGATGACGAAGCCGCCCACGTGGATGGAGAGGTGGCGCGGGAAGCCCTGCAGCTCGCGCGCGAGCGCGAGCGTCATCCGCACCCGCTCCGAGTCCGCCGCGTCGAGGCCGGCCTGGGCGAGGAGCTCGGGCCCCACCTGCCCCAGGTCCTCGTAGGTGCCGATGAGCTTCGCGAGCCGGTCCACCTGGCCGAGCGAGAGCCCGAGCGCCTTCCCCACGTCGCGGAGCGCCGACTTGCCGCGGTAGGTGATCACCTCGCAGACCATGCCGGCGCGGTCGCGGCCGTACCGCTGGTACACGTACTGGAGCACCTCCTCGCGCCGCTCGTGCTCGAAGTCCACGTCGATGTCGGGCGGCTCGCCGCGCTCGGCGGAGATGAACCGCTCGAACAGGAGCCCCATGCGCACCGGATCGATCGAGGTGATGCCGAGCACGTAGCAAACCGCGGAGTTGGCCGCGCTGCCGCGCCCCTGGCAGAGGATGCCGCGCGAGCGAGCGAACCGGACCACGTCCCACACCGTGAGGAAGTAGCTCGCGTACCCGAGCGACTCGACGAGGTCGAGCTCGCGGGCGAGCTGCCGGGCCACGTCCTCCGGCGGCTCGCCGCCGTAGCGCCAGCGCGCGCCCTCGCGCACCAGCTCGCGCAGCAGCGACATCCCGGCGAGCGCGCCGTCCCGGTCCGTGCCCGCGGCAGCGCCCGTGCCACCGCCCGCGCCCGCGAGGCCGGGCTCGCCGGGCTCGGAGCTGGCGGGGCCCTCGGGCGCGGAGGCGGCGGGGCCCTCGGGCTCGGGTGCGGCCGGGCGCTCCGCCGGGAGCGAGGCCCGGAGCGAGAGGCTCGGCGTGGCGGTCCGCGCGCCCTCCCGCGCCGCCTGCGCCGGGCTGGAGGTCGCGACCTCGACGCCGCCGGCGAGCGCGCCGCGCTCCACCACCACCGGCGGCAGCGGGTGCTCGCCGCGGATCTCCTCCATGCGGAAGCGGCACTGGTCGGCGATGTCGGCCGCGGCCGCGAGCCCCTCGGGGAAGTCGCTCCACAGCCGCGCCAGCTCCTCGGGACCCTTCAGCGTCCGCTCGGCGTTCGGGAACAGCCGCCGCCCGGCCCGGTCCACGGTGGTGCCGTGGCGCACGCAGGTGAGCACGTCCTGCAGGACCTGCCGGGCGCGCGCGTGGGTGTGGACGTCGTTCGTCACCGCCACCGGCACCCCGAGCCGCCGCCCCGCGGACCGGGCGGCGAGCACGCGCGCCTCCTCCCCGGCCACCCGGTGCCGCGTCACCGCGAGCGCCGCCCGGCGGCCGAACGCGTCCTTCAGCCGCGCGACCGCGTCGCCGTCGGCGCCCGGGTACAGCGCGAACAGCCCTCGCGCGCCGGCCGCGACCGCCTCGAAGGGCACCGCGACCGCGTCCCGCTCGCGGCGCTCCGGCGCGCCGGTCCAGCCCTCGCCGCAGTGCGCCCGCGTCACCAGCCGGCACAGCCCCGCGTAGCCCTCGCGATCCTGGGCGAGCAGCACCAGCCGCGCCGGCCGCCCCGGCGCGAGGCCGGCGACCACCAGCTCCGCGCCCACGATGAGCGGGAGCCCCTGGCGCTTCGCCTCGGCGTGCGCCCGGACGATGCCGTACAGCCCGTTCACGTCGGCGAGCGCGAGGGCCGACAGCCCGAGCTCGGCCGCGCGCCCCACCAGCTCCTCGGGGTGGCTCGCGCCCTCCAGGAAGGAGAAGCAGGACTTGCAGCGGAGCTCGGCGTAGCGGGGAGCGTGGGACATGGCGCGCCTCGGCGATCAGTCGAAGAACCCGTGCAGCCACAGCCGCCCGTCGGCGCCGTCGCGGTACACCCAGCAGTCGCCGAGCCCGTCCAGCCGGACGCGGTAGTAGTCGCGGTCGAACCCGCCGGCCCACCACTCGCCGCGGAGCCGCTCCGGGCCCTCCAGCGCGAGCACCGCGCGGTCGCGCCCACCCACCCGCAGCGCGGTGAGCCGGCCGCCCTCGCCCTCGGCGACCACCTGCTCCGGCGCGGCGAGCAGCCGGGTGGGCCGGAACGCGGCCTCGCCGTCCTGCCCAGCCCCGCGCGCCTCCGCGCCTGCGGACGGCGCCGCCCGCCCCGGGCCCGCCGGAGGGCGAGCGGGCGCGCGACCGGGGCCGCTCGGCGCCCTGGGCCGGAACGGCACCGGCCGGTAGGCGCCCTCCGGGCGGTAGCGCGCCACCGGCTCGGCCGCGAACAGCGCGCCGTCCCCGAGCCGCACCGCGAGGCGCGCCAGCACGCCCTCCAGCGCGGCGACCGCCTCCGGCCGGTCGCCGAACGCGAGCTGCTCGGCGGCCACCGGCGCCACCTCGGCGGCCACGAGCCGCAGCGCCGTCACGGCGCCGGGCAGCCGGAGCGCGAACAGGTGCTCCTTCACCGGGACGAGCCAGCGCGCCGCAGACGCGCTGGGCTGCGAGAGCGGCACCTGGATCCGCTCTTCGCCGCGCGGGTCGAGCGCGAGCACGAGGCGCAGGCGGGTCGCCCCGAGCCCACGCCCGGCCAGCCGCGCCGCCACCCGATCCGCGAGCCGCTTCAGCCCGAACAGCAGCGGCTCGGCGCTCTCCGCCGGCGCCTCCAGCTCCAGCGACTCCTGGGGGAGCGTCTCCGGCACGTGCGGCACGAGCGGCGACACGTCCTCGCCGCGGGCCAGCCGCGCCGCGCGCACGCCCTCCGGCCCGAACCGGTGCGCGAGCGTGCCCTCCGGCAGCCGCGCCAGCGCGCCCGCGTCCCCCACCCCCACCGCCGCCAGCCGGCCGGCGACCGCCGGCGCCAGCCCGAGCGCCGCGAGCGGGAGGCCCGCCAGCGCGGCCGCCGCCGCGGCGCCCCCGGGCGCGACCCCGTGGACCGCGCCGTCGAAGCGCCCGTGCCGCGCCAGGGCCGTCGCCGGCCCTCGCCCGGTCGCCACCACGGCGCGCGCGGCGTAGCCCATGTCCACGGCGGCCTGCACCGCCCGGCGCGCCAGCCGCTCCTCGCCCGGCCCGAACGCCGCCGACGCTGCGCCCGTGCCGGGGCCGGCCGCGAGCAGGCGCGCGGCGCCCGCATCCAGCAGCAGCGCGTCGGGCGCCGCCACCTCGACGGCGGGGGCGATCCCGAGCAGGACCTCGGCGAGCGCGCGCAGCGCGGCGAGGTCCGCGGCGGCATCCCGCACCACCGTCTCGAGCCGTCCGCAGGCGGCGAGCGCCTCGGCCGCGGACTGGCCGGGACGCACGCCGGCGGCGCGTGCGGCCGGGGTACAGCACACCACCCGCCCTTCCTCGAGGACTGCGACGAGCGCCGCGAGCCCGCGGGCGGCGCGCTCGCGCCCGCGCAGGACGCGCTGGAGCGGGAGATCGGGGAGCTGCAGCGCCACCACCCGCGGGGCGACCGGCTCACGCGGCATGGCCCGCCCTCCCCGCCACCGCGCCGCCCATCGCCCGGCGGGCCACCAGGCGCCCGCCCTCGCACGAGAGCTCGAGCCGGAGCGCCGCGGGCACCCGCAGGGCGGCACGGCGCGGCGCGAGCCACAGCCCCACCGATCCGCCCTTCTCCGCCGCGGCCTGGAGCCGCCGCGCCATCGCGTCCGCGCCGTGCGCCAGCCGCGCCGCCGGCACGTCCACCACCACCGCCGCGAACGCGCCCGAGGCGAGCAGCGCCTCGGCGGCCCACAGCGCCGTGACCGCCGGCGCGCGCGCCGCGTCGCCGTCGCGCGCCTGCGACGGCCCTGCGCCCGGCGCCGAGCCGGTCGCGGGCCGCACCACGAGCAGCCGCGCGAGATCCACCCCGCGCGCCGCCGCGGCGGGCGGGTAGAGGTCCCCCCGGACGTCCACCCACGCGGACAGGTCTTCCGGGCCGAGCCCGGCGACCAGCGAGAGGGCGACCGCCGTCTTGCCGCTGGCCGGCCCGCCCGCGAGCTCGCACAGCGCGCCGCGCGGGAACCCACCGCCCGGCAGCGCCGCGTCCACCTCCGGCAGTCCGCTCGGGACGCAGCCCTCCCGACGCGCCGGGCGGCGCTCGATGCGGCGGATCTCATCGCGCAGGTGCGCGAGGACGAGGTGACGTTCCCTGGGCTGCGACATGGCCGGCGGCTCCTGCCCGCAACTTAGCTGCTCGCGCGTTCAGGTAGCAAGACGGTCTGACACGGGGCCGCGGGCGGCCTGCGGCGCGGGCGAGCGAGGGCCTCCACCCTGCGCAACTGCCCGTGCGCACGGCACTTCCTGCGCCTTTCTCCCCGGGGCGGAACCCTTCCGCACAGGTGCCCCGGCACTACCCTATCGAAAGCCAACACGAGAGCCACGGCAGACGCCGGGCTCCGAACCAGAGCAGAGAGGGAGATCCAATGAGGTATTTCGGATGGGGTACGGTGGCCGGCCTGGGCATGGCCGGGCTGCTCGTCGCGGCGCAGCCGGCGAGCGCGCAGGGAGCCACGGGCGGCTCGACGACGTCGGGCTCGTCGACGACGGATCGGGACGATCGGACCGGCACGAGGACCGGCAGCGGCAGCATGGGGACGGGCAGCTCGAGCACCACCGGCAGCGGCTCGAGCGACACCTCCACCTCGGGCAGCACCGGCTCGGGCAGCACCGGCAGCTCGAGCTACGGCACCGGGTCCTCGAGCGACATGGGCACCGGCTCGTCGGCGTCGAGCACGGGCAGCACGATGCGCACCCACCAGCTCACCGGGACGGTCCAGAAGTTCGACAAGGACACCAAGGAGCTGACGCTCGCGAACTCCGACAGGAAGCTCCGGATCAGCGACGACACCACGGTCACGAAGGACGGCCAGATGGCCACGCTGACCGACATCCAGGAGGGCGATCAGGTCCGCGCCAGCTTCTCGGGATCGGGTGACACCGTCACCGTAAAGACGCTCGAGGTGATGAGCGCCGGGTCATCGGGCCGCAGCGGCTCGGGCAGCACGAGCGGCTCCGGCAGCAGCAGCGGGTCGGGCAGCATGGGCGGATCCGGCTCGAGCACGGACACGGGCAGCACGAGCGGCTCCGGCAGCTCGACCGGCTCGGGCTCGTCGACCGACACCTCCGGCACCGGCGCGGCCGGCTCCGGCGGCGGGACCTCGGGCACCAGCACTCCGAGCACCGGCGGGACGAAGTAGCCCCGCGAGGCCCGGAGACTCGAAGGGCGGGTGGCCTCGCGGCCATCCGCCCTTCCTCTTTGCGCCGGCCGCGGGGGACGGGATCAGGCCGAGGCGCTGCTGCGCTTCGCCGCCTCCGCCTCCTGCGCGGCGACGTCGGCGCGGACCTTGTCCATGTCGAGCGCGCGCACCTGGCGGATGAGGTCCTCCAGCGCGGCCTCGGGCAGCGCGCCGGCCTGCGAGAAGAGCAGCACCTTGTCGCGCAGGATCATCAGCGTGGGGATCGACCGGATGTCGAACGCCGCCGCGAGCTCCTGCTGCTCCTCGGTGTTCACCTTCCCGAAGGTGAGGTCCGGGTGCTTGCCCGCGACCTTCTCGTACGTGGGGCCGAACGACCGGCACGGGCCGCACCAGGTGGCCCACCAGTCGATGAGGACGATGCCGTCCTTCTCGACGACGTCCTTGAAGTTCTGCGAGGTGATCTCGACCGTCGCGTGCGCCATGTCTCCGTGCCTCTCCGCGCCCGCCGTCCATCGGCCTCCGGGGCGCTGACACGGAGTTCGACCCCGCCGCGGGGAAAAGGGTTCGCCGCGCGCCCCCGCCCTGACGGGAGGGCGCGCGGTGGGCCGGCGTCGGCGGGGCGGGGCGCTACCTCGCCGGCGGGTACTTGTGCAGCTTCCGCTGCAGCGAGCGGCGGTGGATGCCGAGCCGCCGCGCCGCCTCGGAGATGTTGCCGCCGCAGTCGGTGAGCACGCGCTGGATGTGCTCCCACTCCGCCCGGGCGAGCGAGGGCGTCTCGATGCCCTTCTCCTTGGCGGTGTTGGTGCCGTTCAGCGCGGCCAGGATCTCGTCCGCGTCGGCGGGCTTGGGCAGGTAGCCCACCGCGCCCTCGCGCACCGCCTCGACCGCCGTCGCGATGCTCCCGTAGCCGGTGAGCATGAGCACGCGGGTGGAGGGATCCTGGCGGCGCAGCTCGCGCAGGATCTCCAGGCCCGAGCCGCCGGGCATGCGCAGGTCGAGCACCGCCATCTCCGGCGAGTCGCGGGTCGCCTCGCGCATCGCCTCCTCGGCGGAGCCGGCGGTCCGGACCTCGTACCCGCGGGCGCGGATGGCGGTGGCGAGCCGCTCGCGCAGCACCTCGTCGTCGTCCACCAGCAGGATGCTCGGCAACGACTCGCGGGTCACTTCGGGCGTCATCGTGTTCATGGACTGCTCCTCTCGCCGGCGGTCGACACCGGCAGCTCGAAACGCGCCTCCGTCCCGTCCCCCGGGGTGGAGGTGATGTTGAACTCGCCGCCGAGCTGCTCGGCGAGCGCCCGGGTGAGGAAGAGGCCCAGCCCCATCCCCTCCCCGGGGACCTTCGTCGTGAAGAACGGCTCACCCACGCGCGACAGCACCTCGGGCGTCATGCCGCGGCCCCGGTCGCGCACCGTGATCTGGATCCGGCCGGGCGGCGCGGTGACGAGCAGCGTGACCTGCGCCTCGGCGGGCGACGCCTGGACCGCGTTCTTGAGCAGGCCCCGCAGCGCCTCGGCGAGCCCGCGCTGAGGCCCCACCAGCGAGGCGGCCTCGGCGCTCGGGTCGATCCGCACCTCCACGCGCTGCGGCCACCGGAACCCGTCCAGCGCGGCGTCCACCCAGTCGCGCGCGCGCATCTGCGCGAACGGCTCGCCCACGTTCTCGCCGGCGTGCGCCGCCATGCGGTCGAGGATCTCGCGGCAGCGCGCCACCTGGTCGCGCACGAGCTGCAGGTCGTCGTGGAGCTCGCTCGAGGCGTCGGCCGGGATGGCGCGCTGCAGCTCCTTCGCGACCACCGCGATGGTGGAGAGCGGGGTGGAGAGCTCGTGCGCCGCACCCGCGGCGAGCGTCGCCAGGGAGGCGAGCTTCTCGCGCCGCTGCGCCTGGGAGCGCGCGGCCTGGAGCTCACCCTCGCGTGCGGAGAGCGCGCGCGTGACCCGCTGGACGAAGAACACCACGAACACCGCGGCCAGCGCGAACGCGACCCACATGCCGCGCAGGTGCGCGGCCATGGTCTGCGCGTGGTCCATGTGGGTGCGGATGTGGTGGCTCACGCCGGCGAAGTGCTCGTGCACGAACAGCGACGCGAAGCCCGCCAGGCTGGCCGCCATGAGCAGCCACGACCAGGCGGACGGCAGCAGCACCGCGGCCAGCGCCACGTTGACGAGGTAGAGCGTGGAGAACGGGTTGGACGCGCCCCCGGTCAGGTCGAGCAGCACCGTCAGGACCGCCGCGTCGATCAGCATCACCAGCGCGATGTCCCGGTCGGTCACCTGCGCGCGGCGCGCCCAGGCGCCCAGCACGACGTTCCCGATGACCTCCAGGACCATCACCGCCACCAGCGTGCCCATGGGCAGGCCGATGTGCGTCCACGACTGCGCGCCCACCACGATGGTGGCCTGGCCGAGGATCGCCCACCAGTGAAGCTGGACGAGCCACGACAGGTTCAGGCGGCCGCGCTCGTCGCCGGCGGCGCTGCGCGCAGGGGACCGGTTCGGGTGCGGCGCCGTCCCGGCCGCCGCCGCCAGGTCCCCCGCTGCCATCTCTCCTTGCGCCACGGCAATCCCCCGAGAACGACGAGAGGTTAGCACAGGGGGGCCCCGCCGGAGCACGGCGCGGCCCGGTGTCGCACCACGGCTTGACGGCGCCCAAGCATCCCCCTAACGTCGCGGCGATGCGTGGCCGCCGCCGCACCGTCGCCGCCGCCCTGGCCGAAGCGCTCGCGCGGCGCCCGGAGGCGCAGTCCGCCGCGCTCGCGGCGGCCTTCGCCGAGGCCTGCGGCCCGCGGCTCTCCCGCGAGGTCTCCATGCGCGGACGTCTCCGCGACGGCCGGCTCCTGGTGCTGGTAAGCTCCCCCGAATGGGCGACCCAGGTGACCGAGCTGGCCCACATGCTGTGCGAGCGCGTGAACGCGCGCATGGGGCGGGCGGTGGCGCTCGGCCTCGAGATCCGGATCGGGCCGGAGCGCTGATCGGGATGCGGCGATCCCGAACCGCCCGCCGGTCCGCCGCGCGTACCGCGATCGCGGCCGCGCTGGCGGCGTTGGTCGGCGCCTGCGCGGGGCCGGCGCGCGCGCCCTCCCCCGGCGCCATGCCGCCGGCCGCGGCGACGAGCGGGTCCCCCCACCCTGCCCCGTCGTCGGCCGCGCCCGCGCCCTCCGCGGCCGAGCCGCCCGGCACGGCCTACGGCCGCGAGCCCGCGGTCCAGGCCACCCGGATCGAGACCGAGGCGCTCGGCGCCGCCGCGGGCCGCCTCTCCGCGCGCGGCGCCCCGCGCACCTCGTCGGTCCTCTCGCTCGCCGCGCGCGAGCTCGCCGCCCTCGCCGCGACCGGCGCGGAGGAGCCGCTCGCCCGCGAGCACCTCCGCGGCGCGCTGGCGCACGCGGGCGCCTACGACCCCGCGCCGGCGGCCTACCTGGTGCGCACCGCGCCAGACCGCGCGGCCGCGGCCCTCGCCGACGTCATCCCGCGCGGCACCGCCACGCACGTGGGCGCCGGCGCGGCGCAGGCGGACGGGTCGGCGTTCGTGGTGATCCTGGCGTCGGACCGCAAGGTCCGCCTCGAGCCGGTCCCCCGCCGCGTGGCCGAGGGCGCCTCGGCGACGATCGCCGGCGCGCTGCTCGGCGGCCTCACGCGCCCGCGCGTCTTCGTCACCTCGCCCGCGGGCGCCGTCCACGAGGAGGCGGTCACGGGCGGCCCGGACGGCTTCCGGGCGCGCGTCGCGTTCGCCGCCGCCGGGCGGCACGTGGTCGAGGTGCTCGCGCACGGCCGCGGCGGGCCCGAGGTCGCGGCCCTGCTCGAGGTGCAGTCCGGCGCGCCCGCGGCCCCCGCGGCGCAGCCGGTGCCCGCGCGGCGGCCCGCGCCGGAGCCCGGGGACGCCTCGGCCGCGGAGGCCGGCGTGGTGCGCGCCATCAACGCGCTCCGCGCCGCGCGCGGGCTCCAGGCCGTGACGGCCGCGCCCCGGCTCACCGAGGCCGCCCGCGCGCACAGCGCGAACATGCTCGCGCAGGGCAAGGTGGCGCACGTGCTCCCGGGCACGGGCGAGCTGGTCGAGCGCCTCGCCCGCGCCCGCATCGCCTACCGGCGCGCCTACGAGAACGTGGCCCGCGCCTCGACCGCGCTCGAGGCGCACCGGGCCGCGGAGGAGAGCCCGGCGCACCTCGGCAACCTGCTCCAGCCCGGCGTGTCGAGCGTGGGCGTCGGGATCGCGCGGGGCCGGCTGTCGTCCGGCGACCCCACCGTCTACCTGACCGAGATCCTGATCGAGCCGCCGGACGACGGCGCCGGCTCGCGGCTCACGCCCGACGCGCGGGTGCGGGAGGCGATCTGGGCCCAGCGCGCGCGCCTGGGGCGGGCGCCGCTCACCGCCGACCTGCGCCTCGACGCGCTCGCGCGCGAGGCCGCGGTGGGCATGCGGGCCCGCGACGAGACCGACCCGGGCGACGTCGAGGTGCGCGCGCTGAAGCTCCGGCGCCGGATCGCCGCGGTGGACGTGTTCGTGGTGAGCGGTCCGGGCGAGGCGGCCCGGTCCGCGAACGTCGGCGACGGACGCTTCGCCCGGGTGGGCGTGGGCGCGGTGCAGGGGGACAGCCGCCGGTTCGGGCCGGGGCGGCTGTTCGTCGCGGTGATCTACACGGACTGACGGATCAGACGAGGCGACGCTGGGTGGCGTAGCTCTCGATGCCGCCCTCGACCTCCGGCTCGGCGGCGTGGAGCTGGCAGCGCGTGCAGGTCCAGCTGTTCCAGCCGCGCTTCACCGCCTCGTCGAGGCAGCTGTCGTAGAAGTTGCAGAACAGGTTCCGGTGGCCTTCGACGCCGCGATCGGGGTTGATGGGTGTGGTGAGCTCGGTGGGACAAGGCTTGGCGAGCACGTGGACTCCTCTGACCGGCCCGGCGGCCGGCCCTCGGCGGCGCGACGGGGCGCCGACGCCGCCGCCCGTCCAGCGCCACGACCCCTCCCCGAGGCATGGCGCGCCGCGTTCCGAAGTTGAAAGACTCGAAGCTCTCGCCCGGCCGACAGGCGGCCAGGCTGCGCGCGCTATATCGCGCTCCCGCATGCAGCCCGTCAAGGCCCCCACATCCCCCCTAGGGGTCCCCCTTCCCACCTGGGCGGAAAGCATCCGTAGGCCCTGGGCTTACCTCGCTCGCGGGCGCGGTCGCCGCGCGCTCCTCGCCTGCACCCTGCTGCTGGCGGCCCGGCCCGCGTGCGCGGCCCGGTCCGTCCCCGAGCCGCTCACCGACTGGCTCGCCGGCCTCGGTGACGCGGCCCAGGCCCTGGCCGGCGGGCAGGCGGACGCGTCCGCCGCGGCGGCGCGCCGCGCGTTCTCCGCGCGGCCGCGGGGGGCGGCAGGCGCGCGCGCGCAGGCGGCGCTGGGCCTCGCGCTCGCGGAGGCCGGCCGGCCCTCGGAGGCGGCCGAGGCGCTGGAGGTGGCGCTCGCCCCGGCGATCGCGCCGGCGCGGCCGCACCTCGCGTTCCTGCGCGGCCAGGCGCTGCTCGCGTCGGGCGAGCCGCACGCGGCGGCGCGGCTGCTGGAGCAGGCGGGCGCCGACCTGCGCCTCGCGGTCGCGCGGCGCGCCCGCTTCCTCGCCGGCGAGGCGCTGGTCGAGGCGGGGCTCCCCGCCGAGGCGGTGGCCACGCTCGACGCGGCGCTGCGCGCCTGGCCCACCGATCCCGCCGCGGCGGCGGCGCGGCTCGCCCTCGGCCGCGCGCTGCGCGCCGCCGGCGACGAGGCGCGGGCGGCGGAGACCTGGCGCGCGCTCTGGCTCGAGGCGGACCTGCCGGAGGCGCGGGGCGCGGGCGAGCTGCTCGCGGCCTGGCGCGCCGCGGGCGGCCCGGTGCCGCTCGCCACCGCCGACGATCACCTGGCGCGGGCCGAGCGGCTGGTCGCGACCGCCCGGCCCGACGACGCGCTCCAGGAGCTCGCCGCGGCGCGCGAGGCCGACCCCGAGGTGCCGGCGGGCCGCGTCGAGGTGCTGCGCGCCGCGGCGCTGGTCGGCCTCGGGCGGCACGCCGAGGCGGCGAGGGTCGCGGCGCCGTTCGCGGACGATCCCGACCCGCGGGTGCAGCGCTCGGCGCGCCTCGCGCTGGCGCGGGCCGCGGCGCGGGCCGGCCGCGTCGACGAGGCCAGCCGGCGCTACCGAGAGGTGGCCGCCTCCGACGCGCCCATCGCCGGGCTGCCCGAGTGGCGCCAGCGCGACCTGGGCGACGAGGCGGCGTACCTCGCGGCCTGGCTCCACTACGACGCGGGCGACTACCGCCGCGCGGCGGCGGAGCTGGACGCGTTCGCGCGCGCCTACCGCCGCACCTCGCGGCGCGTGGACGAGGCGCTCTGGTTCGCGGCCTGGTCGCGCTACCGGCTCGGCCGCACCGCCGACGCCGCGCGCGCCTTCGCCCGCCTGTCGCGCGGGCCGTTCGCAGACGCCGCCGCCTACTGGCAGGGCCGCCTGGCGAAGGACGCGCGCCGCGGCGCCAGGCTCCTGCGCGCCGCCGCGGCCGGCGCCGACCCCTGGTACGCGCTGCTCGCCCGCGCCCGGCTCGAGGCGGCCGGGATCGCCGCGGCGCCGCCTGCGGCGTCGCCCGCGCGGCCGCTGCCCGACGCCGCGCCGGCCGCCGCCGCCGGGCAGCTCGCCGTCGCGGTCGAGCTGATGGGGCTCGGGCTCGAGGACGAGGGGCTGGACGAGCTCCGGCAGCTCGCCCGCGGCGGCGCCGCCCGCGCGGCCGCGCCGCTCGTGGCGCAGCTCGCGGCCCACGCCGGCGACGCGGAGCTGCCCTTCCGCATGGCGCGCGACTTCCTCGGGCAGAGCGCGCGCACGCTGCGCTGGTCCCACCCCGAGCCGTACCCGGAGCTGCTCCCGGCCCGCGCGCGCGCGTTCGGCGTGGACCCGGCGCTGGTGCTGGCGGTGATGCGGCGCGAGTCGAGCTTCCGCCGCGCGGTGCGGAGCGGCGCCGGGGCCGAGGGGCTGCTGCAGCTCCGGCCGGTCACCGCCGAGCGGCTGGCGGCGCTGCTGGGCGTCCCCGGCGGCGTCGGCGACCGGCTCGACCGGCCCGAGGTGAACGTGGCGCTCGGGGCGCACTACCTCGCCCTGCTCGGCGCGCGCTTCGCGGACCCGGCGGTGGTGCTGGCCGCCTACAACGCCGGCCCGGGGCCGGCCTCGGACTGGGCCCGGTCTCGGGCCGGCATGCCGCTCGACGCGTGGGTGGAGTGCATCCCGTACCGCGAGACGCGCCAGTACGTGAAGGTCGTGCTGTCGGACTGGGACGTCTACCGCCGGCTCTCCGGCGGCCCGGCGGCGCCCATCGACCCCGCGCGGCCGGTGGCGGCGCCGGCCCCCGGCGTCGGGTTCTAGGCGACCGACCTACCCGGCCGCCTTCAGGGCGGCGGCGATCGTCTCCCCCATGCGCCCGAGCACCGACGGCGTGACGCCCGGGATGGCGGCGAGCGCCTCGCGCGTGGCCGGGCGCCGGCGCGCGATCTCGAGCATCGCCGGCTCGCCCAGCACCTTGAACGGCGGCCGGTCCGACGCGCGGGCCCGGTCCTCGCGGGCGATCCACAGCGCGCGCAGCACCGCCTTGCCGGGCGCGTCGAGCTCGCGGGACCCCTTGATGCGCCGCCAGCCCTCCGGGTCGAACACGCGCTCGCGCGCCACGACCGAGGCGATGCGCTGCGACTCCTTCCACGCCTCCTCGAGCGCGCCGCGGGTGGCCAGCTCGCCGGTGAGCAGGTCGAACAGCGGCAGCAGGAAGTGCGTGTCGAGCGAGGCGTAGGCGAGCTGATCGGGGGTGAGCGGCCGCCGGCCCCAGTCGGATCGCTGGAACGCCTTCGAGAGCCGCACGCCGAAGTGCGCCTCCACCAGCGCCGAGAGGCCGAGGCCGGGCCGCCCCAGCCGCCGCGCCGCGATCATCGTGTCGAACAGGCGGGGGATGCGCCAGCCGTACTCGCGGTGCAGGCAGCGGACGTCGTAGTCCGCGCCGTGCAGCACCACCTCGCGCCCGTCGCACAGGATCTCCCCGAGCGGGCGGACGTCCACCGAGATGGGGTCCACCACGAAGTCCTGCGCCCGCGTGGAGAGCTGCAGCAGGCACACCCGCTCGCGGTAGACGTGGAAGCTGTTGGACTCGGTGTCGAGCGCGAGCACGCGCTCGCCCGCCAGCGCGTCGAGCAGCCGGGAGAGCGCGTCGGGATCGGAGACGAAGACGGGGCTGGGGCGCGGAGCGGCGGACATCGGACGCGGCATTCTAGAGGAGACCGCGCCGCGCGGCTCGCGATTCGCCCCGGAATCCGCGGCGACGTCGCCCCCGGGGCTCAGGCAGCATCGGCCGCCAGCGCCACCGCCACCTCGCCGGCGACGGAGGCGTTCCGCTCCAGCAGCGCCAGGTTCGCGGTGCGGGCGCGCCCGCGGGTGGCCCGGGAGACCGCCTCCAGCAGGAACGGGGTCACCGCCTTGCCGCGGATCCCGCGCCCGCGCGCGTCCTCCAGCGCCGCGGCGATGGCCGCCTCCACCACCTCGCGCGGCACCGCCTCGGGCGGCGGCACCGCGAGCAGCACGCCCTCGCGCCGGCCCAGCGCGTCCCAGTGCAGCCGCAGCACCCGCGCGGCCGCGGCGGCGTCCTCCACCCGGTGCTCGAGCGCGATGCCGCTCCCGTCCGAGTAGAACGCGGGCAGCTCCGAGGTGCGCCAGCCGAGCACCGGCACGCCGAGCGTCTCCAGCGCCTCGGCGGTGGCGGCCAGGTCCAGGATGGCCTTCGGCCCGGCCGAGACCACGCACACCGGCGCCCGCGCCAGCTCGGCCAGGTCGGCGGACACGTCGGCGGCGCCTGCCGCGGGCTCCCCGGGCGCGAGGCGGTGCACGCCGCCGATGCCGCCGGTGGCGAAGACGCGGATCCCGGCGAGCGCGGCCACGGCGGCGGTCGCGGCCACGGTGGTGCCCGCGTCCCGGCCGGCGGCGCAGAGCGCGGCGAGGTCCCGCGCCGACGCCTTGGCCGGCCGCCGCGCCGGATCCGCCAGGCGCTCCAGCGCCGCGTCGTCGGCGCCGACCACGACCGCTCCCGCGACCACCGCCACCGCCGCCGGCACCGCCCCGGCGGCCCGCACCGCGGCGGCGCAGCGGCGGGCCGCCTCCAGGTTGTGCGGAGGCGGGAGGCCCTGGGCCACCACGCTCGTCTCCAGCGCCACCACCGGACCGCCGGCGGCGAGCGCCGCGCGGACCTCCTCGGCCAGCCTGACGGGAGGGTTCACCGGAACAGTCTAGCGCCCCGGGCGCCGCCCGGGCGCGTGCTATATACGCCCCGCCCCGGGCCGCCCTGCCCGGCCGGCCCGGTCCGAGAGGCACTCATGCTGGCGCGCGCCCGCGGCTTCGTCGTCCTCGTCTACTGCGCCATCTCGATGGCGTTCTTCTTCTTCGTGAGCCTGCCGGTGATGCTCCTCACCGGCTCGGGCGACCTGCCGATCTGGTTCGCGCGGTTCGCCTGGTCGCCCTCGAGCCTGTGGCTCGCCGGCTCCCGCGTGCACCTCGAGCCCATGCCGTCGCTGCCGGACGGGCCGCTCATCTTCGCGTCGAACCACGAGAGCGCGCTCGACATCTGGGTGCTGTTCAAGGTCCTGCCGCGCAGCGTGCGGTTCATCGCCAAGGCCGAGCTGTTCCGCCTCCCGGTGTTCGGCGCGTACATGCGGCTCGGCGGCCACGTGCCGGTGGACCGCAGCAACCACGTCCAGGCGGTCCAGTCGCTGCGGCAGGCCGGCCAGGTGGTGCGCGCCGGGACGTCGCTCATCGTCTTCCCCGAGGGCACGCGCTCGATGGACTGCCGCGTCCACCCGTTCAAGAAGGGCCCGTTCGTGGTCGCGATGGAGGCGGGCGTGCCGGTGGTGCCGGTCGCCATCTCCGGCAGCGGGAAGGTGACGCCCAAGCGGATCATCGCCATCTGGCCCGGCCCGATCCGCGTGGCGGTGGGCGAGCCGGTGAGCCCGGCCGACTTCCCCGACAAGACCGCGCTGCTCACCGAGGTGCGCCGGCGGGTGATCGCGCTGCACCGGCGGATCGGCGGCGCGGGCGGCGACGAGGCCTCGGCGGTCGCCACGGTGGGCATGGAGGGCGTGTGAGACAGGGCGGACGCGGGCCTACCCGCTTGTCCCGCCGCGCCGGCGGGCGGTAGGCTCGGCCGCCATGAAGGAGACGCTCCGTCCCGACGCGGTGGCCGCCGCGCAGCGGGTGACGCACCTCGCGCGCGACCTGGCCCAGGACGTCGCCGACGGCTACCGGAAGTCCACGCGCGGCTTCAGGCTGCGCGCCGCGGTGGTCGGTTCCTGGGCGCTCCTGTCGCTCGGCACGGTGTGGGTGGCGTGCCCGTCCTCCGGCCCGCGGAACGCGCTCGGCGCCGAGGTGCGGATGAGCGACGAGGTCATCGGCACGCAGATCATGGTGTGGAACGCGTCGGACCGGATCTGGACCGACGTGGTGCTCACGCTGGACGGCGGCTGGAGCTTCCGCACGCCGACGGTGCGCGACGGGCAGAAGCTGGTCCTCGCCACCAGCCGGTTCGAGAAGGACGGCGCGCCCGCCCCGGCGCACCTGAAGCCGCGCTCGCTCCGGGTGGAGTGCAGCGAGGGCAGGCTGGACGCCCCGCTGGCGCAGAGGTGACGCGCGTGCCCACGCCCCGCGTCCTGCTCGTCGACGACGACGCCGCCATCTGCGAGTTCCTCGCCACGCTGCTCGACCTGGAGGGGCTCGCGCCGCGCGTCGCGCCGGGTGCGCAGGAGGCGCTCGGCGCGCTGGCCGACGCGGACGCGGTGCTCCTCGACGTGGCCATGCCGGGGATGGACGGGCTGGAGCTGTGTCGGCGCATGCGCGCGGCCGGCTTCGGCGGGCCGATCCTGGTCGTCTCGGCGCGGCCCGGCCCGGACCTGCCGCGCAAGGCGGTCGAGGCGGGCGCGAGCGGCTTCGTCCGCAAGCCGTTCGACAACGCCGAGCTGATCGCCTGCCTGCGCGGCCTGCTCGCCGCCGCCTGAGCCGCGCGCGTCACGGCTCGCGGTCGGGCGGCCCTGCGCGACCGCGGTCGTCCTGCTCCGCCTCCGCGGCCCGGTCCGCCCGGTGCCGGCGCTCGGACTCCCACTCGGCGCGGCGCCGCCCGAGCACCTCGCGCGCGCGCGACGCCGCCCTCAGCGCGGCGAGCGCGCCGTCGAGCGCCTCGCCCCGGGCGGCCACCTCCACCTCCGCCCCGCGGAGCGCGGCCGCGAGCGCCTCCGCCTCGTCCCGCAGCCGCGCGGCGTGGCGGACCGTGGCGGCGAGCGCCGCCGCGGAGGCGCGGGCCGGCAGCTCCCGCCCGCGCGCCGCCGCCTCACCTCGCGCCGCCTGGAGCGCGGCCGCGCGCCGCGCGCGCTCCGCCTGCGCCGCGTCGAGCTCCCGCCGCGCCGCGGCGACCGCCGCGCCCGCCGCGTCCTCCTCGCGGCGGCGCAGCGCCTCCAGCGCGGCGAGCGGGAACGCGTCGCCGCTCACCCAGCCAGCGCCTCGAGCCGCCGGAGCGTCTCCTCGAACGGCGCCGCCTCGCCGAGCGGCTGCCGGAGGAACGCCTCGATCGCCGGCAGCCGGGCCAGGGCCAGGTCCGCCTCGGGATCCGCGCCGGCCCGGTAGGCGCCGAGCGCCACCAGGTCGCGCACCCGGGCGTGCGCCGCGAGCAGCGCCCGCACCCGGCCCGCCGCCGCCAGGTGCGCCGGGGCCGCCACCGCCGGCATGACGCGCGAAAGGCTCTGCAGCGGGTCCACCGCGGGGAAGCGGCCGCCGGACGCCACGGCGCGGTCGAGCACCACGTGGCCGTCGAGGATGCCGCGGACCTCGTCGGCGATCGGCTCCTCGAGGTCGCCGCCCGCCACGAGCACCGTGTACACGGCGGTGATCCCGCCGCGGGCGCGGTTGCCGGCCCGCTCCAGCAACCGCGGGAGCGCCGCGAACACCGAGGGCGGGTAGCCCTGGCGCGCCGGCGGCTCGCCCGCCGCGAGCCCGACCTCGCGGAGCGCGCGGGCGTAGCGGGTCACCGAGTCCACCAGGAGCAGCACCCGGTCGCCGCGCTCCGCGAACCACTCCGCCACCGCGGTGGCCACGTGCGCCGCCTTCAGGCGCACCAGCGCCGGCGCGTCGCTGGTGGCCGCCACCACCACGCTGCGGGCCAGGCCCTCCGCGCCCAGCGGGCCCTCCAGGAACTCGCGCACCTCGCGCCCGCGCTCGCCCACCAGGCACACCACGCACAGGTCGGCGCGCGCGCCGCGGGCGAGCTGGCCGAGGAGCGTGGACTTCCCCACGCCGGAGCCGGCGAACAGCCCGATCCGCTGCCCCTCGCCGGCGGTGAGGAACCCGTCCAGCACCCGGACGCCGAGCGGGAGCGGCGCCGCCACCGGGCGGCGCGCGAGCGGGTTCGGCGCGGGCCGATCCACCGCCCACTCCTCCAGCCCGGCCGGCAGCGGCGCGCCGTCGAGCGGCCGGCCCAGGCCGTCCAGCACCCGCCCCAGCAGCCCAGGCCCGGCGCGGATGGTGTGCGCGCGGCCGGTCGGGACGACCTCCGCGTCGAGGCCGACGCCGCCGAGGTCGCCGAACGGCACCAGCACCGCCCGGTCGTCGCGCAGGCCGACCACCTCCGCCTGCAGCGGCTCGCGCCCGGGCGCGCGGATCTCCACCGCCTCGCCCTGCCGCACGCCGCCCACCGCCGCCTCCAGCACCAGGCCGGTCAGGCGGGTCACCCGCCCGCGCAGCGGCAGCGGCGCGGCCTCCCCGAGCGCGGCGCGCACCCGCCCCAGGTCCACGGTCACGGCGCCTCCTCCAGCGCGCGCTCCAGGGCGGCGAGCTGGGCCTCCACGCGCGCGTCGATGCGCCCGCCCTCGGTCTCGACCACCACCGCGCCGCGCGGGAGCGCCGGGTCCTCGCGCAGCGCCGGCCCCTCCGGGCGCGCCAGGAGCGCGGCGAGCCGCGAGCGGGCCGGCTCGGCGCGCAGCAGCGCCGCGTCCGCCGGGCTCGCCCGCAGGATCACCTCGCGGCGATCCCGCGCGCGCGCCAGCGCCTGCGCCGCGAGGTCGGCCACCGCCTCCGGGGCCGCCGCCAGCTCGCGCCCGAGCAGCTGGCGGGCCACGTCGAGCGCCAGGCGCGCCACCTCGCGCTCCAGCCCGGCGAGCCGCGCGGCGCGGGCCTCCCCCGCGGTCGCGAGCGCCGCCGCGGCCCGGGCCAGCCCCTCCTCGCGGCCGTCCCGAGCCGCCGCGGCGTGGATCGCCTCCCGCTCCGCGGCGGCCGACTCGAGCAGGCGCGCGGCCTCGGCGCGCGCGGCCTCCAGGAGCGCGCGCGCCCGGGCGCCCGCCTCGTAGACCGCGCCCTCGATGCGACGGCTCCCCGGCCCGTCCTTCAGCACCCTGGACATGCGCCCTCCGCGCCGGGCGCGATTCTACTACGGGTAAGGTCCGAACCCGCACGCTCCGCGAAGAGGCTCGGTCGCCCGCGCCATACGGCAGGGCCGCCGCCCCACCCGGATGCGACGAGGCCCGCCTCCGGTGCGGGGGCGGGCCTCGAGGTGCGCCGACCGAGGCGGCGCGGTGCGATGCGTTCGCGCGGCTATGCGGCGTCGCGCTCGACCGGCTGGAGGTACCGGTGCAGGAACTGCTTGGTCTTCAGCTCGACCTGGCGGACGCGCTCGCGCGACACGCCCCAGCGCTTGCCGATCTCCTCCAGCGTGCGCGGCTGGTCCTGCTCGAGCCGGTTGTGGACGATGTCCCAGCCCAGCTCGCCGATCCGCTTGCGCACCTTGCCGAGCGCGTCGCGGACCTCGCGGTCGCCCTCGCCGGAGAGGTAGGTGTCCTCCGGCCCGGGACCGTCGTCCTCGATGCGCTCGAGGTGGGTGGCGTCCCCCTCCTCGTCGATGGCGCTGTCGAGCGACAGGTCCGGCTGCGCGACGGTGCCGCTCTGCGGCCGCACCGTGGAGCGCGCCTCCTTGAGGTACTTCCCGATGTAGGCGCGGATCCACCACACCGCGTACGTCGAGAAGCGCGTCCCGGCGTGCGGGTCGAACTTCTCGACGGCGCGCATCAGGCCGACGTTGCCCTCCTGGATCAGATCGTCGAGCCGGACCGTGCCGCGGCGCTGCTTGCGCGCGATGGCGACCACGAACGCGAGGTTGTGGCGAACCAGTTTCTGCTTCGCCGACACCTCGCCCTTGCGTGCCCGGATGGCCAGCGCGTGCTCATCCTCGCGGGTGAGCGGCGGGAAGTCGCGGACCGCCTTGAGGTAGGGGGCCAGCTCATCGAACTCCTTGCTGCCTCTCTGCGTGCTCGCCGTCCTCATTCCGTTGCCTCTCTACCTGTCCTGTCCTGCGTCAATCCATCTCGGGGAGGTTACGTAACGTCAGGTTAAAATAATGGACCGAACCAGTCAAGTAGCCCGGAACCGACCGACAGGACGGACTTCTTCGCCGTCCACTCCTCTGCCGACCCGCCACCGCCTCCGGACTCCGCCAATATGAACATGAGCCCGGCATCCGCATTCCGGTCCCATGCGAGCGCCCGCCTGCTCCCACGTCAAACCACTGGACTTGCGGTAGATCAAGTCGAAACCGAACTCCGATCGGGGCGGCCGAGGCGCGACACCCCACCACAGCCGATAAGCGGGTGCTTACCGGTCCGGACAACTTCATGCGCCCGATCAAAAAGGAAAGGGCCCGGCCCCTTCTGGGACCGGACCCTTGGTCGCGGCGAGGCGTTCGCCGGGCGGCTCGCTACTCCTCCGCCCCGACGGCCAGGGCCTCCTCCGCCTCCTCGACCGCGTCCACCGGGGTCTCCACCTCGATGTCGAGGTGCTTGTACGCCCCGAGGCCGGTGCCGGCCGGCACCAGGCGGCCCATGATGACGTTCTCCTTGAGGCCGCGGAGGTAGTCGACCTTGCCGCTGATGGCGGCCTCGGTCAGCACCTTCGTGGTCTCCTGGAACGACGAGGCCGAGATGAAGGACTCGGTCGAGAGCGACGCCTTGGTGATGCCGAGCAGCAGCGGCTCGCCCTGGGCGGCGCGGCCGCCGGCCTTCAGCACGCGCTCGTTCTCCTCCTCGAACGCGAACTTCTCGACCTGCTCGTCCGCCAGGAACTCGGTGTCGCCCACGTCCACGATCCGCACGCGGCGCAGCATCTGCCGCACGATCGTCTCGATGTGCTTGTCGTTGATCTTCACACCCTGGAGCCGGTAGACCTCCTGCACCTCGTCCACCAGCCAGCGCGCGAGCTCCTTCTCACCGAGCACCCGCAGGATGTCGTGCGGGTTCGCGGCGCCGTCCATGAGCGCCTCGCCCGCGCGGACGCGGTCGCCGGTGTGGACGGAGATGTGCTTGCCCTTGCCGATCAGGTACTCCTTCGCGAGATCGGGCCGGAGCTTGCTGTCCACCTCGGGCGTGATGACCACCTTGCGCTTGCCCTTGGTGTCCTTGCCGAACGCCACCACGCCGTCGATCTCGGAGATGACCGCGTGCTCCTTGGGCTTGCGGGCCTCGAAGAGCTCGGCGACGCGCGGGAGACCGCCGGTGATGTCCTTGGTCTTGGTGGTCTCGCGGGGCATCTTGGCGATGACGTCGCCGGCGTCGACCTCGTCGCCGTCGTTCACCACCAGGTTCGCGCCCTCCGGCAGCATGTAGCGGGCGTCGGCGTCGGAGTTGGCGAGCTTCTTGGTCCTGCCCTCCTCGTCCTTGATCGAGATGCGCGGGCGGGCGTCGGGGTCCTTGGAGGCGATGACCGCCTTGCGGGCCAGGCCGGTGATCTCGTCCACCTGCTCGCTGATGGTGACGCCGTCGACGAGATCGCCGTACTTCACGCGGCCGGCCACCTCGGTGATGATCGGCATCGAGTAGGGATCCCACTCGGCCAGCAGATGGTTCGCCTCGACCTTCTGGCCCTCGCGGACCAGCAGCTTCGCGCCGTACACCACGCCGTAGCGCTCGCGCTCGCGGCCCTGGTCGTCGGTGACGATGATCTCGCCGTTCCGGTTCATCACGATGAGCGTGCCGTCGCGCTTCTTGGCCACGCTCACGTTGTTGAACTTGATCAGGCCGGCGTTGCGGTTCTCGATGGTGGACTGCTCGGCCCGTCGCGACGCCGCGCCGCCGATGTGGAACGTCCGCATCGTCAGCTGGGTGCCCGGCTCGCCGATCGACTGGGCGGCGATGACGCCGACCGCCTCGCCGATGTTCACCTTGCGGCCGCGGGCGAGATCGCGCCCGTAGCACTCGACGCAGATGCCGCGCCGCGCCTGGCAGGTGAGCACCGAGCGGATCTTCACCTTGTCGATGCCGGCGTTCTCGATGAGCTTGACCTTGCCCTCGTCGATCTCCTCGTTCGCCTTCACGAGCACGTTGCCGGAGAACGGATCGAGCATGTCGTCGAGCGCGACGCGGCCGAGGATGCGCTCGCCCATCGGCTCGATGATCTCGCCGCCCTCGACCAGCGCGCCGAGGGTGATGCCGTCCATCGCGCCGCAGTCGTACTCGGTGATGATCGCGTCCTGGGCCACGTCCACCAGGCGGCGGGTCAGGTAGCCGGAGTTCGCGGTCTTGAGCGCGGTGTCGGCGAGGCCCTTGCGGGCGCCGTGCGTCGAGATGAAGTACTGGAGGACGTTGAGGCCCTCGCGGAAGTTCGCCGTGATCGGGGTCTCGATGATCTCGCCCGACGGCTTGGCCATCAGGCCGCGCATGCCGGCCAGCTGCCGGATCTGCTGCGCGGAGCCGCGGGCGCCCGAGTCGGCCATGATGTAGATCGGGTTGAACGACGGCTGCCGGCGCTCCTCGCGCTTGCCGTCCTTGCCCGTCCCCACCGCGGTCTCGGTCCCGATCTCGCCCATCATCTCCTGCGCCACCTCCTCGGTGACCTGGGCCCAGATGTCGATGACCTTGTTGTACCGCTCGCCGATGGTGATGAGGCCCTCGGTGTACTGGGCCTGGATGTCGTCCACCTCGCGCGTGGCGCGCTCGAGCAGATCGACCTTCTTCCGCGGGATCACCATGTTGTCGAGCGCGATCGAGATGCCGGCCCGGGTGGCGTTCCCGTAGCCCATCGACCGCACGCGGTCGGCGAGGAGGACGGTCTCCTTCTCGCCGCAGAGGCGGTAGGTCAGGTCGATGAGGCCCTGCAGCTGCTTCTTGTCCATCACCTTGTTGATGGAGTCGAAGGACAGCCGGCGCGGGACGATGTCGTAGAGCAGCACGCGGCCGACGGTGGTCTCGACCCGCTTGCCGTCCATGCGGACCCAGACCTTCGCCTGCAGGTCCACCTCGCCCTGGTCGTACGCGGCGCGGACCTCCTCCGGGCTCGCGAACACCTTGCCCTCGCCGCGCGCGAACGCGCGCTCGCGGGTCATGTAGTAGATGCCGAGCACGATGTCCTGCGACGGCACGATGATCGGCTTGCCGTGCGCCGGGGACAGGATGTTGTTCGTGCTCATCATGAGCACGCGGGCCTCCATCTGCGCCTCGATGGAGAGCGGCACGTGCACGGCCATCTGGTCGCCGTCGAAGTCGGCGTTGAAGGCGGTGCAGACCAGCGGGTGGAGCTGGATCGCCTTGCCCTCGATCAGCACCGGCTCGAACGCCTGGATGCCCAGGCGGTGGAGCGTGGGGGCGCGGTTCAGGAGCACCGGGTGCTCGCGGATCACCTCGTCGAGGATGTCCCAGACCTCGGGGCGCTCCTTCTCCACCATCTTCTTCGCGCTCTTGATGGTGGTGACGTACCCCTTCTCCTCGAGCTTGTTGTAGATGAACGGCTTGAACAGCTCGAGCGCCATGATCTTGGGCAGGCCGCACTGGTGGAGCTTGAGCTCCGGGCCGACCACGATCACCGAGCGGCCGGAGTAGTCCACGCGCTTGCCGAGCAGGTTCTGGCGGAACCGGCCCTGCTTGCCCTTCAGCATGTCGGAGAGCGACTTCAGCGGCCGCTTGTTCGGGCCGGTGATGGTCTTGCCGCGCCGGCCGTTGTCGAACAGCGCGTCCACCGCCTCCTGCAGCATCCGCTTCTCGTTGCGGATGATGATGTCGGGGGCGTTCAGCTCCTGGAGCCGCTTCAGGCGGTTGTTGCGGTTGATGACGCGCCGGTAGAGGTCGTTCAGGTCGGAGGTCGCGAAGCGGCCGCCGTCGAGCGGGACCAGCGGGCGGAGGTCCGGCGGGATCACCGGGATGACCTCCAGCATCATCCACTCCGGCTTGTTGCCGGACGCGACGAACGCCTCCACCACCTTCAGGCGCTTGGCGATCTTCTTCCGCTTCGCGTCGCTGGTGGCCTCCTTCATCTCGGCGCGCAGCTCGTTCGCGAGGCCGGGGATGCCCTCGCCGTGCTCCTTGCTCGCCGGGCCGACGCCACGGAGCAGGCCGAGCACCGCCTCGCCGCCCATGCCGGCGGAGAACGCGTCGTCGCCGAACTCGTCGAGCGCCTTCTGGTAGCGGTCCTCGGAGAGGAGCTCGCCGCGCTGGAAGGTGGTCTCCTTCGGGTCGATGACGATGTACGACTCGCAGTAGAGGACCTTCTCCAGGTCCTTCAGCGTGATGTCGAGCAGGTTGCCGATGCGGCTGGGCAGCGACTTGAGGAACCAGATGTGCGCGACCGGCGTGGCCAGCGTGATGTGGCCCAGCCGCTCACGGCGCACCTTGGACTGGATCACCTCGACGCCGCACTTCTCGCAGACCACGCCCCGGTGCTTCATGCGCTTGTACTTGCCGCAGTTGCACTCGTAGTCCTTCACCGGGCCGAAGATCTTCGCGCAGAAGAGGCCGTCCCGCTCCGGCTTGAACGTCCGGTAGTTGATGGTCTCCGGCTTCTTCACCTCGCCGTGCGACCACTGCCGGATCTTGTCCGGGCTCGCGAGCGAGATCCGGATGGCCGAGAACGAGAGCGGGTCCTTCGGCTTCTCGAAGAAATTGAAGATGTCCTTCACGTCGACTCCCTGGAAAGCTGGGAAACCTGATCAGCACCCTCGCGCCGGCCCCCTCCCCGCCCTGGCGGGGAGAGGGAGGGCGCGGCCCCGGACGCGCGCGCTACGCGCTGCTCTTCTCTCCCGACGCGACCGCGCCGCGCGGCGCGCCCAGCGGGCCGCCGCCGAGGTCGCGCTCGGCGGCCTCGCGCGCCGCCTGCGCCTCCGGCGTCTCGAGCAGCTCCACGTCGAGCGCGAGGCTCTGGAGCTCCTTGATCAGCACGTTGAACGACTCGGGCAGCCCGGACTCGAGCGTGTTCTCGCCCTTGACGATCGCCTCGTACATGCGGGTGCGGCCGACCACGTCGTCGGACTTCACCGTGAGGAACTCCTGGAGCGAGTAGGCCGCGCCGTAGGCCTCCATCGCCCAGACCTCCATCTCGCCCAGGCGCTGGCCGCCGAACTGGGCCTTGCCGCCCAGCGGCTGCTGCGTGACGAGCGAGTACGGCCCGATGCTCCGGGCGTGGATCTTCTCGTCCACGAGGTGGTGGAGCTTCAGCATGTACATGACGCCGACCGTCACGTCCTGGTCGAAGGGCTCGCCGGTGCGGCCGTCGAACAGGATGGACTGGAGCGTCGCGGAGCCCTCCTCCATGAGGGCCTTCATCTCGTCCTCGCGGGCGCCGTCGAACACCGGCGTCGCGACGTGCATGCCGCGGCGGAGCTTCTGCACGAGCTTCGGCAGCTCCTTCTCCGGCACGTCCTCGATGAGCGCGGCGAGCCGCTCGCCGACGGGGCCGCCCTCGGTCCCGGCGAACGCCGCCTTCAGCTTCTTCCGCAGCGGGTCGGCGCCCCACTCCTTCTCGATCATCTCCTGCAGCCGGAGGCCGACGTTGCGCGCGGCCCAGCCCAGGTGCGTCTCGAGGATCTGCCCGACGTTCATGCGCGACGGCACGCCGAGCGGGTTGAGCACGATGTCGACCGGGGTGCCGTCCTCGAGGTACGGCAGGTCCTCCTCGGGCAGCACGCGCGAGACCACGCCCTTGTTGCCGTGGCGGCCGGCCATCTTGTCGCCGACGGCCAGCTTGCGCTTGATGGCGACGTACACCTTCACCATCTTGATCACGCCCGGCGGCAGCTCGTCGCCCTTCTTCAGGCGGCCGATCTTCTCGCCGAAGAGCAGCTTCACGAGCTCCTTCTGCTCCTCGAAGTTCTCGATGATCTTCCGCGCCAGGTCCTGCACGTCGCCGGCGACGGCGATCTCGCCCCAGTAGCGCTGCGGGACGGTGTCGAGCAGCGCGTCGTCGAGGACGTCGCCCTTCTTCAGGAGCTGCTCGCCCTTGTCGTCGACCAGGCGGGCCGTGACCTCCTTGCCGAGGAGCAGGCGGCGGATCTTCTGGAACGCCGAGTCCTGGATGATCTTGATCTCGTCGTTCTGGTCCTTGAGGAGCTTCGCCTCCTCCATCTCCTCGATGGCCTTGGCGCGCTCGTCCTTCTCGACGCCCTTGCGGCTGAAGACCTTGGCGTTGATCACCGTGCCCGAGACGCCCGGCGGCACGCGCAGCGAGCTGTCGCGGACGTCGCCGGCCTTCTCGCCGAAGATGGCGCGGAGGAGCTTCTCCTCCGGCGAGAGCTGGGTCTCGCCCTTCGGCGTGATCTTGCCGACCAGGATGTCACCGGGCTTCACCTCGGCGCCGATGCGGATGATGCCGGACTCGTCGAGGTCCTTGAGGGCCTCCTCGCCGACGTTCGGGATGTCCCGGGTGATCTCCTCCTTGCCGAGCTTGGTGTCGCGCGCGACGCACTCGAACTCCTCGATGTGCACCGACGTGAACACGTCCTCCTTGATGAGGCGCTCGGAGAGGAGGATGGAGTCCTCGAAGTTGTAGCCCTGCCACGGCATGAACGCGACCACCACGTTCTGGCCGAGCGCGAGCTCGCCCATCTCGGTGGCCGGGCCATCGGCGATGACGTCGCCCTTCTTCACCCGCTCGCCCGGCTTCACGATGGGCTTCTGGTTGATGCAGGTGTTCTGGTTGGAGCGCTGGTACTTGATGAGGTTGTAGATGTCGACCTCGTTCGCGACGTCGGTCGCCGAGGTCGGCACGTCGGCCTTCACCACGATGCGCGAGGCGTCCACCGACTGGACCACGCCGTCGCGCTTCGCGACGGTGGTCACGCCGGAGTCGCGGGCCACGATGGCCTCGATCCCGGTGCCCACCAGCGGCGCCTGCGTGCGGAGCAGCGGCACGGCCTGGCGCTGCATGTTGGAGCCCATCAGCGCGCGGTTCGCGTCGTCGTTCTCGAGGAACGGCACCAGGGAGGCGGCCACGGACACGAGCTGGTTCGGGCTCACGTCCATCAGGTCCACCTCGTCCGGGCGGACGTAGATGTACTCGCCCTCCTTGCGGCACCAGACCTTCGCCTCGGTGAAGTTGCCCTTCTTGTCCACCGGCGCGTTCGCCTGGGCGATGATGTGCTTCTCCTCCTCGAGCGCGGAGTAGAAGGTCACCTCGTCGGTCACCCGGCCCTTCTCCACCTTGCGGTACGGCGTCTCGACGAAGCCGTACTCGTTGACGCGGGCGTAGGTGGACAGCGACGCGATCAGGCCGATGTTCGGGCCTTCCGGCGTCTCGATGGGGCAGATGCGGCCGTAGTGCGTGGAGTGGACGTCGCGCACCTCGAAGCCGGCGCGCTCGCGGGTCAGGCCGCCAGGCCCGAGGGCCGAGAGGCGCCGCTTGTGCGTGACCTCGGAGAGCGGGTTCGTCTGGTCCATGAACTGCGAGAGCTGGCTCGACCCGAAGAACTCCTTGATCACCGCGGTCACCGGCTTCGCGTTGATCAGGTCGTGGGGCATGAGCGTCTCGATCTCCTGGAGGCTCATGCGCTCCTTGATCGCCCGCTCCATGCGCACCAGGCCGATGCGGTACTGGTTCTCGAGCAGCTCGCCCACCGCGCGGACGCGGCGGTTGCCGAGGTGGTCGATGTCGTCGACGTCCTTGTTCGGCTTGCCGTTCTTGAGGTCGATGAGGAAGCGGACGACCTCGAGGATGTCGCGCTTGGTGAGGACCGTGTTCTCGAGCGGCTCCTCGATGCCGAACTTGTAGTTCAGCTTGAGGCGGCCGACCTTCGACAGGTCGTAGCGCTCGGCGTTGAAGAACAGGTTCACGAAGAGGTTCGTCGCGGTCTCCGGCGTCGGCGGATCGCCGGGGCGGAGGCGGCGGTAGATCTCCATGATCGCCTCCTCGGGCGTGGAGATCTTGTCCTGCATGAGCGTGTCGCGGAGCGCGGGCAGGATGTTCAGGTTGTCGATGAAGAGAACCTTGAACTCGTTGATGTTGCGCTTGCGCAGCTCCTCGACCTTGGCCTCGGTGACCTCCTCGTTCACCTCGAGGAGCACCTCGCCGGTGGTCTCGTCGACCACGTCCTCGGCGGAGATCTTCGTGTAGACCTCCTCCGGCTCCACCGGGAGCGACTTCATCTTCGCGGCGACCAGCTTCTTGATCGCGCTCTCGGTGTACTTGCGGTTCTTCTTGACGATCACCTCGTTCGACTTGGGATCGCGGATGTCGCGCGTGGCGCGCTGGCCCTTGAGCAGGTCGGGCACGAGGTCCTTCTCGTACTTGCCCTTCCCCTCGATCCGGATCGTCTCGGTGTCGTAGTAGTACTTGAGGATCTCCTCGGCCGACCCGTGGAACTCCACCGGGTCCTTCTTGGCCGTGTCCGGCGTCGCGCCGAGCGCGCGCAGCAGCACCGTGGCCGGCAGCTTGCGGCGCCGGTCGATGCGGACGTAGAGGATGTCCTTGTGATCGAACTCGAAGTCGATCCACGAGCCGCGGTACGGGATGATCCGGGCGTTGTAGAGCAGCTTGCCGGACGAGTGGCTCTTGCCCTTGTCGTGGTCGAAGAACGCGCCCGGGGAGCGGTGGAGCTGGCTGACGACGACGCGCTCGGTCCCGTTGATGATGAAGGTCCCGTTCTCCGTCATGAGCGGGATCTCGCCGAAGTAGACCTCCTGCTCCTTGACGTCGCGGATCGACTGGGCGCCGGTCTCCTCGTCCTTGTCCCAGACGACCAGGCGGACGACCACCTTGATCGGCGCGGAGTAGGTCATCCCGCGCTGGTGGCACTCGTCCACGTCGTACTTGGGCTTCTCGAGGTGGTAGCTCACGAACTCGAGCGAGCTGGTCTCGTTGAAGTCCTTGATGGGGAAGACCGACTTGAAGACACCCTGAAGGCCGGTGTCGTCCCGCTTCTCCGGCGGGACGTCGGCCTGCAAGAACTTGTCGTAGGAGAATTTCTGGATGGCGATGAGGTTGGGGATCTCGGCGATCTTGTTGATCTTCCCGAAGTTCCGCCGGATCCGGAAGTTGTTCTGAATCGTCGTCGCCATCGATTTCGGTCCTCTTTCCCCAACGAGACCCGCCACAAAAGGGTCTAGCCGGCCGCCGGGCCGGCTATCCTGCGTCGCCCGGCCGAGCGGCCGGAAATCCAGGAATCGTTGATGGGATGGGGGTTTGTAACGGCTCGACCCTCGCCCGTCAAAGATTCCAACGTGGGCCACGGCGGGGCGGCTTGCAACCCCGCCCCGCCGTGCCCAGCAACGGCGAACGGTCCTACTTGACCTCGACCTTGGCGCCAGCGGCCTCGAGCTTCTTCTTGAGCTCCTCGGACTCGGCCTTGGCGACGCCGGCCTTGACCTCCTTCGGCGCGCCCTCCACCAGGTCCTTGGCCTCCTTCAGGCCGAGGCCCGTGATCGCGCGGACCTCCTTGATCACGTTGATCTTGTTCGCGCCGGCGTCCACGAGGACCACCGTGAACTCGGTCTTCTCCTCGACCGGCGCCGCAGCGGCGGCCCCGCCACCGGCGGCCACCATCACCGGCGCGGCGGCGGCGGACACGCCCCACTTCTCCTCGAGCTGCTTCACCAGCTCCGCGGCCTCCATGATGGTCAGGCCCGAGAGCTGCTCAACGATCGCATTCAGATCGGCCATTGCTTCTTTCCTCTTCTCTCCGCCGGGCCGTCCCTGACGGCCCGATGCGTCTCTTTGGCCCGCGCAATCGCGCACGGGCGGTTCACGTACCGTTTACGCCTGCTTCTCGAGCTGCTCGCGGCGGGCGCCGACCACCCGGGCCAGCTGCTGGCCAGGGGTGCCGACGAGGCGCGCGAGCTTGGTCGCGGGCTGGGCGATCATCGCGGCGATCTGGCCGCGGAGCTCCTTCAGGCCCGGCATCTTCGCGAGGGCCTGAACGCCCTTCGCGTCGATGACCTTGCCTTCGATGATCGCGGTGCGGATCACGAAGTTCTCGCGGTCCTTCATGAAGTCCGCGAGGAGCTTCGCCGGGGTGACGACGTCGTCGTACGACATGACGAGGGCCGTCGGCCCCACGAACCGATCCGCCACCGGCTCCACCGGCGTGCCCTTGGCGGCGCGCGCGGCGAGGGTGTTCTTCACGATCCGGTAGTCGATCTTCGCATCCCGGAGCTTCTTGCGAAGATCCGTGACCACCGCGACGTTCAGCCCCTTCGGCTCCGCGACGATGGCCGCCTTCGCCTTCGCCATCTTCTCGTGGAGCTCACTGATGACCTGCTCTTTTTCCGTCCGGTTCAAGTTGACTCACCACCTCTCCGGCCGGCCGGCGCGTCGCGCCGGGCTCGGCGTCGTTCGGGTCTCGGACCGGACGTCCGGTACGAAAACCCCCTGGCCAAGCAGGGGACGCTGCGGTGAATCGCAGTTCCCGTCTCGGCGGGTCGGATCCGCGAGGATCCGCTTGGCCGCTGTCCGCTCCGAACTGCGCTCGCACCGGAGCGGTGGCAGCGGGCCCGCTGTCTTGGACCAGAACCCCGGCGGCGAGATTGCCGCCGGGAACTCCTGAAGCGCTTAAGCGTGCTGCGCGGCGAGCTCCGCCAGGTCCACCTTGATGCCGGGGCCCATGGTCGTGCTCAGGGTGACGTTCTTGACGTACACGCCCTTCGCCGTCTGCGGCTTCGCCTTGTAGATGACCTCCATGATCGCGCTGAAGTTCGCCTTCAGCTTGTCCGGATCGAAGGAGGCCTTCCCGAACGGCACGTGGACGATGCCCGCCTTCTCGACGCGGAACTCGACCTTGCCGGCCTTCTGCTCCTTGACGGCGCGGGCGAGGTCCATCGTGACGGTGCCGACCTTCGGGTTCGGCATGAGGCCGCGGGGCCCGAGGATCTTACCGAGGCGGCCGACCACGCCCATCATGTCCGGGGTGGCGATGAGCTTGTCGAAGTCCATGAAGCCGCCCTGGATCTTCTCGGCCAGGTCCTCGGCGCCGACGATGTCCGCGCCGGCCTCCTGGGCCTCCTTGGCCTTGTCGCCCTTCGCGAACACCGCCAGGCGGACGGTCTTGCCCATGCCGTGCGGCAGCACGACGGCGCCGCGGACCACCTGGTCGGCGTGCTTCGGGTCCACGCCCAGGTTGATGGACGCGTCCACCGTCTCGTCGAACTTCTTGGTGGCGGTCTGCTTCACGAGGCTCATGGCCTCGTCGAGCTTGTAGCGCTTGGTGCGATCCACCTTCTCGGCGGCCGCCTTGTACTTCTTCGCAACGTGAGCCATGTGCGTGTCCTCCCGGCTAGCCGACGATCTCGATGCCCATGGACAGGGCGGTCCCCTCGACGGTCCGCATCGCGGCCTCCAGGGTGCCCGCCGTCATGTCCTGCATCTTGGTCTTCGCGATCTGCTCCACCTGCTTGCGCGTCACCTGCCCGACCTTCTCCTTGCCGGGCTTGTGCGCGCCGGAGCCCTTCTTCTTCTCCGTGTGGAGGCCGGCGGCCTTCTTGAGGAGGATCGCGGCGGGCGGGGTCTTCAGCACGAAGGTGAAGGACCGGTCCTGGTACACCGTGATGATGACCGGGATGATGAGGGCTTCCTTCGCCTGGGCCTGCGTCGCCGCGTTGAACTGCTTGCAGAACTCCATGATGTTGACGCCGTGCTGGCCGAGCGCCGGGCCCACGGGCGGGGCCGGGTTCGCCTTTCCGGCGGGGAGCTGCAGCTTGATCTGTCCCGTGACCTTCTTCATCGTCGCTCCTCGCGTGGTGCAAGCGAGCTCATCGCTCTCCCACGCCGTCGTTCCCCCCGCGGCGGACGCCGCGGGGCCCTGCAAAGGCTAGGTCTTCTCCACCTGCATGAAGTCGAGCTCTACCGGCGTGGCGCGGCCGAAGATCGACACCAGCACCCGGAGCTTGCCCTTGTCCGGCTTGACCTCCTCGACGGTGCCGTTGAAGTTCGAGAACGGGCCGTCGGTCACGCGGACCGAGTCGCCCTCCTCGAACTGCACCTTGGGCTTCGGCTTGAGCGAGCCCTCGGAGATCTGCGTGGTGAGCCGCTGCACCTCGACGTCGGACACCGCCGGGACCTGCTCCGGCGTCTTCGCGTTGCCGACGAACCCGGTGACCTTCGGCGTCCCCTTCACGAGGTGCCAGGTCTGCAGGCTCATCTCCATGTTCACCAGGATGTAGCCGGGGAAGAACTTCCGCTTGGAGGTCTTCTTCTCCCCCTTCACCATCTCCTGGACCACCTCCATCGGGATGAGCACCTCGCCGAACGCGTCCTGCAGCGAGTGCTGCCGGATGCGCTCGTCGAGCGACTTCTTCACCTTGTTCTCGAACCCCGAGTAGGTGTGGACGACGTACCACTTCTTCGCCATGACCGCTCCGTTCCGTCGCCCGCGCGTCGATTCCAGAAAACGCCGATGGAGCCGTGCTGGCGGCCCCCAACCGCCGCGGCTCCGTCCCGGCCGCGAAGAACGCGGGGACCTCAGTAGATCTTCGAGCTCAGCCAGCTCCAGACGAGATCGAAGAGACCGAGGATGACCGCCGCGACGGCGGACGCGACGATCACCGCCACGGTGGCGGCGCGCGTCTCGCGCATGCTCGGCCAGGTGACTCGCCGGAGCTCGAGCGCCACCTCCAGCGACACCTGCTGCGTCTTCGGGATCCGCCAGACCACCACCGCGGTCGCGATGGCGAGCGCGAAGCCCGTCACCGTGGACAGCGTCCAGTCGCTGAACACCGCGAAGTCGTTGACGCCCGCGTACCCGAGCGCCAGCTCGAGGACCTTCTCCAGGAAGATCCCCAGCGCGATGGCCGCGAGCACGTAGAAGATCCCCACGACGCGCTTCGGCTGATCGACCCCGCCGACGTTGTCCATGACCCTCGACCTTCGGCTTCGGAGGGCGGGGCCGCCCGTGGACGGCCCCGCCCCGTTCTGTCTGGCAGGCCAGGAGGGATTCGAACCCCCAACCCGCGGTTTTGGAGACCGCTGCTCTACCGTTGGAGCTACTGGCCTAGGTGCCGCTCGTGGCTACTTCGTCTCCTTGTGCTCCACGTGCTTGCGGCAGCGCGGGCAGTACTTGGAGAGCGTGAGCTTGTCCTGCGTCTTCTTCTTGTTCTTGGTGGTCGTGTAGTTCCGCTCTTTGCAGGTCTTGCACTCGAGCGTGATGATGCTGCGATTGCCGGCCATGACGTCCTTCTTTCCTTACTGGATGACCTCGGCGACCACGCCCGCGCCGACCGTGCGGCCGCCCTCGCGGATGGCGAAGCGGAGCTCCTTCTCCATCGCGATGGGGGTGATCAGCTCCACCTCCATCCCGATGTTGTCGCCCGGCATCACCATCTCGACTCCCTGCGGCAGCTGCACCGACCCCGTCACGTCCGTCGTCCGGAAGTAGAACTGCGGCCGGTAGCCGTTGAAGAACGGGGTGTGACGACCACCCTCCTCCTTCGTCAGCACGTACACCTCGGCCTTGAACTTCGTGTGCGGCGTGATCGACCCCGGCTTCGCCAGCACCTGACCGCGCTCCACCTCCTCGCGCTTCAGGCCGCGCAGCAGCGCCCCGATGTTGTCGCCCGCGCGCCCCTCGTCCAGCAGCTTGCGGAACATCTCGACGCCGGTCACCACCGTCTTCGCCGTCGCCTTCAGCCCGACGACCTCGATCTCCTCGCCCACCTTCACGATCCCGCGCTCCACGCGGCCCGTCGCCACCGTCCCGCGGCCCGAGATCGAGAACACGTCCTCGACCGGCATCAGGAACGGCTTGTCCGTCGCGCGCTGCGGCGTCGGAATGTACGCGTCCACCGCGTCCATCAGCTTGAAGATCGCCTGCTCCCCGAGCTCGCCCTTGTCGCCCTCGAGCGCCTTCAGCGCCGACCCCTTCACGATCGGGATCTCGTTGCCCGGGAAGTCGTACTCGCTCAGCAGCTCCCGGACCTCCAGCTCCACCAGGTCCAGGAGCTCCTTGTCGTCCACCATGTCCACCTTGTTCAGGAAGACCACGATGTACGGCACGCCCACCTGACGGGCCAGCAGGATGTGCTCCCGCGTCTGCGGCATCGGACCGTCCGCCGCCGACACCACCAGGATCGCGCCGTCCATCTGCGCCGCCCCGGTGATCATGTTCTTCACGTAGTCCGCGTGCCCCGGGCAGTCGACGTGCGCGTAGTGCCGCTTCTCCGTCTGGTACTCCACGTGCGCCGTCGCGATCGTGATGCCGCGCTCCCGCTCCTCCGGCGCCTTGTCGATCTGGTCGTACGCCAGGAACTGCGCCCCGCCCTTCTGCGCCAGCACCTTCGTGATCGCCGCCGTCAGCGTCGTCTTGCCGTGGTCCACGTGCCCGATCGTCCCGACGTTCACGTGCGGCTTGCTGCGCTCGAACTTCTCCTTGGCCATTGGGTACGCTCCCTGCTGTTGGCGCGTGCGCCGGATGACTCGGCTACCGCGACGGAGTGACTGAGAGCCCTCGTCCAGGATTGAACTGGAGACCTCGTCCTTACCAAGGACGCGCTCTACCGACTGAGCTACGAGGGCAATTCCTTTGATCCGACCTCACTGGAGCGGGAAACGGGATTCGAACCCGCGACATTCAGCTTGGAAGGCTGACGCTCTACCAACTGAGCTATTCCCGCAAGTTTTCCCGAACCTCTTCTTCGCTTCTCGCCCAGCGAGCTGCTGCTACCGGTGCTGCGCAGTGGAGGGGGGTGGATTCGAACCACCGAAGGCGTAAGCCGGCAGATTTACAGTCTGCTCCCTTTGGCCGCTCGGGAACCCCTCCTGATGTCTTCACCTCGATGACGCTGCGTGAACCCCACGGCGCGCTGAGCTGGCGGTGGGATTCGAACCCGCGACCTGCTGCTTACAAGGCAGCTGCTCTACCAGCTGAGCTACGCCAGCAAAATCCTTCCCGAATCCACGACCGTCGTCCCTCGGGCACGGCTCGGGCGAACCCACCGCCGTCCGTTGTGGAGGGCGGTCTTTAAAATGAGTGGCCCCATCTTGTCAAGGACGCATTTCGACCGCTGATTTCGACGGCGTCCCCGCGCGCTGCCGCGCGGCCTCGTACAGGGCGACCGCGGCCGACGCGGACACCGACAAGCTGTCGAGATCACCCGACATGGGGATCCGCGCGGAGAGGTCGCAGGTGCGGCGCACCAGCGGCCGGATCCCCTCCCCCTCGCTGCCGAGGACGAGCGCCGTGGGGCCCTTGAGATCGACCTCGCCGAGGGGGCGTTCGCCGTCCGCTGCGAGCGCGACCGACCAGATGCCCGCCTCCTTCAGCCGCTCGAGGGTCTTCGCCACGTTGGTGACGCGCGCCACCGGGCAGCGCTCCACCGCGCCGGCCGACGCCTTCGCGACCGCGGGCGTGACGCCCACGGCGCGGTCTCGCGGGATGACGACGCCGTGCGAGCCGAGCGCGTGCGCCGAGCGGATGATGGCGCCGAGGTTGTGCGGGTCCTCGACGCCGTCGAGCACCACCAGGAGCGGCGGGCGGCCGCCGGCCTGCGCGCGCGCGAGCAGATCCTCCAGCTCCGCGTAACGGAAGTCGGCCACCACCGCGACGACGCCCTGGTGCCGGTCGGTGCCGGCCAGCCGGTCGAGCTTGGCGCGGGGCGCCGCGCGCACCTTGGCGCCCGCCCCCCGCCCGAGCCGTTCCAGCTCGGCGAACGCGGCGCCGCGGGTGCCGCCCTCGGCCAGCCACACCTCGGCGACGTCGCCGCCCCCGGCGCGGAGCAGCTCGCGCACCGGGTTCACGCCGTAGACGACGCGCATCGCGCTACTCGACCTTGACCGGGACCGACACGTCGCGCGCCTGCTTCACGCACCACTGGTCGGAGCAGATGAAGAAGTCCACCTTCGCCCGCGCCTCCTGCGCGCCGGCCTGGGCGGCGGTGAACGGCACCTCGAAGCGCGGTCCCTCGGCCTTCGGATCCACCGCGTCCTTGTGGCCGAGCCGGTCCTTGGAGAGCGTGAGCCCGGGCGTCGCCGAGAGCGTGATCTTGAGCGGCGCCTGCGGGTGCACGTGCGTGCCCGCCACCGGCACGATCGAGATCACCAGCTTCCCGGCCGCGCCGGCCTTCACCGACCGCGTGGTGCCCTCGGTGTCGATCCGGTAGCTCTTCGCGGCGGCGTCGGCGGCCGCGTCGGCGCGCGACGCCGCGGGGGCGAGCAGGAGCGCGAGGGCGAGTGCGAGGGTGCGCATGGTCGGGCTCTATACCAGGGACGGCCGGGGGCGGCCACGCATTCAGGGACGCGCCGCGGCGGCCGCCCCGTCGCGCCGCCGCCGCCCCGCGCCCGCCGGGGCGCGCCCGCCGCGCACCAGGGCCATGGCGCGCTCCACGATGCGCCCCGCGGCGTCCACGCCGCACGCGCTCTCCGCCTCGCGGATCGACGGCGAGGAGTTCACCTCGAAGACCCGCGGCGTGCCCTTCACGTCGAGCATGTCCACCGCGCAGACCTCGAGCTGCAGCACCCGGGCGGCCTGCGCGGCGGCGCGCGCGTAGACGGGCGGCAGGCTCACCTGCTCGAACTGCGCCCCGCGCCGCAGGTTGCGCGAGAAGCGGCCGACCGGCGGCCGGCGGCGCATCGCCGCGACGACCTCGCCGCCCACCACCAGGGCGCGCAGGTCCCGCCCCTTCGCGCCCTTCAGGTACTGCTGCACCACGATGTTCTGGCCGAGCCCCAGGATGGCCTCGAGCGCCGCCTCCAGCGACTGGAGCGTCTCGCAGATCATCACGCCCGACTTCTCGCTGGTGGAGAGCAGCTTCACCAGCACCGGGACGCCGCCCACCAGCCGTGCCATGTCCTTCAGGCCGGAGGGGTCGCTCGCCATCACGGTGCGCGGCACCGGCACCCCGGCGGCGGAGAGCATCTGGAGGCTGCGCATCTTGTTGCGGCTGGCGGCGATGCCGTAGGCGCCGTTCAGCGCCGGGATGCCGAGCAGCTCGAGCTGGTTCACCACCGAGAGGCCGTACTGGTGGATCGACAGGCCGATCCGCGGCACGACCACGTCGGTGCGGGGGAAGCGCTTGCCGCGCCAGTAGGCCTGCGGCGCCTGGTCGAACAGCCCCATCTCCACCTCGAGCGGATCGACCACGCGCGAGCGGACCCCGCGGGCGCGCGCCGCCTCGACCAGGCGGCGCGTGGTGTAGATCTCGCTCGAGCGCGACAGGACCGTGAGGTGCACGGGCGCGAGATTAAGGCGGGGGCGGCGGAAAAGCGAGGCGCGCTGGAGCTCGGCGCGGGCGCTCCGCCCGGACGCCGGACGCCGGACGCACGACGGGCCGCCCGGCGACGCCAGGCGGCCCGTCTCGACGCTGCGGTGACGCGCTAGACCTGCTTGAACTCCGCGTCCACCACGTTGTCCTTCGGCTTCTCCTCGGCCGCAGGGCCGCCCGGAGGCGGCGCGCCCTCGCCCGGACCGCCCGGCGCGGCGGTCTTGTAGAGCTCCTCGGCCGCCTTGTGGCTGGCCTTCTCGAGGCGCTCCATGGCGGTCCTCACCTCGGCCGCGGTGCCCTTCTCGCGGACCTTGTGGACCTCCTGCACCGCCTCCTCGATCTCCTTCACGGTGGCGGCGGCGAGCTTCTCCTTGTTGTCCTTGAGCAGCTTCTCCATCTGGTAGGCGAGGTTCTCCGCCCGGTTCCGCTGCTCGACCTCCTCGCGGCGCGCCTTGTCCTCGGTCTCGTGCGACTGGGCGTCGGCCACCATCTTCTCGACCTCGTCCTTCGCCAGGCCGGACGAGTGGCTGATGGTGATCTTCTGCTCCTTGCCGGTCCCCTTGTCCTTCGCGGACACGTTCAGGATGCCGTTCGCGTCGATGTCGAACGTGACCTCGATCTGCGGCATGCCGCGCGGCGCGGGCGGGATGCCCTCCAGGTGGAAGCGCCCCAGCGTGCGGTTGTCGCGCGCCATCTCGCGCTCGCCCTGCAGCACGTGGATCTCCACCGACGTCTGGCTGTCCGACGCGGTGGAGAACGTCTCCGACCGCTTCGCCGGGATGGTCGTGTTCCGCTCGATGAGCCGGGTCATCACGCCGCCGAGCGTCTCGACGCCGAGCGAGAGCGGCGTCACGTCGAGCAGCAGGATGTCCTTCACCTCGCCGGAGAGGACGCCAGCCTGCACCGCCGCGCCCACCGCCACCACCTCGTCCGGGTTGACGGTCCGGTTCGGCTCCTTGCCGAAGAACCGCTTCACGGTCTCGACGATCTTCGGCATGCGGGTCTGGCCGCCGACCAGCACCACCTCGTCGATCTGCGACGGCTGGAGCTTGGCGTCCGCCAGGCAGCGCCGGGTCGGCTCGATGGACCGCTCGATCAGCGCCTCGACGAGCTGCTCGAGCTTGGCGCGCGAGAGCTTGACCGACAGGTGCTTCGGGCCCGTCTGGTCGGCGGTGAGGAACGGCAGGTTGATCTCGGTCTCCATCATCGAGGAGAGCTCGATCTTCGCCTTCTCGGCCGCCTCCTTGAGGCGCTGCAGCACCATCTTGTCCCTCGACACGTCGATGCCGGTGTCCTTCTTGAACTCGGCGATCAGCCAGTCGATGACCTGCTGGTCGATGTTGTCGCCGCCGAGGTGCGTGTCGCCGTTCGTGGCGAGCACCTCGACCACGTTCTCGCCCACCTCGAGGATCGAGATGTCGAACGTGCCGCCGCCGAAGTCGTAGACGGCGATCTTCTCGTTCTTCTTCTTGTCGAGGCCGTAGGCGAGCGCGGCCGCGGTCGGCTCGTTGACGATGCGCCGCACGTTCAGGCCGGCGATCTCGCCCGCGTCCTTGGTGGCCTGCCGCTGCGAGTCGTTGAAGTACGCCGGCACGGTGATGACCGCGTCCGTCACCTTCTCGCCGAGGTAGTTCTCGGCGGCGCGCTTCAGCTTGAGCAGCACCTGCGCGCTGATCTCCGGCGGCGAGTACTGCTTGCCGTCGATCTCGATGCGCGCGTCGCCGTTCGGGCCCTCGGCGACGTGGTACGGGACGCGCTTCATCTCGTCCTGCACCTCCCCGAAGCGCCGGCCCATGAAGCGCTTGATCGAGTAGACGGTCTTCTCGGGGTTGGTGATGGCCTGGCGCTTGGCCACCTGCCCGACGAGCCGCTCCCCTTCCTTCGTATAGGCGACCACGCTCGGGGTGAGCCGGGAGCCCTCCTCGTTCGTGATGACGACGGGGTCCTTCCCCTCCATCACCGCAACCACGCTGTTCGTGGTGCCGAGGTCGATGCCGATGATCTTGGCCATGGTTCGAAAGTCCTCCTGGACGGGGGGCAACGTAAGTCCGCGCGGAACCCTGTCAAACGGCGCGCTCGCGCCCCCGCCGCCCCGGCCGGCGGGCGACGGCGCGCTGCGTAGCCCGCGACGCACCGCCACCCGGACGACGCGTCCCACGCTCCCCGCACAGGGCGCCGCGCAGGCGAATAAGCAGCCGTCATCCCACGGTTTTGCCAGGGTGACGCGCCGTGGCACCTCGCTTGCTCCGGAAACCCGGACATCCGCGTCAGGGCCTCACAAGGGAACTTCATGCTTCGAATGGTCGCCACCGCCGAGCGGTCCCACGGGTTCGAACAGCCGTTCGCCCCGCCAGGCGCCGACGTGGCGGTCCTCCTCAACGCGAACGCGAAGCAGGTGACGCCAGGCGTCCGCCGCGCGCTCTCCTCGGTGCTGCCGGACGAGCACCTCTTCGTGTCGCGCTGCGCCGACGAGGCCGCGGCCATCGCCGACGAGGTGGTGGCGCGGCGGTACCGGACGGTGTTCACCGGCGGCGGCGACGGGACGTTCGTCTCCTGGGTGAACCGGATCCTGGAGAGCGCGGAGCGGCGCGCGGCCCGGCCGCCCTGCTTCGGCGTGCTCGCCCTCGGCACCGGCAACGCGGTGGCCGGTGTGGTGGGCGCGACCCCGCGGCGGCACGTGCAGGACCTTCTCCGCTTCGTGCGCGGCGAGGTCGGCCGCGTCCGCCGCCTCGACCTCGTCTCCTGCGGCGACCGGCTCACCCCGTTCGCCGGCGTCGGCATCGACGCCGCGGTGCTGAACGACTACATCTGGCTGAAGTCGCAGCTCGCCGACACCCCGCTCCGGCGCCTGGGCCTGGGCGCGAGCGGCTACGGCCTCGCCATCGCGCTGCGCTCCGCCCCGCGCTGCCTGGTCGAGCGCCGCCCCACCTACTGCGAGATCGTGAACGTGGGCCGCCCGGCCTGGCGCCTCGACGCGCGCGGCAACCGCGTCGGCCGCCCCATCGCCCACGGCGAGCTGCTCTACGCCGGCCCGTGCATGATGGCCGCCGCGAGCACCGTGCCCTACTACGGCCTGGGCCTGCGCGCGTTCCCGTTCGCCGGGCAGGCGCCGGGCATGATGCAGGTCCGGGTCGCCACCAGCATCCCGATCCGCACCCTGCTCACGAGCGTCCCGAGCATCTGGGCCGGCCGCTTCGCGCACCGGGGGCTGCTCGACTTCCACGCCGACCGCGTGGCGATGCGGTTCGAGAAGCCGATGCCGCTGCAGATCGGCGGTGACGCCGAGGGCTGGCGCGACGAGCTGACGTTCGGGATGGCGCCGCAGCCGGTGGACCTGGTCGACTTCGGCACCCCCTGCGCCGCGGCCTGAGCCGCGATCACAGGTAGTAGACGACGCGCTCGTCCTGCCAGAGCAGCTGGTACACGGCGCGCCGCTGCGCCTCCGACTCCAGCCGCACCGCCACGCTCACCGAGTGGTACTTCCCGCCCGACGAGGCGCGCACCGTGACGTCGATCGCGGGGGCCTCGCCCACGCCGCGGGCCACCAGGCGCCGCGCATGCTCGGCGAAGTCGTCGGCGGCGAGCCCCATCACCTTGAAGGTGTAGCGGAGCGGGTAGTCGAGCGCCGGCGCGGCCGGCGGCGTGGGATCGGCCCGGTTCGTCATCGGTCAGAGCCTAGCGGCGACGCCCGCGCGGCGCAGCCGCGCCCGCGGGGACCTCGCGCGAGCCCGCGAGCGCAGGCGCGGAGGTCACGGGACCCCTCGCAGCAAGCGGGTCCCCGCGGAGCTCCGCTCCGTGGGGCGGGGCGCAGCCCCGTCACAAGAGATTCGCTGCGAGCTCGGCCAGCGGGCTCCGCTCGCCCTTCTCCAGCGTGATGTGCCCCGCCAGCCGCTCGTGCATGAAGCGGTTCACCACGTGGATGAGGCCGTTGTTGGTCTGGTCCACGTAGGGATTGTCGATCTGGTACGGGTCGCCGGTGAGGACGATCTTCGTCCCGTCGCCGACGCGCGTGATGATGGTCTTCACCTCGTGCGGCGTCAGGTTCTGCGCCTCGTCCACGATGATGAACTGGTTCGGGATGGAGCGTCCGCGGATGTAGGTGAGCGGCTCGATCTCGAGGATGCCGAGGTCGAGCAGCTCGTGGTAGCCGCGCCCGGCCTTCTTCTCCGAGCGCGACAGGTTCATGAGGTACTCGACGTTGTCGAAGATCGGCTGCATCCAGGGGTTGAGCTTCTCCTCCACCGAGCCGGGCAGGTAGCCGAGATCGCGGCCCAGCGGGAAGATGGGCCGGGAGACGAGCATCTTCTGGTAGACGCCGTCCTCCATGGTCTTCTGCAGGCCGGCGGCGATGGCGAGCAGCGTCTTGCCGGTGCCGGCCTTGCCGACGATGGTGACGAGCCGCACCTCGTCGTTGAGGAGCAGGTCGAGGGCGAACGACTGCTCCTTGTTGCGCGGCCGGATCCCCCAGACGCCCTCCTTCGGCGTCTTGATGAGCGGCACGTACGCCTGCTTCGCGGCGCTGTACTTCCCCACCGCCGAGTGCTGCGGGTTGGTCCGGTCGCGGAGCACCACGAACGCGTTGGGCGGCGGCGCGTCGCGGCCCTCGGCCGCCGGCAGCGCGCCGCCGGCGTAGAACGCGTTCACGTCCTCCGGCGAGACCTCCAGCTCGGAGCTGCCGCTCCACAGCTCGTCGAGCACCACGCCCTCGACGTCGTAGTCCTCGGCGTGCAGCCCGAGCGCGTCGGCGCGGATGCGGAGGTTGGTGTCCTTGGTGACGAAGACGGTGGGGGTGGCCTGGTCGCGCTGCGCGAGCTCCAGGGCCACCGCCAGGATCTGGTCGTCGATGGTGTGGCCGTTCCCGACGCCGTGCGGGAGCTTGTGCTCCGCGACCAGCACGCGGAGGTGCCCGTGGGCGTCGCCGATGGGCACGCCCTCGCGCAGCTTGCCCCGGGAGCGGAACTCGTCGAGCGAGCGGGAGACCTGGCGCGCGTTGCGGCCGAGCGTCGAGAGGTCGCGCTTGAAGTTGTCGACCTCCTCGATCACGTAGATGGGGATGACGACGTCGTTGTCTCCGAAGCCGAAGATGCTGCGCGGGTCGTGGAGCAGGACGTTGGTGTCGAGGACGAAGTTCTTTTTCAAGCCTGGGCGGCTCCGGGCGAGGCCGTCCAGGGGACGGACGGCGCGGACCGAAGTCTAGCAGGGCGCGGGCGGCGACGGCCACCGCCGCGGCGGACCGACCCTCACACCGCGGCGCGGCGAGGGGCGCGGAGGCTGGCCGCCGAGACGCTCTGGTTCCGGCCGTGCCGCTTGGCGTGGTAGAGGCAGGCGTCGGCGCGCTCGATCAGCGCCGGCTTCTGCGCCCCGTCGTCGGGGAAGGTGGCGACCCCGAGCGACAGGGTCACCTTGAGGGGACCCTGCTCGGTCTCGAAGACGAGCTGCCCGACCTTCTCGCGGATGCGCTCGGCGATCACCATCGCGCCGCCCGTGTCGGTCTCGGGCATGACGATGGCGAACTCCTCGCCGCCGTAGCGGGCCACCACGTCGGTGCCGCGCGCGGCCCGCGCCAGCGTCCTCGCCACCCCGCGCAGCACCTGATCGCCCACCGGGTGGCCGTACGTGTCGTTCACCGACTTGAAGTGGTCGATGTCGCACAGCAAGAGCGACGTCCGCTTCCCGTACCGCTGCGCCTGGCCGAGGTGCGCGTCCAGCCGCTCCTGGAACGTCCGATGGTTCGTGAGGCCGGTGAGGCCGTCGGTGGTGGCGAGCCGCTCGGTCTGGTCGAACAGGCGCGCGCGGTCGATCGACTGGGCCGCGTGCATCGAGATCACGAGCAGTTGCTGGACGGCGTCGCGGCCGTACGCGCCGGCGCGCTTGGCGCCCAGCACGAGCGCGCCGATGGAGCGCTCGCCCACCTTGAGCGGGAAGATCTTGAGCGAGGCGAGGCCGCGCAGGCAGACCGCGCCGAACACCCGCGTCTTCGCGGGATCGAGCGCGTTCACCGGGAGCACGTCGTCGATCTTGATGGCCGAGGACACCAGGCAGCCGTCGCCCATGGCGAACTCGAGGTCGTCGAGGCCGGCCGCGCCGGTGCGATCGCCCTCCCCGCCCGCCACGCGCACCACGCGCACCCTGGACGGATCCACCTCGTCGCGCAGCGCCACCGCGGCGAAGTCCACCGTGACCATCTCCGACGCCACGCCCACCAGCGCGTCGTAGACCTCCGAGAGCTTCCGGGTGCGGTTCAGCCGCTCGATGGACCGGTAGAACCGGTCCACCTCCGCGCGCGTCTGGCGGACGTCCTTCATCAGCCGCTCGGCGCCGACCGCCCGCAGGATCTCGGCGGCCAGCGTGACGAGGAGCTTCTCCTCGGCCTCGGTGAACGGCGTCGGCTCCATCCGGTCCACCAGCACGACGCCGCGCACGTGGCCGCCGCGCGGGTCCACCAGCGGCGCGGCGAGCAGCGCCTTCGGCCGGGTGCCGTCCGCGTAGTAGCTGACCGCCTTCACCTCGCCGTGGAGCCGCACCGGGGAGCGGCGGCGCACCGCGCCGCCCAGCGGGCCTTCCCCGGCCGGCAGCGGCTCGCGGCCCACCGCCTCGCTGGGCGAGCGGCAGTCGAGCAGCGTGAGCGTCTTCTCGTCCTCGCTCAGCCAGAACAGCGCGCAGGTGTGACAGCGCAGGGCGGCCACCGCGACCTCCAGCGCCCCGCCCACCGCCGCCTCGATCTCGATCACCGCGCCCTCGCTCCAGCGGCGCTCGCGCTCGGCCGGATCCTGCGCGTCGTCCGGCGCCGCCACGCTCAGCCGGAACGCGCGCGCCAGGTGGTCGATCTCCTTCATGCGCCGCTCGATGGCGAGCCGCTCGTCGCGCCGGCTGGCGGCGACCTGCCCGGCCAGCACGGCGTAGTAGAGCACCGCGAACACGGTCACGAAGCCGGCGTGCACCACCGCCTCGGGCAGCTCCGCCACCCGCGCGCCGCGCCCGGCCCACAGCAGCGCCTCCAGCGTCACCGCGAGCGCCACCAGCCCGGCGCCGACGCCCGGGGCGAGGAACGCCACCAGGAACGCCATCACCAGGTAGACCACCGGCTGGAACGCCGACTCGGCGTGCCCGAAGCTCGCGCTCTGCGCCACCGCGTACGCCGCCACCACGAACAGCGAGCCCAGCTCGAGCTGCTCGCGGTAGCCCGCCTGCTCCCCCGCGGCCGCGCGCGCCACCCGGCGCCACACCAGCGCGCCGAGCGCGACCGCCAGGACCGCCATGGCGGCTACCTGACCCCAGCCCGCGGCGGACTCGAAGCCGCGCAGCGCCACCAGCGCGCCCACCGCCACCGTGACCAGCGCCGGCAGGCTGCGCAGGACGAAGCGCGCCGCCCGGCGACGGGCGATGGGGCCGGCCAGCCCCGCGTCGCCGAGCAGCAGCGCGTACGCGCGGATGAGCAGGGGCCGCGAGCGCTGCAGCGCCAGGCGGCGGCGCACCGTGGGCGTGGCGCCCACCGGCGCGCGCACCGGCGGCAGCGCGGGGAGCGGCTCGCTCACGGGGCCCCTCCGCGCTCGGCGCCCAGCCAGTAGACCCGCTCGCCCGGGCGGATGTACCGGAGCTCCTCGCGCACGGCGCGCTCCAGCGCGGCGGGCTCGGAGCGGAGCGCCCGGACCTCGCGCGCGAGGCGGGCGTTCTCGGCCGCCAGGCGCTCGTTCTCGGCGCGCATCTGGTCCACCTCGCCGGCGAGGCGCAGGTGCTTGCGGAGGCCGGACGGATCGGCGGCGGAGAGGGCCGCCAGCAAGGCGACGACCCCCACGTACACGCCCCACCTGCGTCCGCGCGTCACGGCCATTCGGCTGCCTCGCCGGGACCGTAGCAGCCGGAGGGGACCCGTCCAGAAATCGGCCGATGTCTGGACGCCGCGCGGGTGGGCGGGTGTGGGGCGCCGGCGGCTCCGACGGCGGGGCGAGGGCGCAGCCGGGCGCAGCCCTCGTTCTACCTGGTATGCACCGTCACGAACGCGGAGAGGCCGGCGCGCAGGGGAAGATCGGCCGGCACCGCGTCCCAGGCGATCCGCACCGGCACGCGCTCGACCACCTTGACGAAGTTCCCGGACGCGTTGTCCGGCGGCAGGAGCGCGAAGCGCGCGCCGGTCCCGCCGGAGATGCTCTCCACCTTGCCGTGGAGCGTGCGCCCGCCGTACGCGTCGATCTCCACGTCCACCGGCTGGCCGGGGCGGATCTCGCCGGTCTGCGTCTCCTTGAAGTTCGCGATCACGTAGGTCCGGTCGGGCACGAGCTGACCGAGGCTCTGGCCCGGTTGCACGATCTGCCCCACCCGCGCGGCCAGGCGCGAGACGCGGCCGGAGGCGGGCGCGCGCACCTCGGTGTAGGAGCGCTGCAGGCGCGCCAGGTCCACCGCGGCCTGCGCCGCCTTCACCCGGGCCCTGGCCAGCTCGCCGCTGGCCAGCGCGGCCGCGTACTGCGCCCGGTTCGCGCCGGCGCCGGCGCGGGCGGTGGCGCCGGCGATGCGCGTGGCGTCGTAGCGCTCGGCCGCGATGGCGTCGCCAGCCTTCAGCTCCTCGGCGCGGCGCAGGTCGAGCGCCGCCTTCTCCGACTCGGCCTCCGCGCGCGTCACCCCGGCGCGCGCGACCGACACCTGCGCCTCCGCGGCCGCCGCCTGCGCCTGGGCCGTCGCCAGCTCGGCCTCGGCCTGGCGGACGCGCACCTCGTAGTCGGCCGGGTCGACGCGCACGAGCGGCTGGCCCTGCCGCACCTGGGCGTTGTCCGCGACCAGCACCTCGGCCACCGGGCCGGCCACCCGCGGCGCGATGGCGACGACGTCGGCCTCCACCTGCGCGTCGTCGGTGCTCTCCTCGCCGCGGGTGAGGAGCGCGTGCGCGCCGAGCGCGATCGCGACGAGCAGCGCGGCCAGGACGGCGCCCACGAGCACGCGGCGCCGGCCGCCCGGACGCGCCGGGGCGGCCGCCGGCGCGGGGGAGCTCGGGACCTCGTGGAGCCTGGGATCGGCGGGAGGGGTCATGGTCACATCTCCATCTCGACGTGGACCTTCTCGCGCGGTCCGTGCCGGTTCACCTTGAGGAAGTAGAGGAGCGGGAGCACGCACAGGAACAGGACGCCGGTGACGAACAGCACGTGCTCGAAGGCGATCACCATCGACTGCTTGCGCACGATGCCGTCCAGCGCCCGGAGCGCGGCCTCGCGGGCGGAGACCGGGTCGAAGCCCCGCTGCGCGAAGAACGCCGCCAGCTGCCCGAGCCGGTCCTGCACCTCCGGCCGCTCGGGCCCGAGGTGGCTCGCGACCGCGGCCCGGGCGTGGACGCCGGCGCGGTCGAGCAGCGTCGCGAAGATGGCGAGGCCCATCGACGCGCCCACCTGGCGCAGCAGCGAGTTCAGCCCGGTCGCGTCCGCCAGCCGGGCGCGCGGCACGTTGGAGAGCGCGGCGGTGGTGAGCGGCACGAACAGGAAGCTGAAGCCCACCCCCTGGATCAGGATCGCGTGGACGATGCCGGAGGAGGTGCTCTCCAGCGTGATGCGCGAGACGTCGAAGGAGCCGAGCGACACCAGCACCACGCCGATGGCGACCAGCAGCCGCGGCGACACGCGCGAGTAGAGCCGGCCGACGATGGGCGTGACCAGCATCATCACCAGCACGCGCGGCATGAGCGCGAGGCCGGACTGCATGGCGGTGAAGCCGAGCAGCTCCTGCATGAACAGCGGCAGCAGGAACATGCTCGCCATCAGGATCGCGAACATGACGGCGCCGATGACCGTGCCGGAGGTGAACACCGCGTCGCCGAACAGCCGCAGGTTCACCGCGGGCACCTTCGCCACCAGCTCGCGCCAGACGAACAGCGCCAGCGCGACGGCGGCCACCGCCGCCACCGCGGTGATGGTGCGCGACTCGAACCAGTCGTCCCGCTGCCCCTCCTCGAGGAAGTACTGGAGCGTCGCGAGCCCGACCGCGAGGAGCGCGATGCCGAGCCAGTCCATGTTCCGCCGCTGCTCGGCCGCCGCGGCCGCGTTCGCGGCGCGGATGTCCTCCGGCTCGTGCACGAAGCGCCACACCATGAACAGGCCCAGCGCGCCCACCGGCAGGTTGATGAAGAAGATCCAGGACCAGTGGAAGTTGTCCACGATGTAGCCGCCCAGGGTCGGGCCGACGGCGGGGCCCACCATCACCGCCATCGCGAACAGCGCCATGGCCATGCCCTGCTCCTTGGGCGGGAAGGTCTGGCGCAGGATGGCCTGCTCGGTGGGCTGCAGCGCGCCCGCGCCGAGCCCCTGGATGGCGCGGAAGGCCACCACCTGGCCGAGGCTGGAGGCCAGGCCGCAGAGCGCCGAGCCGACCACGAACACGAGCAGGCTCGCCATGTAGACGCGCTTCTGCCCGAACAGGCGGCCCAGGAACGCGGTCAGCGGCATCACGATCACCGTGGCGATGGCGAAGCCGGTGGTGATCCAGGTGATCTCCTGCACGGTCGCGCCGACCGCGCCGCGGATCTGCGGGAGCGCCACGTTCACGATGGACGCGTCGATTGCGCCCATGAGCGTGCCGAAGGTGACCGACACGGTCACCAGCCACTTGTTGGTGGGCGCGCGCGCGGCGCTCACCGCCCCGCCCCGCGCAGGAACGCGTCGAGCGCCGCGTCCACGAAGCCGTCCCAGCTGCCCTGCCGTTCCAGCGTGCGCACCACCAGCGCCCGGGTGATCCCCAGGAACGCGACCGCGTGGACGCCATGCCCGTCCGGGCGGAGCTCGCCCGCGCGCACGCCACGCCGGACGATCGCCTCCGCGCGCCGGGTCAGCTCGGCGTTCAGCGTCGCGGGGGGACGGGCCCGCGCCGGCCCCTCCCCGGACTGCGCCAGCACGGCCAGGAACGGGCCCCGGGCGCGGGCGTGGTCGCGCACGCCCTCCAGGAACGCGCGGAGCTGCTCGGCCGCGGGGCGGCCCTGCGCCGCCGCGACCGCCGCATCGACCCGCGCCAGGAGCGCCTCGCGCCCGTCCCGGCACAGCGCCTCGACCAGCGCCTCGCGGTCGGCGAAGTGGTTGTACAGCGTGCCCACGGCCACGCCGGCGGCGGCGGCGATCCGCTCCATCCGCGCCGCGTGCAGCCCCTCCTCCCCGAACACCCGCTCGGCCGCGGCGAGGATGGCCCGGGCGGTCTCCTCGCGGAGCCGCTCGCGCAGGCGGGGGACCTCTTGTGAACGCGTGTTCATGATGCTGAATCCAGATTCATCACGTGAACGTCGATGTAGACATCCTGCCGCACGCGGTCAAGCGTCGCGGGCTGGAGGCCGGCGCGGTGGCAGGCGGACAGGCGCGCGGATATGCCCTGGCATCCGTGCTCGCCCTCCCCGCCCTCCCCGCCCTGCTCGCCCTCCTCGCGCTCGCGCCTCCCCCGGAGGGCGAGCTCCGCGAGTCGCGCCCGGGGATGGGAACCCTGCTCACGGTCGCGGTGGTGGCGCCACCGGAGCGCGCCCGCGCCGGCATCGACGCCGCGTTCGCGGTGTTCGACCGGGTCGACCGGGTGATGAACGAGTGGCGGCCCGACTCGCCGCTGTCGCGGCTGAACGCCCGCGCCGGGCGGGGCTGGGTGGCCCTGCCCGCGGATCTGTGCGAGGTGCTCCGGATCGCCCGGCGGGGCGCCCGCGAGACCGGTGGCCTGTTCGATCCCACCTGGGCGGCCGTCTCGGACCTCTGGCGCTTCGACGGCACCGAGCAGGCGCCCCCGCCCGACGAGGCGGTGCGGGCGCGGTGTGCGCTCGTCGGCTGGCGCGGGCTCGAGCTGCGCGCGCGCCGCGGCGACGCGGGGTGCGAGGCGCGCCTCGTGCGCGCCGGGATGAAGGTGGGCCTCGGCGGGCTGGCGAAGGGCTGGGCGGTGGACCACGCCGCCCGGCGCCTCCGCGCGCTCGGGCTCCGGAACTTCCTGCTCCAGGCGGGCGGGGACCTGTACGCCGCGGGGCGGCGCGGCGGCGCGCCGTGGCACGTCGCGATCCGGGACCCGCGCGGCGGCCCGCTCGACGCGATGGCCGCACTCGACGTCTCCGACCGCGCCTTCTCCACCAGCGGCGACTACGAGCACGCCTTCGAGGCGGGCGGGAAGCGCTACCACCACCTCATCGATCCGCGCACCTGCCGGCCCTCGCCGGCCAGCCGCGCGGTCACGGTGCTGGCTCGCACCGCCGTGGAGGCCGAGATCCTGGGCAAGGCGGCGTTCCTGGAGGGCGGCGAGGCCGGGCTGGCGCGCGTCGAGGCGGCCGGGGCCGCGGCGATCCTGGTGGGCGGCGATGGCGCGGTGCGCGTCTCGCCGGCGCTCGCCGGCCGGCTGGTGCGCGCGCCGCGCTGACGCACCGTCCATCTCACCGTCAATCGCGCCGCGGCGCCCCGGGCACCCGCTGCGGGCTCGCGCCGTCCGCGGCCGCGGCGCGGCGCACGTGCGCCTCGGCCCGCTCCGGCAGGAACAGGCCCACCAGCAGCACGGCCCAGGCGACGAGCGCCGCCTCGAGCCCCACGAACGCGCCGATCTTCACCCAGGCCAGCCACGGCGCCACGAACCGCACGCCCAGCCCCGCCAGCGCGCCGGCGAGCGCGCAGCCGAAGGAGAGCCGCACCAGCGCCGCGTAGGCGCGCGGGCGGAGCGCGCGGGTGAACGCGACCAGGTGCGCCACCGCGAACAGCACCAGCGGGACGGCGACGAGGTGCGGGACGGCGACCTCGAGGATGCCGCCGAGCGTCCGCGGGGCCGCGAAGCGCGCCTCCGACCCCAGGTAGAACTCCTGCACCCGCGCCGCCGTCGTCCCGAGCTTCAGCACGAACAGCACCGCCCCGCTCGCCGCCGAGACGAGCAGGAGCGCCGCGAACGCGAGGGCGGGCGCGCGGAACGGCGCGAGGCGCGGATCACGCACCGGCGCGCCTCCCCGGCCGCCCGTAGGTGGCCGCGACCAGCGCGAGGAGCGCCCCCAGCGATCCCAGCGCGGCGACCGACGTCGCGACCCGCAGCCCGCCGGCGCCCCCGAGCCGCACGACTGCGAACGGCGCGAACAGGTCGGCGAGCGCGGCGGCGAACGCGAGCCCCACCAGCGCCGAGCGCAGCCGCGCCGGCACCGGGCACACCGCCAGGAGCGACCCGGCCATGAGGAGCACGAAGCCGTAGAGGAACGCGCCGACGTGCACCTCCTCCCAGAGCGCCGCCGCGGGGAGCGGGTCGCCGCCGGCCAGGTACTGGTCGAGCACGCCCGCGGGGGTGAAGCCTCCCGCGGCCGCGCGCTGGACCGCGACGCCGGCCAGCGCCAGCGCCGCGAAGACCAGGAAGGCGCGCACCGGCGGGCGGGCCCGCGCCAGCGCGTCGGGGGTGGGCTGGACGAGGAACCTCACGGCCGCCCCCCCGCGGCCTCGCGCAACGCCTGGAGCAGCCAGCGCGACTGCTCGGCGATGCCGCGCGCCGAGAGCGTGGCGCCGGTGATGGGCGCGAGGTCGTCGCCCACCGCCAGCCGGTCCGCGGGGCCCTTGCCCTCGAGCTGCCGCAGCCAGCGCTCCGGCGGCCGGTACTCCTGCGGCTCGAGGAACGCGAGCACCGTCACCTTGCGGATGCGCCCGTCCGGCTCGAACGCGAGGAGCAGCGTCTCGCGCTTGGTCCGGACCACGTGGCTGTGGATCACCGCGTGGCCGAGCACCTCGCCGCCGCGGCGGGCGGTGTAGAACGTCACCAGCCGCTCCTTCACCCGGGCCCGGGCGAGCCGCTCGATGCGCTGGACCATGTCGTCGGTCAGCAGCACGTCACGGATCTCCACCCGCTCGGTGCCCGGGAACGCGGACCGGACCACCGCCTCGTCCTTCGCCGGGGCCGATCCCGCGGCATCGGCGGCGGCCCCGCCGGCGGCGAGCGCCGCGGCGGTGGCCAGCCCGATGAGCAGCGCGCGCGCCATGGCCGCCCCCTAGAACACGAAGCCGGCGCCGACGTTCACCTGGTCGGTGGCCGAGCCGGCCTTCGGGTCGCGCCGCTGCCAGTCCGCCTTCAGCACCACCGTGGGGATGGGCTTGAACGTGAGGCCCGCGGTCACGGCGGTGCGATCGAGGCCGGGATTGCGAACGCCGCCCGCCGGCACGCGGTCGTGCAGGTCGTAGCGCTCCACCCGGACGAACGGCGACAGCGAGGCGGCGCCGCCCGGCGCGACCTGCGTCATGACGTCGTAGGCGACCTCGGCGTAGCCGCCCTTCACCCCCGAGCCGAGGACCTCCTCGCCCGCGAGCCCGAGCTGCTCGGACACCTGCGCGGCGTCCCCGAGCCGGCCGACGACGCCCAGCACCCGGGCGCTCGCGCCGCGCCAGGCCGCCTGCGCGTGCAGCTCGGCCAGGGTCACGTCGGCGCGGATGGCCTCGCCGGTGGCGGTGCGCTCGCGCTGGTCGGCGCGCCCGCGGTAGACCGACCCACCCACGGTGGCGGGCCCGGCGGCGTAGTCGAGCGCGAGCACGCCCGCGCCGGTGGCCGCGCGCGACTCGGCGCCGCCGCTCCGCGACTGGCGGATCCACGAGTCCGCCTCGGGCGTCTCCTCGCCCCCGCGGAACAGGTCGAGCCCGGTGAGCAGGTATGCCTTGTAGCGGAGCCCGGCCACCTCGCCGTGCACGCCCACGCCGTTCTCGCTCCAGGTGGTCGGGATGATCAGGCGCTCCACGTCGGGGCGGAACACGCCGTTGAAGAAGGCCGGCTCGTGCATCTCGTTCACGAAGCCCATGGGGACGAGCACGTTCCCGACCCGGAGGCGCACCGCGTCGGAGAGCAGGAAGTCGAGGTAGGCGAACTCGACGCCCACCTCGTGGCCGGCGTGCTCGAACTCGATCTCCGAGTTGAAGACGATGCGCTCGTCGAAGCGGTAGCCGACGTACAGCACCGCGCGGAGCAGGTCGCTCTGGTCGCCGGTGGGACCGTCGGTCATGTTCCGGTAGGTCAGCTCGCCGTACCCGCCGATGGAGAGCCCCTTGGGCGCGAAGTAGACCTTGGACGCGGCCGGGCCCATGCCGCCGTACGACTGGTACTCGACGTCGCGCAGCCCCAGCTCGAGCTTCAGGCGGCGCACCTCCTCCGCGAGCGTGCGGACCTGGGCCTGCGTGGCGGGGGCGTCGTCGTCCTTCGCGGCCGCGCCAGCCTTCTCGCCGCCGGACGCGGGCTGCGTGGACACCGCGGGCGGCGGCGCCGGGGCCGCGGCGGGCTCGGCCGCGCGCGCGGCGGGGGTGGCGAGGGACAGGGCGAGGAGCAGGGTGCTGGTCGTGATGTTGATTGTCATTCTCATCTTGGGCCCGCGCAGGAGCCCGCCTCCGGTGTGGCTTCCGGGTGGACTGCGATGGCCGGGGCGCTACCGCGCCTCGACCGGCTTCACGTAGATCTCGCCCGCGATCTCCGGATCGAGGGCGATGGTGGTCTCGCCGACCTCGATGACGTACGAGGGCGAGCGCTGGTGCAGGCGGAGCGTCGAGCCGGGGATCACCCCCAGCGCGGCGAGCCGGTCCATGCGGTCGTGGAACTTGGGCGCGATGAAGACGATCCGGCCGGTGGCGCCGAGGTCGAAGGCGGCGAGGCCGGTGACGAGCGGGCGCACCGTGCGCTGGAACGTGCCGCAGCACGGGCCCGGCGGGATGGGCTTGCCGTGCGGGCAGGTGGGCGGGTGGCCCAGCAGCGTGCAGACCGAGTCGGTGGCCTCGGGCGAGAGGATGTGCTCGAACTCGCAGGCCTGCTTCTCCATGGGCTCCTCGCCCAGATCGAGCAGGTCCCGGAACAGCCGCTCGGTGAGGCGGTGCCGCCGGACCACGTCCTGCGCCTGCCGCTCGCCCGCCTCGGTGAGCGCCACCCGCGTGCCGTCGAGGCGCAGCAACCCCTCGGCGGCGAGCGCCTCGAGGTCGGACGCGTCGGCGCCGGGCGCGTGATCCGGCGCGGCCTGCGCCAGGATGCCCGCGGCGGCGTCGCGGCCCGCCTCGCGCTCGGTGAAGACCGCCTCCAGGATCTCCTCGTTGCGGTGCGTGGTGCGGTGATTCACGGTGCGTGTCCCCTCTTCTCCTTCAGGCGATCGAACAGCTTGCGCAGGCCGCCGGCGACCCCGGACTCCTGCGGGAACGAGTAGCCGCAGGACGGGCAGCAGATCACCTTGCAGCCCTTCGCCATCGGGCAGCTCGGGCGGCAGCCCTGCCCCTCCGCGTCGAACTCGGTCCCGCACAGCGGGCACCGCTCGCTCCTCGAGACCACGGCCGGCACGCGCGCTCCTCTCAGTGCACCAGGCGCATCAGCTGGTTGACCGCCGCACCCACGCCGAACGCGAACGGGACGATGAAGCCCATGATGGCGAGGCCGGTCTTCCAGCCCCGCTCCTTCAGGATCATGAAGAAGTTCGCGATGCACGGGACGAACAGCGTGATCGTCACCAGCGCCACCACCACCTGGATCTCCATGCTCCAGGTCATGGTGCCGGCCTGCATGTACGGCTGGAAGTGGCGGAACAGCCCGGCCGCGGCGTAGTCGCGCCGCAGGAAGCCGAGGATGAACGCGGTGGCGGCCTCGGGGGGCAGGTCGAGCATGCCGACCACCACCGGCGCCGCGGCCCGCTCCAGCACCGCCAGGCCGTGGAACCGATCCAGCACCCACAGGATCAGCGTCCCGAGCACGAACAGCGGCAGCGCCTCGCGCAGGTACCACTCGATGCGCGCCGAGGTCTTCACCGCGATGTTCGAGGCCTGCGGGAGCCGGAGCGGCGGCAGCTCCAGGATGAAGTCCGAGCCGCGCCCGGGCAGCACCTTGGCCGCGAGCCAGCCCACCAGGAAGATGACGAGCAGCAGCGTCCCGACGAACCAGGCGGTGGCCCCGGCGGAGAGGCCGGCGGTCATGGCCAGGATGACCGCCATCTGCGCGGAGCACGGCACCGCCAGCGCCAGCAGCAGCGTGACGATCACCCGCTCCTTCCGCGTCTCCATGATGCGCGCGGTCATGGTGGCCATGGTGTCGCAGCCGAGCCCCAGCACCATCGGCAGCACGGCCTTGCCGTTCAGGCCCATCCGCTTGAAGACCTTGTTCACCATCACCGCGAGCCGCGGCAGGTACCCGGAGTCCTCGAGGATGCTGAACGCGATGAAGAACGTGGTGACGATGGGCAGGACGATGGCGACGCCGTACGAGAGCCCCATCGACACCAGGCCGTACTTGCCGATGAGGAACCCGCTGTGCTCCAGCGGCGGCACGCCCGGCGGCCCGACCAGGAACGTCTGCACCGCGCCGGCCGGGACGATCCAGCGCACCAGGTGGTCGGTCCAGGGGATCAGGTACTCGTGGAAGACGGTGTTCTCGAGGAAGTCCACCGCCGTGCCGGCGCCGAAGTCGCCCACGAACAGGTAGGCGACCGCGAGCACCACCGCGAGGATGGGCAGGCCCCACAGCGGGTGCGTGGACCAGGCGCCGAGCCGGCGGGCGAAGCCGCTCGCGGCCGAGGCGTCGCCCTTCGTGAGCACCGCGTCGTGCAGCCGATCGACCGCGGCCAGGCGCTGCCGGGCGATCACGAAGCGCAGCGACTCCGGGTAGCGCGCCGCCAGCGCCCGGCGCGTCTCGTCGATCCGCGCCAGCTCGACGGCCGAGAGCTTGCCGGCGACGTGCGCGCGGAGCGAGTCGTCGCCCACCAGCGCCATCACCGCCAGCGCGCGCGGGCCGATGCCGCCGCGGGGCATGGACGGCTGGACGCGGGCGATGGCGGCCTCGATGGCGGCGTCGTAGGTCGGCCGCCACGGCGACGGCCGGGCCGAGGCGAGCCGGGCCTGGAGGGTGGCGAGGCCCTTGCGCTGCACCGCCACCGTCCGCACCACGTCGATCTGCAGCGCCTTCGAGAGGGCCGCCTCGTCGATGCGGATGCCGCGCCCCTCGGCCTCGTCGGCCATGTTGAGCGCCAGCGCGAACGGGATCTCCGCCTCGGCGAGCTGCGCCGAGAGGAGCAGGCCGCGCCGGAGGTTCTTCGCGTCGCAGACCTGCAGGCAGACGTAGTCGCGCTCCACCAGCAGGATGTCGCGCGTCACCTGCTCGTCCTCGGACATCGGGAGCAGGTTGTTCGTCCCCGGCGTGTCCATCACGTGCCAGGGCCGGCCCTCGATGGTGGCCGAGCCGCGGGTCACCTCGACGGTGGTGCCGGGGTAGTTGGAGACGGTGACGTACTTGCCGGTGAGCGCGCCGAACAGCACGCTCTTGCCGACGTTCGGGTTGCCGACCAGGATCACGGACCGCGCGGCCGAGACCACCTGCTTGCGATCGAGGTCGGCCTCGTGGCGCGCGGCGGCCTCCGGGGGAGGAGGCGTCACGGGCGCGCCTCCGGGCGGGCGCGGCCCGGCGGGCGGCACCGGGCGCAGCGGCCGTACAGCTCGAGGCGGTGGCTCTCGACCTCGAAGCCGTGGCGGCGCGCCACCACCTCCTGCAGGCTCTCGATCCGCTCGTTCGCGAACTCGATGATCTCGCCGCAGGCGGTGCAGATCAGGTGATCGTGGTGATCGCGCCCGGCCGACGCCTCGTAGCGCGTCTGCCCGTCGCCGAACTGCCGCGCCACCGCCAGGCCGCACTCGGCCAGCAGCTTCATGGTGCGGTACACGGTGGCGACGCTGACCCGCGGGTCGTCCCGCCGCACGCGCGCGACCAGCTGCTCGACGGTGACGTGGCCACCCATGGCGAAGAACGACTGGGCGATGCGCTCGCGCTGCCGCGACTGCTTGAGGCCGCGCTCCTGGATGTACGCGGCGAGCGTGGCCGTGGGACCGGACACCTGCGCCGACCCGCTGCCCTCCCGCGGCCTGCTCGAGCCCTTCATCCTGTCGTCCCGTTCGGTGTTCATGTTGATAATGGTTCTCAATATCAGACCACGGCACCGGACACAAGCCCCAGACCGTGTGCCTGCTCCGGTCCGCGCCTAGCGCCGGATCAGCCCCCGCGCGCGCCAGAACGCCCGCCAGCGCGCCGGCGCGTCCGGGCCGTCCCCGCCGGCGTCCTCGCCCGCCAGCGCCGCGAGGCTGGCGCGCGCCTGCCGCCGCACCTCCGGCACCGGATCCGCCGCCAGCTCCACCAGCCCCGGCACCAGGCGCTCGGAGACCTCGCGCGGGCGGTGCCGTGCCAGCTCCGCCGCCATGGCCCGGGCGTCCGGGTCGGCCGAGGCGAGCGCGCGGGCCAGGTCCACCGGCGCGTCCGGCGTCGCCTGCCCGCGCTCCAGCGCGATCCCGGCGATGACCGCGACCATCAGCACCATCAGTCCCAGCTGCACCAGGGCCTTGCCGGCCGGGTACCGGCCGGCGCGGACCAGCGCGAAGCGGTAGGTGGCGTAGCCGGCGATGAACACCGCCACGAGCGCGGGCGGGATGGCGAGGGTGGCGCGCGGCCAGTGCCCGGCCGCGACCGCGCGCTGCAGCTCGGGGAGGCCCGCCAGCGTGAGGGCGGCGGCGGCGAGCAGCAGCGCGTAGAGGATCCACCGGAGGGCGCGCACGAACGCCGGGACGCGCGCGCCGTTCGGCGCAGCAGGTGACATGCGCCGGAGTGAACCACGCGGACGTGCCCCCGGCAACGTGATCCTTGACTCCGGAGGCCCCGTCGGCAACGTTCCGCGTCGCGATGGCCGACCTCGACGACGAGCTGCTGGAGCGGGTGGCGCGCTGGTGCGCGGAGGCCGGGCGGCAGGCGCGCCCGGCGGAGATCCGCCGTGCGCTGGGCGCGCTGAGCTGGGACGAGCTGCTCATGGTGAAGGCGCTGCTCGCCGACCCGCCCCCCGCGCGGCCGCTGGGGCCGCAGGCCCTCGCGGACCTGGCCCGGGGGACCCCCGCCGACGTCGCGGCGGAGCGCGACCGCGGCGGGATGTACCGGCGCGACGAGGAGCCGCCGGCCAGCGCGCCCGCCGGTGCGGCGCCCGGCCGCGCGCCCGCGGCGACCGCGCGCCGCAAGGGCGCCGCGAAGAAGGCGAAGCTGGTGGTGCGCCGCGCGCGCGATCGCGCCGCCGAGCCCGAGGCCACCCCCGCCCCTGCCCTGCCGCTCCTCGACGAGCTGCAGCTCCCGGCCGGCCGCGGCGAGCTGGAGCGGCTGGTGCGCCGCCACGGGGCGCGGCGTCACGCCATCGTCGGAGCCCTCGCCGCCGGATGGCGGAGGGCCGATGGCGCGCCGGTGGATGACGCCGACCTCGGCGCCCTGCTCGACCTTCACGGCATGGCGCACGCGTTCGCCCGCCGCGAGCGGGACGAGCTGCTCCACGCGGTCCGCGCCGCCGGCGGCGTGCTCGCCCGCGCCGCCGAGCGCCTCGGCCTCGACGCGGCCGGGCTGCGCACCGCCCTGGCGCGCGCCGGCGCGGAGCGCGAGGCGGAGCGCGTGCGCGACGAGCGCCGCGCCGAGCTGCGCGCCCGGGCCACGCTCACCGAGCGCGTGCGCCTGCTGCTCGCCGACGAGCCGCGGCTCGCCGACCTCGGCCTGCTGCCCGAGTTCGAGGCCGACCTGCGCGCCCGGCTTCCGGAGCACCTGCGCGCGCTGCGCGCCTCGGGCGGACCGCTCCGGTCCGCGCTCGGCGCCAGCCTCTCGCTGGATCGCGCCGGGGTGGACGCCCTGGGGGCGCGCCTCGGTCTCGAGCTCGGACCGGCCGGCGACGCGTCGGCGCCCGAGTGGCCCGGTCGCCGCTTCGCCCGACCCGAGCGCGCCGACCGCGCGCCGCGCGGGGCCAGCGGTGAGCGACCCCCGCGCCGCCGTACGCCCGGCACCGGCCGCCCGCCGGAGCGCGGCGGGCGGCCGCCCCGGACCGGCGACCGCCCCGCTCGCACCGGCGCCGGACGCCCGGCGGGTCCGCAGCCCTGGCGCCCGCGGACCCCGGATCGCCGCGGCGCCGGACCTGGTCCCGGCCCCGCGCGCCCCGGCGCAGGCGGCGGCGAGGGCTCGCCAGCGGCCGGCGCGAGCCCCCGCCCTGCCCGCTCCGGTCCCGGCCGGCCTGGTGGCTTCGCACGCCCCGGTGGCCCCGGCCGGCCCGGCGGCTTCGGCCGGCCTACCGGCCCCGGCCGGCCCGGTGGCACCGGCCGGCCCGGTGGCTTCGCACGCCCCGGTGGCCCCGGCCGGCCCGGCGGCTTCGGCCGGCCTACCGGCTCCGGCCGGGCCGGCGACTCCGGCCGGCCCGGTGGCCCCGGCCGGCCCGGTGGCTTCGGCCGGCCCGGTGGCTTCGGCCGGCCCGGTGGCCCCGGCCGGCCCGGTGGCTCCGGCAGGCCCGGTGGCTCCGGCAGGCCCGGTGCCTCCGGCCGGCCCGGTGGCCCCGGCCGGCCTGGTGGCCCCGGCCGGCCCGGCGGCTTCGGCCGGCCTACCGGCCCCGGCCGGCCTTCGGGTTCCGGCCGGCCCGGTGGGCCCGCCCGGCCCGGACCCCGCAAGCCGGGCGCCGGCACCTCCCGGCCCCCTCGCGGCCCGCGCCCCGGCGGGCGGCACGGCCGGTGACGCTTTGACCGGCGCCGCTCGGCGCCGCTAGGATCCCGGCGTGCCCATCTACGAGTTCGTCTGCGAGGCGTGCGGCCGGATCACCGAGGTGATGCAGAAGATGTCGGACCCGGCGCCCGCCGCCTGCCCGGAGTGCGGCGCCGGCAAGCTGGCCCGCCTGGTCTCGCGCACCACGTTCCAGCTCAAGGGCGGCGGCTGGTACTCCGATCTGTACGCGTCGGCGAAGTCGAAGCCGGCGCCCGCCGGCCAGGCGGCACCCGCCGGCGACGGCGGCGCGGCCCCGGCGGCGGCCCCGGCCAAGGCGGCGCCTTCCGCGACGCCCGCAGCACCCGCGGCCCCCGGTGCGGGCAAGGGCGGCGCGACGTCCTGAGCCGGCGCGCGCCGGGGATTCACGTTCCGTGATGGGCGCCCCGCTGGCCGCCTAGCCCTCCTCGTCGAGCGGCGGCGCGATCGCCGGGAAGGAGAGCGTGAACGTGGTCCCGGCGCCCTCGGCGCTCGCCACCTCCACCGCCCCGCCGAGCCCCTCCACGATCCGCTTCACGTTCGCGAGCCCGAGCCCGAGGTGGCCGGCCCCGCGCTTGGTCGAGCCGAGGTCGAACAGCGAGGCGAGCCGCTCCGGGGGCATGCCGGCGCCGCGATCCGCCACCGACAGCAGCCCGCGCCCGCCTTCGACCGCCGCGCGCAGCCGCACCTCGGCTCCGGCCGGCGACGCCTCGCAGGCGTTCCAGACGAGGTTCAGCGCGGCGCGCTCCAGCAGGTGCCGGTCGGCGCGGATCCAGGCCTGCGCGCCCGCGTCGAGCGCGAGCGTCAGACCGTCGCGGCCGGCGTGCGGCCCCGCGGTGCGGACCAGGCTGGCCGCGAAGGCGCCGAGCTCCAGCGGGCGGCGCTCCGCCGCGCGCACGTCGCGCGAGAGGTCGGAGAAGTCGGCCACGAACGCGCGCAGCGCCGCCACCTCCGCGCGCAGCCCGTCCCGGAGCCGCGGCAGCGCCTCGCTGCGCCCTTCCTCGGCGAGCCCGGCGAGCTGCTGCAGGATGGCGACCCGATGCCCGAGGTCGTGCGTCACGCCCGCCGCGATGCGGCCGGCGGTGCGCCAGCGCTCCTCGCGCTCGAGCTCGGCGAGCACGCGCTTCGACTGCGCCAGCCCCACCGCGAGCGAGAGCGCGAGCGCCGCCAGGACCACGGCGGCGAGCGCCCACTGCGCGGTCCGGGCGGCCCGCGCCGCCTCGCCGGCGGGCCGCGCCACCGCCACCGCCCAGCCGGAGCGCGGCAGCCGTGCCCAGCCGCCCAGCAGCTCGTCGCCGTCCAGCCCCACCCAGTGCGTCGGCGCGGTGCCTTCGCCGCGGGCGACCCGGACCGCCACCTCGGCCTCCGGCACCCGCTCGCCGGTGAGCACGGCCGCGCGCAGCGCGCCCGCGCCGGACGCGACCAGCCGGCCCGACTCGTCGAACGCGAGGACGGTCCCCGCGCCGCCGCCGTGGACGCGCCCCACGAAGCGCCACAGCTCCAGCAGATCCAGGCTGGCGCAGACCGCCACGTCCGGCTGGCTCGGCGCCGGCACGCACAGGTCCTGGGCCGGGGTGAGATCGCGCGCGAGGTAGAAGGAGGAGCGCACCGGCGACCCGGCCCGCGCGCGGGCGGCCAGCGCCGGCGTGATCCGCTCGGGCAGCGCCGACGGCGGCGTCTCCGGCCCCACGCGCACCACCCGGCCCAGGCCGGGCGCCTCCAGCACCAGCTCCTCCAGCCGCTGGCCCGAGTGCGCGTCGGCGACCGACGCGGCGGCGCCGACCCGCAGGGCCTCCTCCTGCGCCGCGAGGTACGCGTCGATCCGCTCGGCGGCCTGGCGCGCCAGCTCCTGCATGGTCGCGATGGTGGACGCCTCGGTGTGCCGGCGCATCGCCTCGATGCCGACCGCCCCGAGCGCCACGATCGGCGCGACGCCGGTGAGCGCCAGCATGACGATCAGGCGCGCCGCCACCTTCTCGCGCGTCACGGCGCGACCTCCCAGTCCGGCAGCGTGTCGAGCGCGCCCCAGCCGAAGACCGCCCCGCGGATCCGCGCGTCCACCGCGCCGGCGCGCGTGGTCCGGCACAGGCTCACGGCCGGGCCGTCCTCGCGCAGGCGGCGGACGGCGGCGTCGGCGTCGCCCCGCGCGATGGCGGCCTCGAGCTCGGCGTCGCGGTACCCGGCGGCCGCGAACGGCGCGCCCGCCGCCCACACCTGGGCCACCGCGATGGGCGGCCACACCACCTGGCGCGTCAGCACCAGGTCCGCCCCGGCGATCTGCTCCGCCACGCCGGCGCCCGGATCGAACGGGACGATCTCGCCCCCGCGGCGGCCGAGCGCCCGCCGCAGCGCCAGGGCGCCGCGGCGCTCGCCCACGCCCTCGCCCACGACCAGGATCCGGAGCGGCGCGCCCGGCGGGATCTCCTGCGCCGGCCGCTCGGCGGCCGGGGGCGCGCCCGAGGCCGCCTCCGCGCCGCAGACCGCGGCGGCCAGCTCCGCGGCCGGCAGCGCCGCCTGCAGCCGCCGTCGCTGCGCGCCGCCCAGCCGCCGCTCGTTCAGGATCACCGTCCACGCGTGCGGGCCTGGCGAGCGGACCGGCCGCAGCCCCGGGACGTCCTGAAGCAGGTCCATGGAGCGCCGGTCCAGCCCGATCATCGCGTTCACGTCGCCGCGCAGCAGGCGCGCGAGCGCGTCGCGCTCGCTGGGAAAGCCGAGGACCTCCACCCGCGCGATGCGGCGCGGCGACGGGCGCACGCGCTCGAGGACCATGCGATCCGCGGACTGCTCCACCATCCGGTACGGGCCGGTGCCCAGCGCGCCCCGCGCGCCGGCGCGGAACACCGCGGTGAAGAGCAGCGCGCCCTCCACCGGCCGCCGCCCGGACGAGACCGTCACGGTGCCGTCCGGCGCGACCTCGGCCTCGAGCCCTGCGGCGCGCGCCGAGCGGGCCAGGTCCTCCGGCGTCACCGGCGCGCCGTCGGAGAACGCCGCCGCCGGCTCGACCCGCAGCCGGCAGCGCCCCGCACCGCGCCGCTCCACCACCCGCGCGACGCCGGGGCGCGGCGTGCCGTCCGCCCCGGGCGCGAGCGCGCCCTGGTACACGAGGTCATGGGCCAGCATGGCGTGCCCCTCGCTCCCGAGCGGATCGAGCGGCGAGAAGCGCCCGACCACGGCGAGCCGCAGCACGAACGGGCGCTCCGGCGCCGGCCGCGCGCAGGCCGCCGCGAGCGCGGCCACGAGGATGGCGAGCGCGCCGCGCACCGCGCGCCGGGGAGCCGCCGGGCCGCTACCGGGGCTTGGGCGCGGGCTTGCCCTTCTCGAACACCACGCCATCGCCGTACTTCTGCACGATCTGCTTCTTCGTCTTCAACCCGGTCAGCTCGATGACGAAGTTGGGGACCCGGCGCGCGCGGCGATCCGCGGCCCAGCGCGAGATGTCGCCGCGCGGGCGCGTGGTGCGGGCGGCGATCGCGGCGCGCGGCCGCCGGCGGCCGGCCCTCGCCACCCCGACCTCGAGCTGCTCGGAGAGCTGCGCGGCCGCGAGGTCCGCCACCGCGCGCGCGATGGCGACCGAGGCGCGGCGGACCACGCCGTCCATCGCCTCCCGCACGATGCTGTCGATCGAATCCTGGGCTGGACGGCGGGCCATGTTGCGTCTCCTTGTGGCGATCGATTGCTCGGGTTTGCGCCGAGCTCAATCTGGGGGGTGCATCCAGTATAGCCGCCACGGCATGCGCCAATTCCAGTTTTCTGATAGCTTGCCCCCAGTTCGCGGCCCTCTGGCGGAATGGTAGACGCGCTCGACTCAAAATCGAGCGGGGCGACCCCCCGTCCCGGTTCGAGTCCGGGGAGGGCCAAACCGTCGCGCCGCTCCCCGCCGCCGGCCCGTTTTCGCTTGCGGCGGGGGGCCGCGCGCGTGTATCGGGTAGCGGCACCCAATCCCCAGGGATCTCCGCAATGTGGAACCTCGTCATCAGCCTGGCGCTCGGCGTCGCCGTCGCCGCGGCGATCCGCTTCGGCACGGAGTTCGGCTGGGCGGCCGCCATCCTGCCCGGCATGGTCGTCGCGACCGCCGCCTACCTCGTGCTCGCCCGCCGGACGTGGAAGCGGCTCGAGGCGCTCTTCGACGCCATGCAGCGCGAGGTGCAGGCCCAGAAGTTCGACAAGGCCATCCAGACGCTGGAGACCGGGTTCGCGCTGGCGCCCTGGCAGTTCCTGGTCGCCTCCCAGCTGCACTCGAACATCGGGATCCTCCACTACCTGCGCCGCGACTTCGACGCGGCGCTGCCCCACCTGAGGAAGAGCTTCTCGCGCAACTGGATCGCGCGCGGCATGCTGGCCGTCGCGCTCTATCGCAAGCGCGACCTCGACGGCATGAAGAAGGTCTTCCAGGACGCCACCAAGGTGAGCAAGAAGGAGGGCGTCCTCTGGTCGGCGTGGGCGTGGATCCTCGAGAAGGAGGGGGACCACGCGCAGGCCATCGCGGTGCTGGGGCGCGCGGTGGCGGCGAACGCGTCGGACGAGAAGCTGAAGTCCTCGCTGCAGGCGCTGCAGAACGGCAAGAAGCTGAAGCTCGGCAAGCTGTACGAGGAGCAGTGGTTCCAGTTCCACCTGGAGGCCCCGCCCCCGCAGTTCGCCGGCCCGGGCTTCCGCGGCGGACGCCGCGCCATCTACGGACGGTGAAGGGCGTCGGCCGGCGTTCCGGCCGCTCCGGGCTCCCGACCGGGAGCCTTCACACGCCTCAGCTCCCGCCGAAGCCGCTGCTCACCCGGCCCCGCTCCACGATGAGCGGCACCTGGCGCTCACCGCCGGAGAGCTCGAGGAAGCGGGCCATCGCGGCGCGATCCCGCAGCACGTCGAAGTACCGCACCTCGAGCCCGCGCGTCGCGTACTCCCGGCGCGCCGCCGCCGTGTAGGGGCACGCGTCCTTGCCGTAGATCTCGACCACGTCCGCCATCGCCGCGCCTCCGTCCCCGGAGGATAGCCCTCCTCCCGGCGCAGCGGCCCCGGGCCGCCGTGCGATGCGCTCGCCTGCGCAGCCCCTCGGGGGGCGCGCGTGGCCGCCGTGTGCCGGGCGCAGTACGCTGGCCGGCGGGGGTGCGCCGCGGCGGGACGGGCGGGCGGGCGCCGGATGGGCTCGGGCGGGGCTGCTGCCCGGGCGAGCGCCCGAAGGCTGCCCGGAAGGCCGACTGCTGGGCGACGGCGGCCCCCCTAGATTCAAGGGGATCCCCGGTTGCCGCATGAGCTCCGTGAACGGACACCCCGAGGGCCCGCCCTCCGACGTCCCCGCCTCCGACGCGCTGGCGCGCCTCGCGGACGCGCTCGCGGCGGCGGGGGGCGGCGCGCCCGCCGAGATCGCGCGCGCGCTCCGGGCCGCGCTGCCGGCCGCGGTGGCCGAGCTCGCCGATGCCCAGCGCCATCTGGCCGAGTCGGCGGCGCGGCGCGACGCGCTCGTGGCCACCGCCGCGGACGAGCTTCGGGCCGCGGCCCGCCTGCTCGAGCCCGACGGCGGGCCCGCCCGCGCCGAGCAGGTGCGCCGGCTGCTCGAGCTCGCCGACGAGCTGGATCGCGCCCGCTCGCCCGAGGCCGCCGAGGGCCACGCGGCCCCGAGGCGCCGCGGCGAGCGCCCGCTCCTGCTGGTGGCCGACGACGAGCCCGACGCCCGCGAGGTGCTGTCGCAGGTGCTCGCGCCCGAGTACGAGGTCGCGTCCGCCTCCGACGGCCAGGAGGCGCTGGACCTCGCCCGCGCCGAGCACCCGGACCTGGTGCTGCTCGACATCGGCATGCCGCGGCTGGACGGCTTCGAGGTGCTGCAGCGGCTCCGCCAGGACCCGGCCACGGCCGACATCCCGGTGATCTTCGTGTCGGGGCGCGGCGACGACGCGGTGAAGGTGCGCAGCCTCGATCTCGGCGCGGTCGACTACCTCCAGAAGCCGTTCTCCGAGCGCGAGCTGCGCGCGCGGGTGGAGCGGACGCTGCGCCTGGTCCGCTCCCAGATCGCGCTCCGGGAGCTCGCCCAGACCGACGCGCTCACCGGCCTCGCGAACCTGCGCGCGTTCCGCGCCCGGGTGGACGAGGAGGTGAAGCGGGCCCGCCGCTACCGGACGCCGCTCACCTGCGTCATGGCGGACATGGACAACCTGAAGCCCATCAACGACGCGCTGGGCCACGCCGCCGGCGACCGCGCCATCGCCGCCGTGGCGGCGGTGATCCGGGAGGAGCTGCGCGAGACCGACTTCGGCGCGCGCTACGGCGGCGACGAGTTCGTGCTCCTGCTCCCGCACACCACCGGCGAGGAGGGGCACGTGTTCGCCGAGCGCGTCTGCACGCGCCTGCACGAGACCGTGCTGGAGGTGTCCGGGGAGCGGGTCCCGCTGGGCGCCTCCTTCGGCGTGGCCTGCCTGCCGGACGAGGACGGCGACGACGGGGGCGCGGAAGCCCTGGTGCGCGCGGCCGACGCGGCGCTGTACGTGGCGAAGCGGGCCGGGCGCGGGCGGGTGGCGCTCGCGGCCACCGAGCCCCACGCCTCGGCCAGCGCCGGCTAGGCCTTCGCGCCTCCCGCCGCGGCGGGATCGCCCTCCGACGCCTCGCCGCGCGACCGGGCCTCGGCCGCGTAGCGGTTCAGCTTGTTGTAGAGCGTCTTCTCGCTGATCCCGAGGATCTCGGCGGTGCGCGCCTTGTTGCCGCCGTTCCGCTGCAACGAGGCGAGGATGTACTCCTTCTCGACCTTGTCGATGTGCAGGCCGAGCGGCACGCGCAGCGTGGCGGCCTCGGGACGGCTGGCCGGCATGTCGGGCGGGAGCTGCTCCTCGCCGATCACCTCGCCGTCCACCAGGATCATCGCCCGCTCGACCGTGTTCCGGAGCTCGCGGATGTTGCCGGGCCAGGCGTAGCCCTGCAGGACCGCCATGGCAGCGGGCGAGACGCCCTGCACGCGCTTGCCGGTCTCGGCGTTGAACTTCTCGATGAAGTGGTGGACGAGCAGCGGGACGTCCTCGCGCCGCTCCTTCAGCGTGGGGAGCAGGATGCTGAAGACGTGCAGCCGGAAGTAGAGATCCTCGCGGAAGCGGCCGCGGCGGATCTCCTCCTTCAGGTCGCGGTTGGTGGCGCAGATCACCCGCACGTCCACCTCGACCTCGGAGCGCCCGCCCAGCCGCCGGATCTTCCGCTCCTCCAGCACGCGCAGGAACTTGGCCTGCAGCTCGAGCGGCAGCTCGCCGATCTCGTCCAGGAACAGCGTCCCGTTGTGGGCCAGCTCGAAGTTCCCGAGCCGCCGCTGGTCGGCGCCGGTGAACGCGCCGCGCTCGTAGCCGAACAGCTCGGACTCGATCAGCGTGGCCGGGATGGCCGAGCAGTTCAGCGCCACGAACGGCTTGTCCTTGCGCGGCGACAGGTTGTGGATGGCGCGCGCCACCACCTCCTTGCCGGTGCCGCTCTCCCCCGCGATCACCACGCTGGCGTTCGAGGGGGACACCTTCTTCACCAGCTCGAACACCCGCTGCATGGCGGGCCCGGAGCCGATCATGTCGGTGCCGGGGGCGAGCGCGGCGATGCGCCTGCGGAGCAGCTGCACCTCTCGCATCGTCTCCTTCTTCTCGAGCGCCCGCTCCAGCACGAGGCGCAGGCGCGGCACCTCCAGCGGCTTCTCGATGAAGTCGAACGCGCCCTCGCGGATGGCCTGCACCGCGGTCTGGATGGTGCCGCGACCGGTGAGCAGCACCACCGGGCAGTCGGGCAGCTCGGCGCGCAGCGCGCGCAGGAGCCACAGGCCGTCCATGTTCGGCATCACCAGATCGGTGAGGATGACGTCGGGGTGGCCCTCGATGGCGCGGCGGAGCGCCTCGGTGCCGTCGCTGGCGGTCTGGACGTCGTAGCCCCAGCGCTGGGTGAGCTCCGCCAGCGCCTCGCGGCTGTCGGTCTCGTCGTCCACGATGAGGACGCGGTATCTCATGAGCGTTCGTTCCTCGGCAGGCGCAGCACCGTCCGCTGCTCGCCGCCTTCGCGGATGACTTCCTGGCGGCCGCCCAGCGCCTCCGCCGCGGCGGCGGCCACCTCGCTGTAATACCCGCCCTCGGGCGCGGGATCACCCGGGGCCTGCTCCAGGCGCACCACCGCCCACTCCCCCTCCGCGGCAGCCCGGACGACCAGGCGGCCGCCCTCCGGCGTCGTGGCCACCGCGCGCGCGAGCGCCCCGAGCAGCAGCCGCCCCACGCGCGCGGCGTCGGCCACGGTGCGCACCGCGCCGCCGTGCGCGTCCACCGTGAGCGCGACGCGCCGCCGGCGGGCGTCGTGGCCGAGCAGGCTGGCCGCGTCGGCGAGCAGCGCGCCCACGTCGGTGTAGCCGAGCGGCGCGGACGGATCGGCGACGTCCACCAGGCGCCGCAGCACCTCGTTCACCCGGACCACCTGGTCGCGCAGCGCGCCGAGGTGCGAGGCCGCGGCCCCGCTCGCCTCCGGCGAGGCAGAGAGCTTCTCGGTGAGCAGCGCGAGCTGCAGCGCCATCGCGTTGAGCGGGTTCTTGATGTCGTGCGCCACGCCGGCCGCGATCCGGGTCAGCCCCTCCGAGCGCGCCGCGTGCTCCATCCACTCCTGACCGTCCGCCGGCCGGACCAGCAGCAGGACCCCCGCCTTCGCCGGGACGCGCTCCAGCTCCACGGCGCGCGCGCCGTCCGCCCCTTCCAGGCGTGCCCGCGACGGCCCCTCGCCCGCGAGGAGCGCGCGCAGCGCCGGGCTGCCCTCCGCCCGCGCCCGCAGCGCGCCGGTGGGGTCGCCGCCGTCCAGCCCGAGCCCCGCCAGGAACCCGGGGTCGGCCGCGATCACCGTTCCGTCCGGGTCGACGAAGGCTGCGCCTGCTGAAAGGTAGGTGTGCATACGCTCGCTTGCTGCGGCCCCACGGGTGGGCGTGAGATGCGTACGAACTCCGCTTTTTTCAAGCCTGCTGGGAGGATAGCCTGCTAACGGAGGTTGCGTGACCTCGACTGTCGGCCTCCGGCGCGCCGCGCCGGTCGTAACCCTCTGTTTACTCGCGGGATGTGCGGCGGTGCCGCGCCCCTCCGCCACCGGCCCGTCCACCCCGGCGGCGTCCCCGGCGGCAGCGGGCGGCGCGCCGGTCGCGGGTGCGCTGCCTTCCAAACCCCACGCGGTCGCCGTCGCGCCAGCGGTCGCTCCACCGGTCCGGAGCGAGGCGCGCGTCACGCTCGCCGCGGTGGGCGACGTGCTCATGCACGACGCGGTGAAGCGCGCGGCCGAGGCGCGCCGCGCCGACGCGCCGGACGCGGGCTACGCGTGGCTGTTCGCGCCGGTCGCCGACCTGCTCGGCGCCGCCGACCTCACCTTCGCGAACCTGGAGACGCCCATCGCGCCGCAGGCGTCGCAGGGGTCGCGCGCCTTCGTGTTCAACGCGCCGCCCGCGGTGATCGCGGCGCTCCAGCGCGCCGGCGTGGACCTCGTCGCGGTCGCGAACAACCACGCCATGGACCAGGGCCGCCGCGGCTTCGAGGAGACCCTGCGCTGGCTCCGCGCCGCCGGCCTCCCGTACGTGGGCGCCGGGCCCGCGCCGCGCGCGGCCGGCCCGGTGCGCATCGAGCGCAACGGCCTCGCGCTCGCGTTCCTCGGCTACACCTATGGCCTGAACCAGGACGGCAACGCCTGCCCGCCCGCGGCCGCCCGCTGCGAGCAGGTGGCCGAGGTCGACCGCGCCCGCATGGTGGAGGACGTGCGCGCCGCCGCGGCGTCCGCCGACGCGGTGATCGTGTCGGTGCACTGGGGCGTCGAGTACCAGCAGGCGCCGCGCGCCGACGAGGTGGACCTGGCGCACCGGCTCGCCGACGCGGGCGCGCTGGTGGTGCTCGGCCACCACCCCCACGTGCTCCAGCCCGTGGAGCTGTACCGGCGCGCCGACGGCCGCACCGCCGTGATCGCCTACTCGCTCGGGAACTTCGTCTCCAACCAGTCGCGCAACTACGTCGCCGGGGTGACGCCCGACGCGGTGGCCGCCACCCGCGACGGCGCCCTGCTGCGCGTGTCCCTCGCGCGCCGCGACTACGGCCGCGGCGTGGAGGAGGTGGAGGTCGCCGGGGCCGACTACCTGCCGCTCTGGACCGAGAACGACACGGTGGAGATCGACCGGCGCAAGGAGCCCGCCCGCCGCCCGGCCATCCGGGTGGTGGCCGTGGACCGGGCGCTGGCGTCGGTGCGCGCCGAGCTGGCCGCGCTCCCGGACCCGCTGCCCGACGGGGAGCGCACCCGGTACGTGGCGCTCCGCCGCCGCGAGGAGCTGTACCTCGCCCGGCGCGCCGCGGTGGCCGGGGTGATGGGGGAAGACCTGCTCCGCACGCTCGGCCCGGCCGAGCTGGCCGGCACGGACGCGCCAGCGCCGTCCGCGCCCGCGCCAGCGCCGTCGGCCCGCGCGCCGGGCCCCGCGCCGGCTACTCCGTCCGCCGCGCCGTGACCGGGTGCGGGACGCCGGTGTCCGGCGGCTGCACGTCGGGCCGCGCCGGCACCTTCAGCTCGACGAGCTCGATCCCGAGCCGCTGCGCGAACTCGAAGATGCGCGCGTCCCGGTAGAACTCGCCGAACACGATGCGGCGGCAGCCGGCGTTCGCGATGAGCTTGAAGCAGGGCCAGCAGGGCGAGGCGGTGGTGTAGATGCTGGCGCCCTCGATGGCGACGCCGTTCTTGGCCGCCTGGATGATGGCGTTCGCCTCGGCGTGGACAGTCGCCACGCAGTGGCCGTCCTCCATCATGTGGCCGGCCTCGCTGCAGTGGGGCAGCCCGCGGATCGAGCCGTTGTAGCCGGTGGAGAGGATGGTCTTGTCGCGCACCAGCACCGCACCGACGTGCTTGCGATCGCAGGTGGCGCGGGTGGCGACGACGCGCGCCACGTTCATGAAGTACTCGTCCCAGCTCACGCGGTTGTCCATCCGTCCTCCCTGGTGCGGTCGGTCATCCTACCCCACGGGGCCGACGCCGGGCGCCCGCCGCGGCATACCATGTCGCATGATCCGCCCTTCCCTGGCGCTGCTCGCCGCCGCCCTGCTCGTGCCCACCGTCGCCTCCCCGCAGGAGGCCGGGCCGCCGCCGGCCGCGCCCGCCGCGCCGGCCTCCGAGCCGGTCGGCCAGCTCCCGCCCCCCCGCGCCATCCCGGATCCCACGCCCGCCGCCGGCGAGAAGGGCGGCGCGAAGGCCAGGGACGGCAAGGACGCGAAGCCGGCGAAGCCGCTGCCGCGCGCCTCGGTGCTGGAGGAGGTCGTCGGGACGGTGAAGGAGGTGGACCGCGCCCACCACCGCCTGACCATCGACGCCGCCGCCGGGCCGGTCACGCTGACGATCGATCGCAACACGCTGGTGTACGGACCGGCCGGGCTCACCACGGTGCTCGACGTCGTCGCCGGCGCATCGGTGCGCGCCGGGCGCAACGCGGACGACCTGGCCTACTGGGTCACGGTGCGCGGGCCGCAGCGGCCGCCGTCCACGCCGGCACAGGGCACCGGCCCCGGCGGCGGCGGCCCGCCCCCGGCCGGCGAGGGAGGCGCGCCCGCCCCGACCGCCCCGCCCCCGGGTCCGGCCCCGGGCAGCACCTCGCCCGGCCCGCCCTCCCCGCCGCCCGGCGGGCCCGGGCGGTGACGGCAGGTGCAGGACGCGCCGGAAGGCCGGCGCAGGCGCGCTAGAACTGCTTCGCCGCGGCCGGCGTGGCCACCGGCCCCTGGGCGCCGGCCACGGCCTCGGCGGGCGCGAGCCGCCCGAGGCCCTTCTCGACCAGGAAGCGGCGGATCTTCGCCGCCGGCGCGACGAACGTCTCGCCGGGCATGGGGACGTCGAACGCGTACTGCTCGGCGTCCTTGCCGAACGCGACGCGCGCGGTGCGGTACCCCTCGACCAGCCCGATGAGGCGGCCGCCCGGCACGTCGAAGACGCCGCCGCCCGAGCTGCCGTAGCCGATGGCCGCGTCGGTCTTGAGCGCCCGGGCGCGCCGCGGGGCGGCGGCGTTCTCGGCGAGCTCGTACTCGACCTGCGACACGATCCCGGCCGCCACCGACAGCCCCTTCCCGAAGGGCGCGCCGATCACCACCAGGTCGTCGCCGAGCTCCATCCGGTCGTCGCCCGCGAGCGGCGTCACCGGCAGCGTCGCCTGCACCTCGAGGACGGCCAGGTCGGCCTCGGGCACCCGCCCGCGCGCGACCACGTTCGCCGCCACGCCGGCGGAGCCGTCGGAGGGGAGCACCCGCAGCGCCGCGCCCTCCGGCCACTCGCGGGCCGGCTCGACCACGTGCGCGTTGGTGAGCACGTACGTGCGGCCGCCGTCGTGCGCGAACGCGATGCCGGAGGCGCTCCGCACCACCTGCTCGCCGGCGACGATCTGGAGCCGGACCGCCGAGGGGAAGACCTTGTGCACGGTCTCGGCGCGCGGGTTGCCCGCGCGCGGCGTGGTGAGCCCCAGCAGCGGGGAGGCGAGGAGGAAGAGGCCGGCGACCAGGGCCGCGCCGCCAAGGCTGGAGAGGAGTCGATAGCGGGGCACGAAATCCGGAACGGCGGACCCGAACAGGCAATTCCCTCGCCTTTGCGGACGGACTCGCGACCACGGCGTGCGCTCACTCGGCCGTCAGGCGGGCGCGTCGTAGCGCCGCCGCGTCAGGAACAGGATCGCGTCGCGCGCGCAGTCCTCGCAGTAGCCGTAGCGGTCGCGCATCGCGGCGAGCGTGCGCTCGACCTGCCGCCGCGCCTTCTCGTCGAGCGACGCGCGCTCGTCGGAGAGGTAGCGGAGCAGGCCGTCGGTCGCCCGTCCCAGCTCCCGCCGGCGCTCCTCGTACGTGTGCTCGCGCAGCCGCCGGAACAGGTCCGGGAAGATCGCCACGTAGTCGATCTCGGCCGCGTCGGGGTGGTCGAGGCGGTACGCCCCGACCGCCGCGATGAGGCCGCGCCGGAACGCGGTGCGGTCCTCGCCCTCCGGCATCACGACCTTCTCCAGCTCGACCATGCGCGCCTCGTCGGCCGGGGCGTACTCGCCGGTGACGGCGTTGCGGATCTTCTCGCCCCGCACCCAGTGCGAGACGAGCGCGACGTGGCGGCCGAACAGCTCGCGGTACTGGGCCTCGGAGACGAGGCCCATCGACTCGCGGATCTCCTCGTCCACCGCGTCGAGCACCTCCGCCTCGACCACGCGCACGAACGCCTCGTGGTCGTGGTAGCCGTCCACCACCTCCTGCTGGAGGAAGTCGTGCACGGTGCGGTCGCGGCAGATCGCCCGCAGCTCGTCCAGCACGGCGCGCGGGGTGAGGCAGCGCGTGGCGGGCGACTGGGCCGCGTTCAGGAGCGCGGTCTTGACCTCGCGCGCCGAGGCGCCCATGCGCCCCTCGTAGTTCGGGTACGACTCCGACTCGCGGTAGAGGTCGGGGGCGTGCTTGCGCAGCACCTTGCCCTGCGCGAGCGAGAGCCGGTCCGGCGCCGCGCCGGCGTCGTACAGGCGCAGCTTCTCGAGCGGCGCCAGCTCCTCCACCAGGCCGCGCAGCTCGCCCTCGTAGCGCTCGGGGAGCGGCCGCTTCAGCCGCGTCAGCACCGCCCAGCGCGCGGCCACCTCGGTCGCGTGCGGGGCCACGTGGCGACCGACCGCCGCCGAGGTGATCTGCTGGTCGTACACCTCGCGCTCCACCGACGCGCGGCGCAGGTACGGCACGCGCACCAGCTCCAGCCGGCCCTTGTACGAGGCGAAGTCGGGCGACTCCTTGAACGCGGAGAGCTGCTTCTCGTTCGCGCTCGCGATGAGCACCGCGTCGAGCTGCAGCAGGATCTGATCGAGCGCGACCCGGCCCGTCTCGGCCATGCCGAGCAGGTACTTGAACGCCTCCGGCGGGCGCTTCAGCAGGTCGGAGTACTCCACCAGCCCGCGGTTCCCGGCCACCAGCGGCCCGGCCGGTTCGAGCAGCGTCAACGCGTGCAGCGCGGGCGGCAGCGCGGCGGCGCTGCGGTCCACCGTGACCTGCCGGTAGCCGGCGTCCACCGACAGCTGCGGCTCGAGCGTGACCGCCGCCTGCTGGTAGCGCGCCGACACGTAGAGGCGCTCGACCTGGACGTGGCGCAGCACCTTGAGCCAGTCGCCGCGGTACGCGGCCAGCAGCGCGTCGTGCACCTGCCGGCAGTACTGGCAGACCTCGCCGTCGAGCAGGTAGTCGGAGAGCACGAAGTCGCGCTCCCCCGCCCCCTCGCGCGAGCTCGGCCGGCAGCGCTCCTCGAGCAGCGCCCGCCGCTCGGCGCGCGGCACGAGCAGCAGCGGGTGGTCCTTCATCGGGCAGGAGAGCCGCGCGTCCAGCGCGTCGCCCTCCAGGTGCGCGAAGCTGGGCAGCTCCGGCTCGTCGCCGCGCCCGCCGCCGAACCCGAGGCCCCCGCCGCGGCCGGCGCGGCCGCTCGGGAACACCCAGTGGAACCGGTAGAGCGTCCCCTCCGGCGTGCGCGAGTACGCCTCCATCCCGCGGATCAGCGCCGAGACGATCGACGACTTCGCCGAGCCGTTCGGCCCGTGCAGCAGCACCAGCTTGTTCACCCGGCCGCTGCGGACGAACGCGCCGAGCGCGCGGTAGATCGCGGCCTGGACCTCCTCCTGCCCGGCCACGCGGTGCTGCCGGCCGTCCGGATCGAACGGGAGGTCGAACAGCCTGAAGCGGCGCACCCGCCCGACCGGCGTCTCCCGCTCCTCGGATCCGAAGTGATCGAGGACGTCGCGCAGGTACTGGGCGGCGGAGCGCGCGTGGGCCCGCGGCGCCTCGAGGAAGGCCTGCAGGTACTCCGGGTAGGACAGGATCGAGCGGTTCGCCACGAACGCGCCCTTCACGCCCGACCCGACGTTCGCCAGCCAGCGCTGCGCGTCCATGGGTGGCCTCCCAGCGGTTCCTAACCGTGGCACGGGGCGACCGCCGCGCCAACGGCCGGGCGGGCGGGCGCGTGTGTGCGTGCACGCACGGCGGGCACTCCACGCTGGGTCCCCTCCGTAGTACCCTCCGGCACCCATGGAGCGGCTGCCCAGCGACGTCATCATCGGGATCGACCTCGGCACCACGAACTCGTGCGCCGCGCTGGCCGTCGGCGACGGCCAGGTCAAGCTCATCCCGTACAAGGGCGGCGAGTACACCATCCCGTCGATCTTCGCGATCGACGACAAGGGCCACGAGCTCATCGGCCAGGAGGCCAAGCGGCAGTGGCAGCTGAACCCGCGCAACACCCTCTACGCCACCAAGCGCCTCATCGGGCGCGCCCCCAAGGACGACGTGGTCGAGTCGGTGCAGCGCTCGGTGCAGTACCGGGTCCACGCCGGCGACCTGAACGACGTGGCGCTCGACTGCCACGGCCGCAGCTTCCACGTGCCCGAGGTGAGCGCGAAGATCCTCGGCAAGATCCGCGACGTCGCCTCCGACCACCTGGGCATCCCGGTGAAGCGCGCGGTGGTGACCGTGCCCGCGTACTTCACCGACCGCCAGCGCCAGGCGGTGAAGGAGGCGGGCACGCTGGTGGATCTCGAGGTGGTGCGGATCATCAACGAGCCGACCGCCGCCGCGCTCGCCTACGGCATCGGGAAGCGGCTCGACCAGCGGGTGCTGGTCTACGACCTGGGCGGCGGCACGTTCGACGTCTCGATCATCGAGATCCGCGACCGCGTCTTCGAGGTGAAGGCCACCGGCGGCGACATCTTCCTGGGCGGCCTCGACTTCGACAACGCGGTCATCGGGTACGTGCTCGACGACTTCCGCCGCAAGCACGGCATCGACCTGTCGTCGGACCCGGTCGCGATGCAGCGGATCAAGGACCTGGCCGAGCGGACCAAGATCGACCTGTCGGCCCGCACCGAGGCGCCGTTCTCGATCCCGTTCATCACGATGACCGCGCAGGGCCAGCCGCTCAACATGGACCTGCGCTTCGACCGCACGCTGCTCGAGGCGCTCACGCATCACCTGGTGGACCGGTCGATCGAGATCATGGCCGGGGTGATGGTCGACGCGGGCGTCGGCGCGGCCGACATCGACGAGGTGATGCTGGTGGGCGGGCAGACCCGCATGCCCATCATCCAGGACCGCCTCACCCGCTACTTCGGCCGTCCGCCGTCCAAGGGCGTCCACCCGGACGAGGCGGTCGCCATCGGCGCGGCGCTGTACGGGTGGTCGCTGCGCGAGACCTCGGATCTCCGCATCCAGCTCCTCGACGTGATCCCGATGGCCATCGGCATCGAGCAGGCGGGCGGGACGATGCACGTCGTGTTCCCGCGCAACGCCTCGATCCCGAACGCGCGGACCATCGCCGCGACGAACGCGGTGGACGGCCAGCGCGAGTTGGTGGTGCGGATCTTCCAGGGCGACCACGGGCTCACCGCGCAGAACGAGCTGCTGGGCGAGTTCACCTTCAGCGGGGTCCGGCCCTGCCGCGCCGGCGAGGTGCGGCTGGAGATCGCGTTCGAGGTGAACGTCGAGGGGATCCTCTCCATGAGCGCCCGCGACCTCGACACCGGCCGGCAGATGCGCACCACGGTGCGCGTCACCTCGAGCTGAGCCCGGGCGCCGCGGAGACGGCGCGGCCCCCGGGCGCCGGGGGCCGCGAGCACGGCGCGACGACTCCGGCTAGCGCCGGTCGCCGCCCCTGCCGGGCGCGGTCGGCGCCGCGCGCCCGCCGCCGTGCGATGCGGCGGGCGGGGCCGCGCGCGGCGACGCGGCGCGGGCGGGCGCCGAGTACGCCGGCGCGCTGCGGGCCGCGGGGGCGGAGTACGCCGGGGCGCTGCGGGCCGCAGGGGCCGAGTACGCCGGGGCGCTGCGAACCGGCGGCGCGGCGCGGGCGGGGGCGCCGTAGGAGCCATACGAGCCGCCGTAGGCCCCGGCGTCTCCGCCGCGGTCCTGGCGCGCGTAGCCGGGGGCGGCGCGCGGCACCTCGCCGCGCGGGCCCGCGTCGGGCGCCCGGCCACCGCGCGCGGGCGGCGCCGCGGAGGGACCGCGGGCCGGCGGCGCGGCGGAGGGGCCGCCGCCGCGCGGCGGCGCGTAGCCCGGGGTGCCGCGGTTCTCGCCGCCGCGGGGCGGCGCGTAGCCGGGGGCGCCGCGGGTCGCGCCGCCGGACGGCGGTGCGTAGCCCGGGGTGCCACGGTTCTCGCCGCGCGAGGGCGGCGCGTACCCCGGCGCACCGCGGCCGTCGCCGCGAGAGGGCGCGCTGCCGGGGGCGACCCGGCCGCCGTCGGAACGCGCGCCGGGCGCCGGCCGCGCGTCGGGCCGGTAGATGGAGACCTCGCCGGGCCGCGCACGGGCCGGCCCGGGTGCGGGCGCCGCGACCACGCGCACCGGCGTGACCGGACGACCGAGCCGCTGCTCGATCACGCCTCGCGCCGGGCCGCCCCACGCCGGCCGGCCAGGAGCCGGGCGCACGCCGCCGGGCCGCCCGGGCACCGCGCGCCCGCCGCCCATCGGCGGCGCCGGCGCGGTGGCGTAGAAGTACTGGCGCGTGTAGCGCGGCCCGTACGCCACCCGGTACACCGGGTAGGAGACGAAGCTGCCGCACGGCACGAACGTCCACCAGGTGTCCACGAACGGATAGCTCGAGACGTAGATCGAGACGCCCGGCCCGAGCGGCGCCCAGCCGACCACGTCGCCGGAGTAGCGCCAGGCCACCCACGCCGGCGCCCACTGGTAGCCGGGGATCCAGACCCAGCCGTAGCCGGGGTCGAAGGTCCAGCGGCCGTAGTGGTACGCGGCCCAGCCGAACGGCTCGTCGGAGACCCACAGCCACCCTTCGCTCGTCCACTCCCAGCGGCCGTAGTAGTACGGGCGCCATCCGGCGGCGACGTACGGCCGCCACACGCGGCCGTACCCGCCCACCACGACCCACTGGCCGTACGGCGAGAGCGCGCCCTGGAAGGTGTCGAACGTGACGGCGCCCGGAGCGTCGTTCAGGTCCACCGAGACGTCGTAGTCGGCGGGGCGCTCGTCCGACCACTGGTCGGTGTAGTCCTCCTCCCACTCCCGGTCGTCGGCGCGCGGCAGGGCCGGCGCGGCGACGGCCGCGAGGGCGACGAGGGTGAGCGTGCGGCGGAGCATGGCAGCCTCCTGGCGATGCGGTGGCTTCTGCTGGCTGGACGGGCGATCGCCCCTGAGCCTTCCCCCGTCCTACAAGCAAGTGCAGTGCCGCGCAATTCCACCGTTCTGACGCCGAGTTGCCGGCTGCTCGCGGGTCCACCGGGGCACAGTGTGCGCCGGCTTCACCGTGCCGGCACGGACCGCCCCGCCGCGCGGCCACCGTGCGCGGGGCGGCACCCCGCCGCAGCGTCGGGTCCCGGACGTGCGAGCGGCCGCCCGGAGGCGGCCGCTTGGGGGTGTCGGCGAGGCGGACGCGCTCAGGCGGTCCGCTTCTCCTTCTCGAAGCTCAGGAGCGGCGGCTCCCGGTTGACGATCACACCCTCGGTGATCTTGCACTCCTTCACGCCTTCCCGGTACGGCACGTCGTACATGATGTCGAGCATGGCCTGCTCGAGGATGGCGCGCAGGCCGCGCGCGCCCGACTTGCGCCGCATCGCCTCGCGGGCGGTCGCCCGCAGCGACTCCTTGGTGAAGGAGAGCTTCACCTTCTCCAGGTCGAAGAGCTTGATGTACTGCTTCGTGAGCGCGTTCTTCGGCTGCGTGAGGATGGTGACGAGGTCGTCCTCGCTCAGATCGGACAGCGTCGCGATGATGGGCAGGCGGCCGACGAACTCGGGGATCATCCCGAAGCGCACCAGGTCGCCGGGCTCCACCCGCGCGAGCAGCTCGCCCAGGCTAGCCTCCTCCTTGCGCTCGATCTTGGCCCCGAAGCCGAGCCCCTTCACGCCCACGCGCCGGCGGATCACCTGCTCCAGCCCGCAGAACGCGCCGCCGACGATGAAGAGCACGTTCGAGGTGTCGACCTGGATGTACTCCTGCTGGTTGTACTTCTTGCCGCCTCGCGGGGTGACGTTGGCGCGCGTGCCCTCGATGATCTTGAGGAGCGCCTGCTGGACGCCTTCCCCGCCCACGTCGCGGGTCGGCGAGGGCGTGTCACCCTTGCGCGCGATCTTGTCGATCTCGTCGACGTAGACGATGCCGCGCGACGCCTTCTCCACGTCGTAGTCGGCGTTGTGCAGCAGGTTCTGGATGATGTTCTCGACGTCCTCGCCCACGTAGCCCGCCTCGGTGAGGCTGGTCGCGTCGGCGATGGTGAACGGAACGTTGAGGAAGCGCGCCAGCGACTGCGCCAGCAGCGTCTTGCCCGAGCCGGTGGGCCCGATGAGCAGGATGTTCGACTTCTGCAGCTCGACGTCGTCCTGCGCCGCGCGCGCCTGCCCCGGGCGCGCCGGCCGGGCGGGCTTGCGGGAGTAGACGCGCTTGTAGTGGTTGTAGACCGCGACCGAGAGGACCTTCTTGGCGCGGTCCTGGCCGACCACGTAATCGTCGAGGAAGCTCTTGATCTCGGCCGGGGTGGGCAGCGAGACGGCCGGACGGCCCTCGTCCCGCTCGGCCTCCTCCGCGATGATGTCGTTGCAGAGGCGGATGCACTCGTCGCAGATGTAGACCGTGGGCCCCGCGATGAGCTTGCGGACCTCCCGCTGGCCCTTGCCGCAGAACGAGCAGGACAGGTTTCCGTGGTGATGCTCTTTCCGGCTCACGCGTTCCCTCGACGCATCGGATGTTACCACCAAACTGGGAGTCCCCGGAATTCGGAGCCCGGCTTCGAATATAGCCAGGGTGCCGCGTGGCCGCTCCCCCAAACCCCGCGGCTAGCGATCGAGGAGGGCCTCGATCTCCCCGGCGAGGGCATCGGCCTTTTGCGCCACGGACCGAGGCATCGCGTCCTCGTCCCGGCAGGCCGAGGCGAGTCGCCGCGCCGCGGCGGCGAGCCGCTCGACCCGCTCCGACCTGGGCGGCGCCGGCGGCGGCGGGGGTGGACCGAACCGCTCCGCGATCTTGCGGTTCATCGCGGCCGGGGTGGGCGGCCGCTCGATCACCTCGTCCCGCAGCTCGCGCCAGCCCGAGTCGGAGAGCCGGCCGGTGGCCTCGGCGCGGGAGAGCACCTCGATCACCTCGAACGGCGGGGCGCGCGTCTCGCCTCTCGCCTTCGCCAGCTCCGGCTCGTGCCGCTCGAGGAACCCGTAGCTGGCGGTGAGCTTGTCCGCGGTCGCGCCGCGGATGAACAGCTCCTTCGTGCAGTACCGCTCGAAGCTGGGGTAACCCCACCCGCGCCACAGCTCCTTGCGCCGCACCTCGGAGAGGAGCCGCCCCAGCTCGACCCAGGCCGACTTGAAGCGCTGCGCCCCCTCGAGCACCTTCCGGCGCATCGAGCCCTCCGGGAGGTCCTCGGCGCGGGCGGCCAGCTTCTCGGCGGTGGCGGTCATGTGGGGCTCACTGGCCGATGCGGAACGCGAGCGACACGGTCGGGCGCTGCCCCGGGAACGGGTCGAAGCGCCAGCCGTGGAGCGCCTGCAGCAGGCAATCGCGCAGCGCGCCCTGCTTGAAGCGCGGGTCGTCCACCCAGAGCGCGGCCACGCGGCCGTCGTTCCCGATCGCGAACTCGATGGGCACGTCGCCGCGGAACTCGGGCGAGCGGGCCGCCTCGGCGCGGAAGCACGGGACGAGCGTGCGCTGCTCGCGCGCCACCACCGACTGGATCTTCCGCTCGTCGAACTGCGCCGCGACCAGCTCGCCGCCGCTCACGTCGCCGCTCGCCGCGCGCCCCGCCGGACCGCCGCGCCCGGTCAGGCCCGGCTCGCGCCGAAGCGCGCCTCGCGCCCCGCCGCCGCCGCCGGGCCCCGCGCCCGGCGTCCCCTCGCCGGGGCCGCCGTCGAGCGGGACCTCGATCTCGTCGTCCGGCGCCGCGCGGCTGGAGACGCCGACCCGCGCCACCGAGGCGATGCGGATGCCCGCGCCGAAGTCCTCGAGCAGCGGGTTGGTCCCGGCGCTCCGGCGGGCCATCAGGAACGCGCCGCCGATCGCGCCGGCGACGAGCAGGAGCGCGGCGGCCGCGACCGCCAGGGCCTTGCGTCGGCCGCGCCGCTGCCGGAGCAGTCGCGCCCCGGTCACCTCGCGCTCGACGCGCAGGGCGGCCTGCGCCTTCTTGGCGTGGACCACGAACGGCGGGAGCTCGCCCACCGGCGTCCAGTGGCCGTCGCCGGAGGACACCGGCGTGGTCGGCTCGAGCTCGCCCCGGTACAGCATCGCGGCGAGCGTGCGGGAGTCCACCGGCCCGAACACCTCGCCGGCGCGGCGGAACAGCCACTCGCCGCCCTCGAGGGCCGGGTCGTCGTTGATGGGATTCGGTTCGGTGCCTGGCGCCATGCGGTGCGGGGACGTGGGGTGAGGTCGGAGGCGCGCGGCCGGCTCGCGCCGGCGCGGCGGGCGTGGGAACTTAGCACGTCGGCATGGAACGGCGCTCCTACGCACTGCGGCTCGCCTACGACGGCGGCCGGTTCCGGGGATTCCAGCGGCAGCCCGGGCTGCCGACCGTGCAGCAGGCGCTGGAGGAGGCGCTGGAGCGGCTCGGGGTGCGGGCCCAGCTCCACGTCGCGGCCCGCACCGACGCCGGCGTGCACGCCCTCGCGCAGGTCGTCAGCTTCTCCGCGCGCGCCGCGCTCGACCCGGTGGCGCTGCGGGGGGGACTGAACGAGGGCCTGCCCGAGGGGATCCTGGTGCTGGACGCGGCGCGGGTCGGCCCGTCGTTCCACGCGCGCGGCTCGGCGATCGCGCGCACCTACGTCTACCTCGTGGGCGCTCCGCCGCCGGTGGGGCTGCGCCCGTACGCGTGGACGCTGCCCGACGCGCGCGCGTTCCCGGACCTCGCCGAGGTCCCGCCCCTCGACGCCGCGGCCATGCGCGAGGCGCTCGGGCACGCGGTCGGCGAGCACGACTTCGTCGGCTTCGCCCGCCCCGGCGAGCAGCGCGGCACGGTGCGGACCCTGCTCCGCGCCGAGGTGATCGAGGCGGGCTGGGCACCGCTCGTGGCGGTGGTGCTGGAGGGCAAGGGGTTCCTGCGCGCGATGGTGCGGAACCTGGTGGGCACCGCGGTCGCGGCCGGCCTCGGCCGCGCCCCGCCGGACGTGATCCGCACCCTGCTCGCGACGCGCGGCCGCTACCGCGGCGTCCGCGCGCCGGGCTGGGGGCTCACGCTCGCAGCGGTGCGCTATCCGGACGGTACGTGGCCGTCGCGCGCGGCGCCGCCGGACCCGGCAGCGCCTCGATGATCCCGTCGGCGCGGCGCACCACCGCGACGCGGACCAGGCGCAGGCGGGCCAGGGTCCGGACGGGCAGCGGCGGCGGGCGGGCCGACTCGGCGCGCTCGCGCGCGATCACATCGCGCTCCGCTGGTCCGGCAGGTGGCCGTACTTCGCGAGCAGGTCGGCGACCGCCTCCCGGAGGTAGTCCGACTGGCGCACGCGCGTCTTCCGCGCCAGGTTGCGCAGCTCGGCGGCGAGCGCCGGGGGCAGGCGCACCAGCATGGGCTCGAGCCGGTTCGGGTTGCCTTCGACGGCGCTGCTCTCCAGGGACTCGGGTGCGATATCGGCGGGGTGCATGTGCGCTCCTTGCGACATGGGCTGACTTGCACCTACACGCTACCACCCGGTATCCGGCCATCAAGAAAACCGCCAACTGACCGGAAACTTGACAGAACGAGCGGGAGTCGCGCCGGCGCGCCACGGACGGGGCCGAAGCCCTCCGGGTGCGTCCACGACCGCGATGGACCTGCCGGGGCGATCAGCCGTCGACGACGGGCAGCGCGATGCCGGCGAGCGCGTTCATCCGCCCGGAGCGGAACGGCTCCAGATCGAGCACCGCGAGCCGGAAGCCGGCCGCCTTCACCGCCTCGACCAGGGCGGCGCGGCGCGCGAACGCGGCCTCCAGCTCGCCCTCCCCCACCTCGACGCGCCCGATCTCGCCGTGGTGCCGCACCCGGAAGTCGCGAAGCCCGAGCGCCCGCAGCCCCGCCTCCGCCCGCTCCACCTGGGCCAGGCGCTCCGGCGTGACCGGCGTGCCGTAGGGAATCCGGGACGCGAGGCACGCCATCTGCGGCTTGTCCCAGGTCGGCAGCCCGTAGGCCGCGCTCCAGGCCCGCACCTCCTGCTTGCCGAGGCCGGCCTCCGCCAGCGGCGAGCGGATCCGACGCTCCAGCGCGGCCTGGTGGCCGGGCCGGTGGTCGCGGCGGTCGTCGGCGTTGAAGCCGTCGAGGATCGCGGCGAGCCCCGCCTCGCGCGCCGCGTGCTCGCAGAGCCGGTACAGCTCGGACTTGCAGAAGTAGCAGCGGTCGGCGCCGTTCGCGAGGTAGCGCGGGTCGTCCTGCTCGTGGCTGTCCACCTCGAGGTGGCGCGCCCCGAGCCGGGCCGCGAGCGCGCGCGCCTCGGCGCGCTCCGCCAGCGGGACCGACGGCGAGTGCGCCGTGAGGGCCACCGCGCCGGGGCCCAGCACCTCGCGCGCGACCGCGAGCACGAACGTGGAGTCCACGCCGGCCGAGAACGCCACCAGGGCGCTGCCGCAGGCGGCGACGTCCGATTTGAGCCGGGCGAGCTTGGGCTCGGAGGCCCGGCGGATCGCGTCGAGGTCGTCGGGGCGCATGGCGCCGGTCTTATACCCGGCGCGCGCCCGAGGCCGCTACCGGCGCCGCTTCGCGCCCTTGGCCGGGCTCGCCGCCGCCTTCCGCGGGGGGCGCCGGGCGGCCTGGCGCGCGTCGAGCTTCCGGCGTGCGCCGCCGGCGGACGCGGCCTTCGGGGCCGCCTTCGCCGCCTTCGGCTTCGCGGCGGGCTCGGGGCGCGCGCGGCGCGGGCGCTGGCCGCCGGTCAGGCGGCCGAACTCGGCCGGGCCGATGACCTTCGCGTCCACCATCGCCTGGAGCACGCGCAGCACGCACTCGTCCACCGAGAGCTGGTCGGTGTGCACGACCACCTCCGGGCGCGCGGGCGGCTCGTAGGGCACGTCCACCCCGGGCACCCCCTTCAGCTCGCCGGCGAGCGCCTTCGCGTAGAGGCCCTCGGGATCGCGCTCCCGCAGCTTCTCCATGGAGCAGTCCACGAAGACCTCGACGAAGCGGCGCGCCTCGCGGCGGAGCTGCTCGCGCGCGTCGCGGTTCGGCGAGAGCGCGGCGCAGACCGCGATCCCCCCCGAGCGCATCACCGCCTTCGCGACGAACCCGAGCCGGGCGACGACCTTGGCCCGGTCGTCCTTGAGCGTGCCCAGCCCCTCCAGCAGCAGCGCCGCCTCGCCGTCCTCGTCGAGCAGCGTCGCGGGACGGCCCGCGGCCGCGAGCCGCGCGACCAGGTGGGAAGCCAGGGTGCTCTTGCCCGCCCGGTTCATCCCGGTGAGCCAGACCACGAACCCGGCGCCGTGTTGCGTCTCCATGCCGTCCTCCGGACGCGCCGCGGCGGGGTCACCGGCGGCGAACGAGCGGTTTGGTCGGTGGAGTATACCCTCTCGCACCTCCGTTCTCAAAATCGGACCGCATCGCGCCAAACTCACGTTCGCGCTGTTTTTCCAGGCGTTTGCGCAATCCGATATCGGTGGACCCGTTCTCCCTGGGTCAATCTGGAGCCGGCGGCGGGCCCGGCGTTCACGGTGGGAGAACACGGCCGCGGGCCCTCGCCGCCGCCCGGCGCCGGGCGTGGCGCCGCGCCGGCGGCCTCCCCCGGGCGCGGGATCGCTGGGCTTTCCTCAGGCTTCGGCCGGCTGCGCGCCGGCGCAGGCGCAGCCGGCGAGCCGCGCGGTGGGGCGGGCCGTCGCCACGCCGCGGACCAGCTCGACGCGCCGCCCGGCCACGCTGCCCGGCTGGGCCATCAGGTGGAGCAGCTCCGCCGCGCCGAGCGCGGCGAGCGCCGCGACCCCCGGCTCCGGCGGGCGGCCCGCGCCCGCGGCGGACCGCGCGCACGAGTAGCATGGCGCCCCCGGCGGCACCGAGATCACCGCGCCGCCGTCGCCGTCGGGCTCGACGACCACGTGCGGGATGCCGGCCCGGCGCGCCGCCTCCGCCGCGGTGACCGCCTGCACCACCGAAGGCGCGCAGACGAGCGCCGCGCTGGGCACGCCGCCGGTCGGGTACCGGTCCACCTGCACGAAGGCGGACAGCGGCGCGAGCGCGCTCCGGGCCGCGTCGACCCGCGAGGAGCCGACCGCCGACGGTGGGAACAGCCACCCGGAGAGATCTGCGGGCGACACGTCCTCGGGATCGTCGAGCCAGAGCCGACCGACGCCCGCCTGGACCAGGTACACGAGCGCCGCCGACGCGACCGCGTCCACCCCGACCACCCGCACGCGGGCGCCGAGCAGCCGCTCTTGCACGTCCTCCCCGAAGCCGGGCACCAGGAGCTGCCGGGCCCAGCGCGCGATCCGATCGTCGCTCAGCGACATGGCTCCTCCGGGCGGACGCGGCTCACGGGAGCACCGGCGCGTCGGCGGGACGGCGCTTCTCGAGGACCAGACGGAACGCGCCGTCGCCCGCTCCCGGCAGCGGCTCCACCGCGAGCACGCGGTGGCCGTCCTCCTCGGCGCTGCGCGGGACGCTCTCCAGCGGCTCGCCGGCGCGCAGCCACACCTCGAGCCGCTCGCCCTCCGCGAGCCGCTCCAGCGCGATCCGCGTCTTCACCCAGGTCATGGGGCAGGCGTAGGCGCGGATGTCGATCCGGCTCGGGGCGGGCTCGGGGCCGCTCACGCCGCGCCCCCCGCCGGCGCCGCCGGTGCGTCGCAGGCGGCGGGCGCGCTGCTCCCCAGCACCTGGCGCCCGGCGCAGGCCAGGCACCCGGGGCGCTTCCGGACCAGCACGAGCCGCGACCGCCCGCTGCGCAGCTCGTAGGTGAACAGCCGCCCCTCGTACGTCCCGCGCTCGCCGGCGAGCAGGCGCAGCGCCTCGGCGGCAAGGAGCGCGCCGGCGAACCCGGCCACCGGGCCGAGGATCCCGGCCTGCGAGCAGGACGCGACCGATCCCGGCGGCGGCGGCGCCTCGAACAGGCAGCGCAGGCAGCCGCCCAGGCCGGAGGGGGCCACGGTGAGGAGCTGGACGGTGGTCCGGAGCACGCCGGCGTGCACCAGCGGGCGCTTCACGCGCGTGGCGGCGTCGTTCGCGAGGAACTTGGTCTCGAAGTTGTCCGACCCGTCCACGATCACGTCGGCGCCGCCGGCCAGCGCCTCGGCGTTGCCGGCGTCGAACCGCTCGTCGCGCGCGTCCACCGCGACCGATGGGAAGATCGCCCGCAGCCGCGCGGCCGCGACCGCCGCCTTGCGCCGGCCCACGTCGGCCTCCTGGAACAGCGGCTGCCGGTTCAGGTTCGAGGTCTCGACGGCGTCGTCCTCGAGCAGGACGAGCTGCCCCACCCCGGCCGCCGCCAGCGTGAGGAGGGCCGGGGCGCCGAGGCCGCCGGCGCCGATGACGAGGACGCGCTTGCCGGAGAGGCTGGTCATGGGACGCGTTCGCCTATATCCCGCCCCCGCCTCCCCGGCAACAGCGCCGGGGCGCGTCGGCGGCGGTCAGAAGGTGAGCGCCCTGCCCGCCCGCGCCGCGCGCCACAGCGAGGGCAGCGTGTCGATGGCGTCGAGCCGCCCGAGGACTTGATCAGGATCGAGGCCGGCGAGCCGCACCGCGGTGTCGCACGCCACCACGCGCAGCCCCAGCTCGCGCCGTGCCTCCTCCAGCGCCTCCGCGAGCGGCGTCACCCGCGCCTCCGCCGCGGACGGCGGCGCCCCCTCGTCGAAGCGCCCGTCGACCCAGAGCCGCAGCGCCTCGAAGAAGAGCGCCACCGTGACCTGCTCACCGAAGGCGGCCGCGGTCACGGCGAGCGTGACCGCCTGGTAGCGATCCTCCCAGGCGGCGCGGTGAAGGAAGACGACCAGCGGACCGGCCATGTCACTTCCTCGAGCCGAACATGCGGCCGAACAGGCCCTGCCTGGGCGTGGCGGCCGGCGGCGCCGGCGCGGGCGGGCGCGGGTGGGGGGCGCGCTCCAGCGGGCGGGCGCCGCGGGGCGCGGTCTGCGGCTCCGGCAGGTCGAGCTTCTGGCGGAGCGACTCGGGGGTGTCGAGCGTGGCGAGCTGCATGGCGGTGACCTGGCCGGTGGCGAGGTCGCGCGCGGTGACGGTGAGGATGCCCTCGGCGCCGAGCGCGAACTCCACCGCCACCCGGACCTCGCCGCGCGGCCGCGCCGGCAGCCCCTCCACGCGCACGGTGCCGAGGTACTCGCACTCGGACGCCTTCACCGAGTCGCCCTGGAACACCTGCAGCTCGAGCTCCGTCTGGCCGTCGCGCGTGGTGGAGTGCTCGTGCGCCTTCTTCGCGGGCAGGCGCGTGTTGCGCGGGAACACCGGCGCCATCCGGCCGCCGGGCAGCCCGACCCCGATGCCCATGGCCAGCGCGTCGATCAGCACCACCGAGTCGATGCGGTGCGCCGAGTCGGCCAGCAGCGCCGCGCCGAGCGCCACCGCCTCGTCCGGGTGGACGCTGCGGTTCGGCTCGCGCCCCAGCGCCTCCTGGATCTTGCGCCAGACGAGCGGCATCCGGCTCTGGCCGCCCACCAGCAGCACCTCGTCCACGTCGCCGGGCCCGAGCCCCTTCGCACCGAGCACCTCGCGACAGACCTCGAGGGTCCGGTCCACCAACCGCTCGGTGAGCGCCTCCAGCTCGGCCCGCGTGACCGTCACCTCCAGGCCCACGTCCTTGCCGCCCCGGTCCTTGCACAGGTACGGCACCTGGGCCACCGCCACCTCGCGGGTGGAGAGCGCGACCTTCGTCTCCTCCGCGGCGTCGCGGATGCGCTGCCACACCACCCGGTCCTCGGGCGGCGCGAACCCGTGCTCCTCCATGAAGCGCCAGACCAGGTGGTCGAGGAGCTGCGCGTCGAAGTCCACGCCGCCGAGGAACGTGTCGCCGCCGGTGGAGATCACCTCGTAGACGTCGCCCTGGATCTCCAGCACCGAGGCGTCGAAGGTGCCACCGCCCAGGTCGTACACCAGCACCCGCTTGTCCAGCCCCTTGCCGAAGCCGAACGCGAGCGCCGCGGCGGTGGGCTCGTTCACGATGCGATCCACGGCCAGGCCGGCCAGGCGCCCCGCCTCACGGACCGCGTTGCGCTGGTGGTCGTTGTAGTAGGCGGGCACGGTGATCACCGCGTGCTCGACCGGCGCGCCCAGCGCCTGGGCGGCGGTCTCGCGCATCTCGCGCAGGATCAGCGCCGCGATCTGCTGCAGCGAGAAGTCGCGGCCGGCGAAGCGCACCGCCGCGGCGCCGTCGGGCCCCGGCACGATCTCGTAGTGGAAGCGGTCTCGGCACGCCTGCACCGTGGGCGAGGCGAACGGCCGCCCCACCAGCCGCTTCGAGCCGTAGACGGTGTTGCGCGGGTTCACCACCATCTGCGCCTTGGCGGCGTGCGCGACCAGCAGCCGCCCCTGCGCGTCGTAGGCGACCACCGACGGGAGCGTGCGGTACCCCTGGCGCGAGGCGAGCACCTCGGGCTTGCCGCCCCGCACCACCGCCACGCAGGAGTTGGTCGTGCCGAGATCGATGCCGATCACCGGACCGCGCGCCTTCGCCGGGGGCGCCGGGGACGCTGCGGACGGCGGAGACGTCGGCGAGGGCGGGGCGGGCGCCGGCGAGGGCGCGGCGGCCGAGGCCGGGCGGACCGCGGGCACGCCCGGCGGGTGCCCCGGCGGCGGGGCGGCGGCGCGCGTCACGGGCGCGGGCACGCCGGGGGGACGTCCCGGGGGCGGCGCGGCCACGCGCGGCGCGGGCCCGGGCGCGCCGGGCGAACGTGCGGCAGCCGGCGCTGGCGCGGCGGGCGGTCGCGCCGGCGGGGCCGCCGGGCGGGGCGGCTCGTCGCTCTGCGCCGCGCCGCCGCGGCCCGCCACCAGCCGGTCCACCAGCGCCCGGCTCTCGGGCGAGAGGTCCACGAACTTGATGCCCATGCCCGGGACGCGCGCCGGCTCGCCGGGCGCGGACGGGGGCGTGCTCCAGCGCACCACGCCGCTGCCGTGGATGACCTGGTCGCCGGACTCGAGCACCACGTCCAGGCGCAGCGGGGTCCCCGGCGGCTGTGGCTCGAGCGTCCGCACGAACAGGCCGCCGCGCGAGACGTTCAGCGCGAAGCGATCGACGAACTCGTCCACCGATCCGTAGGCCAGCCGGATGCGGAGCAAGACGGGGACACGGGGGTCGCGGCGTTCCTGCGGCATTTCGGCGGATTGTACCCCCGACGGGCCGCCCCGCCAGCCCGAGCCCAATGGCGGCCCCTTCGCGGCGGTCGGTGGCCTACGCTTCCGGTGACCGGCCGCCCGCCCGGCCACGCGTCAGGCCTTGCGGCGGCGGCCACGGCCCGAAACCTTGTTGGGAGCGGTCGCGCACCGCGCCGGGAGGAAGCCACCGTGAGGAAGCCACGCTCGATCGCGCCGGCGAAGGGCCGGCTGGCCGTGCTCGTGCCGGGACTGGGCGCCGTCGCCACCACCCTCATCGCCGGGGTCGAGGCGGTGAAGCGCGGCATGGGCAAGCCGATCGGCTCGCTCACGCAGATGGGCACGGTGCGGCTCGGCAAGCGCACCGAGAAGCGGGCGCCGCTCATCCGCGAGCTGGTGCCCATCGCCGCGCTCGAGGACGTGCGCTTCGGCGCGTGGGACCCGTTCCCGGACGACGCCTACGCCTCCGCGACGCACGCCTCGGTGCTCGACCACGCGCTGCTGGAGCAGCTCCGCGTCCCGCTGTCCGCCGTCCGGCCCATGCCGGCGGTGTTCTCGCCGGAGTACGTGCGCCGCCTCGACGGGCCGAACGTGAAGAAGGCGCCGAGCAAGCTGGAGCTGGGCGAGGCGCTGCGCGAGGACATCCGCCGCTTCGTGCGCGAGAACGACTGCGCCCGCGCGGTGATGGTCTGGTGCGCCTCCACCGAGGTGTACCTGGAGCCGTCGGCGGTCCACGCCGAGCTGGGCCGGTTCGAGAAGGCCATGGCGGCGAGCGACCCGGCCATCGCGCCCTCCATGATCTACGCCTGGGCGGCGCTGAAGGAGGGCGTGGCGTTCGCGAACGGGGCGCCGAACCTGACCGTGGACATCCCCGCGCTGCAGCAGCTCGCGCGGAAGCAGGGGGTGCCGCTCGCGGGCAAGGACTTCAAGACCGGCCAGACCATGATGAAGACCGTGCTCGCGCCCATGCTCAAGGCGCGGCTGCTCGCCCTGAACGGCTGGTTCTCGACGAACATCCTGGGCAACCGCGACGGCGAGGTGCTCGACGATCCCGGCAGCTTCAAGACCAAGGCGGTCTCGAAGCTCTCCGCGCTCCAGTACATCCTGCAGCCGGAGCTGTACCCCGACCTCTACGGCCACTTCGACCACCAGGTTCACATCGAGTACTACAAACCGCGCGGCGACAACAAGGAGGGGTGGGACAACGTCGACATCGAGGGCTGGCTCGGCTACCCGATGCAGATCAAGGTGAACTTCCTCTGCCGGGACTCGATCCTGGCGGCCCCCGTCGCGCTCGACGTGGCGCTGTTCCTGGACCTGGCGCAGCGCGCCGGGATGTCCGGGATCCAGGAGTGGCTCTCGTTCTACTTCAAGAGCCCCATGGTCGCCGAGGGCCTCTACCCCGAGCACGACCTGTTCATCCAGCTCACCAAGCTGAAGAACACGCTCCGCCACCTGGCGGGCGAGGAGCTCATCACCCACCTCGGGCTCGATTATTACGAGCCCTAGATTAGGAACCCGTCCCCTTCTGGAGGACGCGCCATGGCCTATGTCGTCGCCGAGCCCTGCATCAAGTGCAAGTACACCGACTGCGTCGAGGTCTGTCCGGTGGACTGCTTCTACGAGGGGCCGAACTTCCTCGTCATCCATCCGGACGAGTGCATCGACTGCGGCGCCTGCGAGCCTGCCTGCCCGACGAAGGCCATCTTCCCGGAGGAGAGCCTGCCGGCGAAGTGGAACGAGTACGTGCAGCTGAACTCCGAGCTGAGCAAGGCCTGGCCGAACATCACCGAGAAGAAGGACCCGCTGCCCGAGGCCGAGGAGTGGAAGGACGTGGAGGAGAAGCGGGACAAGCTGGAGCGGTGACCGGTCGGGAAAGCTCCGCCTTCCTGACCCGTTCGCGTTTTCCGCTGTTGCGCCCGGAACGGGCCTTTGCTAGAAACCGTCCGCTCCGAACGCCCAGGTGGTGGAACTGGTAGACACACCATCTTGAGGGGGTGGCGCCGTAAGGCGTGCGAGTTCGAATCTCGCCCTGGGCACTCCGAACAGCAGAAAGGGGATCCGGCGAACCGGATCCCCTTTTTCTTTGCCCTCTCGTCGCGATCCCGGGGACGGGCGCCCGCGCGACGCGAGCGCCCTGCCCTCGCCGCTACTTGCCGGGCGCGGGCTGCGCCGGGGCCGGCGCGGCCGGCTGCTGGGCCGGCGCGGGCTGCGCCGGCGCGGGGAGCTGAGCGCCCGGCGCGAACGGCGCCGGGGCCGGGGCGGCCTCGCGCTCGACCACCGAGGTGGTGCGGGACGCGTGGTAGGCGAGCGTCACCGAGGTGAGCATGAAGATGCCCGCGGACACGCTGGTCACCTTGCCGAGGAACGTCTGGGAGCCGCGCCCGCCGAACACCGTCTGCGAGCCGCCGCCGCCCAGGCCGGCGCCCATGCCCCCGCCCTTACCGGCCTGGAGCAGGATCACGAGGATGAGGAAGATGCAGACGAGGACGTGGAGGACGGTGACGAGCGTGATCAACGGAGTGCACCTTTCACGATGGCGAGGAAATCCTTCGCCTTGAGGCTGGCCCCGCCGACGAGCGCGCCGTCGACGTCGGGCTGGGACATGAGCTCCTGAGCGTTCTCGGGCTTCACCGAGCCGCCGTATTGAATCCGGATCGCGTCCGACACGGAACCCCCCAGGTCGCGGAGGATCTTCCGGATGGCGGCGTGGACCTCCTGCGCCTGGGCGGCGGTGGCGGTCTTCCCGGTGCCGATGGCCCACACCGGCTCGTAGGCGACCGTCACCCGGCCCAGCGCGCCGGCGTCCAGCCCGGCGAGCCCCTGCCGCACCTGCCGGTCGACCACCTCGAGCGTCCGGCCGGCCTCGCGCTCGGCGAGCGTCTCGCCGACGCAGACGATGGGCGCGAGCCCGGCGGCGAGCAGCGCCCCGGCCTTCCTGCGGACGGCCTCGTCGGTCTCGCCGAACAGCTGGCGCCGCTCGCTGTGGCCCACGATGCCGTGGCGGCAGCCCGCCTCCGCCAGCATCGCGGCGGACACCTCGCCGGTGAACGCGCCCTGGACCTCCCAGTGCACGTCCTGCCCCGCGACCTCGACGGCCGAGCCGGCCGCGGCCTGCGCGGCGGCGTGGAGGGCGGTGAACGGCGGCGCCACCGCCACCTGCACCTTCCCGGCGGCGTCGCCGAGCCCGGCGGCCAGCTCCTTCACGAGCTGGACCGCCTCGGCGACCGTCTTGTGCATCTTCCAGTTGCCGCAGACGAACTTGGTGCGGGCCACGGTCACTCCTCGCAAGCCTTCACGCCGGGCAGCTCTCGCCCCTCGATGAACTCGAGGCTGGCGCCGCCGCCGGTGGAGACGTGCTTCATCGCGTCCACGAGACCGGCCTGCTCGACGGCCGCGGCGCTGTCGCCGCCGCCCACCACGGTGACGGCCGGGCTCGCCGCCATCGCCTTCGCGACGCCGAAGGTGCCCTCGGACCACGGCTTCTGCTCGAACAGGCCCATGGGGCCGTTCCAGAAGACGGTCTTCGCCGCGGCGATGCGCTGCCGGTAGCGGTCGAGCGTCTTCGGGCCGATGTCGAGGCCCATGAGGCCGTCGGGGATGGCGCGGTCGTTCACGACCACGCGCTCGGCGGTCTCCTTGGGCTCCGCGCCGCAGACGTGGTCCACCGGGAGCAGCAAGTCCACCTTGCGGGCCTCGGCGCGCTCCAGGATCTGGCGGGCCAGCTCGAGCTTGTCCTCCTCGACCAGGCTCTTCCCCACCGGCACGCCCTGCGCCTTCAGGAACGTGTAGGCCATCGCGCCGCCGACGCAGATCGCGTCGGCCTTGGCGATGAGGTTCTCGAGGACCTTGATCTTGTCCGACACCTTGGCGCCGCCGACGATGGCGACGAACGGCCGCGCCGGGCTGCCGAGCGCCTTGCCCAGGTACTCGACCTCCTTCTGCACCAGGAAGCCGGCGGCCTTCTCCTTCACGAACCTCGCCATGCCCGCGGTCGAGGCGTGGGCGCGGTGCGCGGTGCCGAACGCGTCGTTCACCCACACGTCGGCCAGGCTGGCCAGCTCGCGGGCGAACGCCTCGTCGTTCTTCTCCTCCTCGGGGTGGAACCGGAGGTTCTCGAGCAGGAGGACGTGCCCGTCCTTCAGGTCCCGCACCAGCTTCTTCACCCCGTCGCCGACGCAGTCGTCCGCCAGGATCACGTCCTGGGAGAGCAGTTCGGAGAGCCGCACCGCCGCCGGCTCCAGGGTGAGCTTCTGGCGATCCTCCGGCTTGCCCTTCGGGCGCCCCAGGTGCGAGGCCAGGATCACCTTGGCCTTGGCCTGGATCGCGTGGCGGATGGTCGGCAGCGCGGCGCGGATGCGCGCGTCGTCGGTCACCCTGCCCTGCGGGTCGAGCGGGACGTTGAAGTCCACGCGGATGAAGACCCGCTTGCCCGCGAGCTCGAGGGCGTCGATGGTCCTGAGCGCCATGGCGGCTCTCACTTCGTGACGAGCTTCGCCACGTCCACCATGCGGTTCGAGAAGCCCCACTCGTTGTCGTACCAGGCGAACACCTTCGCGAAGTTGCCGTCGATGACGAAGGTGTTGGTGGCGTCGAAGATCGACGAGTGCGGGTTGTGGTTGTAGTCCACCGAGACGGTCGGCGCCTCGGAGTACTCGAGCACGCCCTTCAGCGCGCCCTCGGCCGCCTTCTTGAACTCCGCGTTGATCTCCTCGGCGGTGGCGCTCTTCTCCAGCTCCACCGTGAGGTCCACCAGGGAGACGTTCGGCGTGGGCACGCGCACCGCGGTGCCGTGCAGCTTGCCCTTCAGCGCCGGGATCACCTCGGCGACCGCCTTGGCGGCGCCGGTGGTCGACGGGATCATCGACAGCGCGGCGGCGCGGGCCCGGCGCAGGTCCTTGTGCGGCAGGTCGAGCAGGTTCTGGTCGTTCGTGTACGAGTGGATCGTCGTCATCAGGCCGCGCTTGATGCCGAACGACTCGAGCAGGACCTTCGCCACCGGCGTGAGGCAGTTGGTGGTGCAGGACGCGTTCGAGATGATCTTGTGCTTCGCGAGGTCGAGCTGCTGGTGGTTGATGCCGTAGGCGATGGTGATGTCCGGGCCCTTCGCCGGCGCCGAGATCAGCACCCGCGGCCCGCCGGCCTGGAGGTGGCCCTCGGCCTTGGCGCGCTCGGTGAACAGGCCGGTGCACTCCAGCACCAGGTCCACCTTGTTCGCGGTATGCGGCAGGTCGGCCGGCGACTTGATGGCCGTGACCTGGATCTCCTTGCCGTTCACCACGATGCCCTTGTCCGTGGCCTTCACGTCGGCGTTCAGGACGCCGTGCACGGAGTCGTACTTCAGCAGGTGGGCCAGGGTCTTCGTGTCGGTGAGGTCGTTGATGGAGACGAACTCCAGGTCCTTCTCCCCGCGCTCGATGGCAGCGCGAACGATGCAGCGACCGATGCGACCGAAGCCGTTGATTGCGATACGCGCCATGCGCCGCCCTCCTCCTGGGGGTTGAAAAAGGTGGCCTAAGCTACTTTCCGCGACATGGGGAGTCAACGGAAACGAGGTGGGATGGAGCCGGAAAAAAAGCAAGGACGGCGCCGGGTTCTCCCGGCACCGTCCGCGCGCTCCCAGGCCGTGGGTGCGGCCGCGCTAGAGGGCGGCCCGCCAGCCTTCCTTGGCGTCCTCGCCGAGGAGCTGGGGCGGCGTGGCCCGGAGGGCCTCGGCGTCGTGCTCGCCCTTGAGATCCTGGGTGACGAGGTCGATGAGCTCGGTCGAGAGGCTCAGGATCTGGTTGGGCGAGTAGCCGTTGCCACGCAGCTCCTTGAAGAGCGACTTCGCGAGGATCTGAGTTCCCTTGACGTCGAGCATGCCTGGCACCATTGAGTTTCTCCCGCGCGGTGCGGACTTGGCCGCGCCGCAAACGACCGTGGCCCCCGGAAGCAGCAAGGGGCGGGCCAAACCCATTCGAAGGTGACCGCACCAATATTTTCATGTAGTTGTGCCCTTCCAGGCCCTTTCCGGAGCCGAGGGTGGGTGCGTAGGCCGGTTCGCATCCCCTGCCCGCATGACAGACCGGCGCGTAACCCGCTTCGCGGTCGGAGAGGTGTGGCTTGCGGTACAGGATCTCGAACATCCCGCTCTGGCTCGACGAGGACGAGGGGCTGCTGACGCGCCGCGCCGCCGAGCGCCTGGGCGTCTCGGCCGCGCACCTCCGCGAGGTGCTGGTGATCCGCCGCTCGCTCGATGCGCGGAAGAAGGGCCACGCGCGGTGGCTGGTGAACCTCGAGGCGACGGTCGACGGCGAGGTCCACGCCGCCGGCGCCGACGTGACGCCCGCCCCGGCCCCCGAGCCACCGGCGCCGAGGGTGCGCGCGCCGGCCGCCCCGCCCATCATCCTCGGGGCGGGCCCGGCCGGCCTGTTCTGCGCCTGGGAGCTGCTGGAGCGCGGCGTGCCGTCGGTGGTGGTCGATCGCGGCAAGCCGGTCGGGCCACGCCGGCGCGACGTCGCCGAGCTCATGCGGTCCGGCGCGCTCGATCCCGAGTCGAACATGAACTTCGGCGAGGGGGGCGCGGGCGCGTACACCGACGGCAAGCTCGGGACGCGCATCCACCACCCGGCGGTGCGCAAGGTGGTCGAGCTGTTCGCGCGCTTCGGGGGCGTGTCGCGGATCCTGGCCGAGGGGAAGCCGCACGTCGGCTCCGACCTCCTGCCCGGCGCCATCTCCGCCATGCGCGAGGAGCTGGAGCGCGGCGGCTGCACGTTCCTGTGGGGCGCCCGCGCCGTGGACCTGGAGCTCGCCGGCGGTCGCTTCCGCGGCCTGACGCTCGCCGACGGCCGCACCGTCGACTCCGACCGCCTGGTGCTCGCCCCGGGGAACAGCGCGCGGGAGCTGTTCGAGCTGTTCGCCCGCCGGGGCTGGCCCGTCGAGGCGAAGCCGTTCGCGGTCGGGTTCCGCGCGGAGCACCCGCAGCCGCTCATCGACCGCATCCAGTACGGCACCGAGCGGCGCCACCCGAAGCTCCCGCCCGCCGACTACAAGCTGGCCGACAACCCGCGGGTGGCGGGCGCGGCGCGCGGCGTCTTCTCGTTCTGCATGTGCCCCGGCGGCGTGGTGGTCCCCACCCCGACCGAGCCCGAGATGCAGTGCACGAACGGCATGTCCAACTCGCACCGCAGCTCGCCGCTCGCGAACGCCGGCATGGTGGTCGCGGTCTCGCCGGCGGACTTCGCCGCCGAGGGCTTCGAGGGGCCGCTCGCCGGCCTCGAGTGGCAGCGCAAGTGGGAGCGCGCCGCCTACCGCCTCGGCGGCGGCGGGTACCACGCGCCGGCGCAGCGGCTGTCGGCCTATCTCGCCGGCAGGCCGGGAACCGCGCCCGGCCGCACCTCGTATCGCCCCGGCGTGGTGCCGGCCGATCTGTCGCAGCTCTTCCCGCCGGCGGTGCGCGAGGCGCTCCGCGCCGGCCTGCGGAGCTTCGAGAAGCGCATGCACGGCTTCGTCACCGACGAGGCGCTGCTCATCGGCGTCGAGACCCGCACCAGCGCGCCCTGCCGCCTGGTGCGCGGCGAGGATCTGCAGAGCCCGGCGCTCCGCGGCGTCTACCCCGCCGGCGAGGGCGCCGGCTACGCGGGCGGCATCGTCTCCTCGGCGGTGGACGGGCTGCGCGTCGCCGAGGCCATCGCCGCGGAGCTGGGGCCGGCATGAGACGGAAGCCCATGCGCTACCACGTGCGGGACGCGAGCGGCCGCGAGCTCGTGGTCCCGTCGCTCGCGGACCTGCACGCGCTCTACGCGCACGGCTTCCTCGCCGACGACGATCTGGTCCGCGCGGAGACCTCCGACCGCTGGACGCGCGCCGGGGCCATGCACGCGCTGCAGGGCGTGCGCGAGACCCGCGCCGAGAGCCCGCGCAGGGTGGCGCTGCTGGTCGCGGCGCTGGTCGTCCTCGCGACCGCGATCGGGATCCTGCTCTCCCGCTGACGAGACCGGCTCTCGCCGCTGCGCGCCCTGCCGCGCCCCGCGACCGGCGCGCGGCGGTCTTCGCGCCCCGGGGCGCGTGCGAAGCGGCCGGGGCGCCTGCGCGGGGCAACCCCGGCGTCGCCTGCGGCCGGACCGCCCGGCGCCGCTCAGAGCGCGTGAATCCATCCCCGGACCGAGCCAGGCGGTCGAGACGCGAGCAGCGCGAGGCGCGACGACCGAGCATGCCCCGAGGCCTGTGAGGGAGGAGCAACGACGCGATGCGACGCGGATCGGCCGCCGCGGCGACGGGAGGGGATGGGTTCACGCTCTCTCAGCGCCCGTAGTCGTCCTGGACGCGCACCACGTCCTCGACCTCGGGCGTCGACACCTCCAGCACGTCGCAGTCGGTCACCGCGCGCATGCGGTGCACCGTGCCCGGCCGCACGTGGTAGCTGTCGCCGGGGCGCATCGGGTGATCGACCAGGCGGCCATCCTCCTGGAGGACGAGCACCATCTCGCCGCTCCAGAGGTGGATCGTCTCGTCCTTCCTCACGTGGTACTGGAGCGAGAGCTGCGTCCCCGCCTTCACGTGCAGGAGCTTGCCGACGTAGCGCTCGGTGTGGGCCCACCAGAGCTCGTGGCCCCAGGGCTTCTCGACGCGCTTCGGGTTCTCGAAAGTGCTGGTCATGTCTCTCCGGCTCCCGACGTGAAGCTAGGCTCACCGGCTCGCCGTCACGAATCCCTTGGCCCCCGATTCCCGCTCGGCGTCGCGCAGGTAGCGCTCCGCCTCCGCGCGGGTCCCGAAGCTGCCCGCCCGCACCCGGAAGAAGCGGCCCTTGCCCGGGACGTCGGCGGCCTCGATGCGCGGCGAGAGCGCCCGGTACTTCGCGGCGATCCGCTCCGCCTCGGTCCGGCTCTGGGTGGCGGCGAGCTGCACCACGAACGCGCCCGCCGCGGCCGGCTTCGGCGCGGCGGCGGACGGCGCCGGGGCGGCGGCCGGCTTGGGCGACGGCGCGGGCGGCGCGGCGGCGGGCTTCTCGGGCGCGGCGGCGGCCACGGCGGGCGGCGCGGCGGGCGCGGCGGCGGCCGTGGCGGACGGCGCAGGCGCGGCAGCGGGCGCGGCAGCGGGCGCGGCCGCCGGGGCGGGCGCCGGGCGCGCCTCGACCGGCGGCGGCGCCGACGGCTTCCCCTTGGGGAGCTGGTCGTAGAAGGTCAGGTCGTTCCGGGCCGGGGCCGGGGCCGCCACCGGGACGCGGTCGAGCGCGTCCAGGTCGCCGGAGCCGCGGACCGCCTCCGCCTGCCGGGCGGCCATCTGCCGGCCCACGTTCAGGCCGAGGACGAAGATGACGCCCAGGATCACGAGCGCGCCGACCACGATCGACGCGATCTGGCGGCCGTCCAGGGACAGCTCGAACTTCTCACGGCTCCGGACGTTCTCTTCGCGCATGGACGTCACCCCGCCGCGGAGACGGGCGCGCGCCGCGAGGACCGGGGGCGCGAACCGCGGCAGCCTGGATTCTAGACGTCGTCCGCGATATCGCGAGTTTCCGGACTCTCCATCCGATCCGGCGCGGAGACGCCCAGGACCGCCAGGCCGTTCGCGAGCACCTGCTTCAGGGCGCGGCACAGGAACAGGCGCGCCGCGGTCTTGACCGGGTCGGGCCCGATGACCTTCTCGCCGCTCTTCTTCCCCTGCGTGTACCAGGAGTGGAACGCGGCGATGGTCTCCTGGAGGTAGAACGCCACCCGGTGCGGCTCGTAGGCGAGCGCGGCGGCGGCGAGCATGTCCGGGAACGCGGCGATGCGGCGGATGAGGTCCTGCTCCTCCGGCGAGGCGAGCGTCCGCGCGGCCTCGAGGTCGAAGTCGGGCACCGCGTGCCCGGCCTCGCGCGCCTTCTGGAAGATGGCCGCCAGGCGCGCGTGCCCGTACTGGACGTAGAAGACCGGGTTGTCGAGCGTCTGCCGCTTGGCGAGCTCGACGTCGAAGTCGAGCGGCGCGTCGGAGCGCCGGGTGAGGAAGATGAAGCGGGTCGCGTCGCGCCCCACCTCGTCGACCACCTCCCGCAGCGACACGAGCGTGCCGGCGCGCTTCGACATCTTCACCGACTCGCCCCCGCGCATCAGGCTGACCATCTGGATCAGCACGACGTGCAGGTCCTTGCGCGAGGCGCCCAGCGCCTCCATCGCCGCCTCGAGCCGCGGCACGTAGCCGCCGTGGTCGGCGCCGAGCACGTCCACCAGCGCGTCCGCGCGCTGGCGCTTGTCCCAGTGGTACGCGATGTCCGCGCAGAAGTAGGTGGGCGTCCCGTCCGCCTTCTTCACCGGCCGGTCCACCTCGTCGCCGTACGCCGACGAGCGGAACAGCGTGAGGTCCTCGGCCGCGGTCACGCCCTCCTCGTCGGGCTGCGGCTGCGGCGGCGGCTGCCCCTTCTTCGACTTCGGCGGCGGCAGCTTGCCGACGTAGACGAGGTCCTTCTCCTCCAGGAAGCGGAGGAAGCGGTCCACCGTGCCCGACTCGTAGAGCGCCTTCTCCGACGACCAGCGGTCGAACGAGATGTTCACCGCGGCGAGGTCCCCGCGGATCATCCCGAGCACGTGCTGGACCGAGTGGTCGCGGAACAGCGTGAGCCACTCGGCCTCGGGCGCGTCCAGGAACCTCGCCCCGTACTCGGCCTTCAGGCCGGCGGCGATGTCCTTCACGTACTCGCCCGGATAGCTCTTGGGCGGCATGGTCACGGTCCGCCCGTGCAGCTCCTGGTAGCGGAGGTGGACCGAGCGCGCCAGCGTCTGCACCTGCGCGCCGTAGTCGTTGACGTAGTACTCGCGGGTGACGTCGAAGCCGGCCCAGCGCAGCAGGCCCTGGACGCCGTCGCCCACGACCGCGTTGCGCCCGTGCCCGACGTGCATCGGGCCGGTCGGGTTGGCCGACACGTACTCGACGATGACCTTCTTCCCCTGCCCCACCGCGGTCCGGCCGTAGTCCGGGCCCTCCGCGACCGCGCGCGCGAGCGTGCGCAGCCACAGGTCCGGGGAGAGCCGCACGTTGATGAAGCCGGGGCCGGCGATCTCCAGGCCGGCCAGGTCGCCGGCGGTGTCGGCCGCGCGCACCGCCTCGACGATCGCCTGCGCCAGCTCGCGCGGCGGCCTGCCCGCCTGCTTCGCCAGCACCATGGCGGCGTTCACCGCGAAGTCGCCGTGCTTCGGGTCGCGCGGCGCCTCCACCGAGAAGCCGGCGCCCGCCGCCGGCCAGCGCCCGTCGTCGGCGCCCTGGGCGAGCGCCTTGCGGAAGAGTTCGATGACGCGATCACGGACCATAGGAAGGGGTCTCTCTACCGGGGGCGCGCGCCGGAAGCAAGCGCCGGGCCGCGCGCGGGCCGGAGCTTGCTCAGGGATAGGCGTCGAACGCGCCGCAGCGGCGGCACCGCCACGCGCGCGACGGTGCGTCGGAGCCGCAGCGCTCGCAGCGCGGGGCCTTGCCGCGGCGGAGCAGCGCCGCGACCAGCAGGTCGTGGCGGGCGGCGAGGTCGTCCGGGCCCGGCGCGGCGGCCTGGTGCAGCAGCTCCCGCATCGCCAGCGACACCTCGCCCACCCGGTCGCGCTCCAGCGCCAGGCGCAGCGCCGCCACCGCCTCCGGGTTCCGCGCGCAGCGGTGCAGCGCGCGGCCGTGCAGCAGGTGCAGGGCCGGGTCGTCCGGGCGCGCGGCCGCGCGGGCCGCCGCGAACGCCTCGGCCGCCGCGGCGTCCGGCACCGCGGCGAGCGCCGGCCACGCCAGCAGCGCGGCGCGCGGGTCCTCCTCGAGCGAGCGGCCCGCAGCGTCCAGGGCTGCGGCGGTCGCGCCCGCGGCGGCCTCCGCCTCGGCGAGCGCCATCCAGGCGTCCGCGCTGCGCGGGTGCGCCGCCAGCCCCTCTCGCGCGAGCGCCGCCGCCTGCGCCGGGTCGCCGCGCAGCGCCTCGCGCGCCTGCGCCGCGAGCAGGTGCGCCAGCACCGGGTCTCCGTCGCCCGGGCCGAGGCGCCGCTGCAGCGCCACCGCGCCCGCCAGGTCGCCCTGCTCGACCCTCACGTCGCGCAGCCCCTCGGCCGCGGCGCGATCCCCGTCGCCCTCCGCCAGCCGGGCGTACAGCTCGGCGGCCTCGGCGAGCATGCCGCTCCGCCGGTAGTCCTCGGCCAGCTCGCGCTCCACCTCGGCGCGCCGCGCCGGGTCGAGCCCGCGGCCGAGCAGCATGTTCCGGTGCAGGCGCACCGCACGGGCGAGGTCGCCCTCGCGCCGGAACAGCGCGCCCAGCGCCAGGTAGGTGTCCACCGCCTCGGGCGTGCCCAGGCGCGCGGCGTCGGAGAGCGCCTCGATGGCGGCGTCCGGGTCGCCCTGCACGATGGAGCGGACGCCCTTCAGGTAGGCCTGCGCCTCGTCGCGGCGCCGGCGCAGGCGCTCCGCGAGCAGGATCGCCACGATCGCGGCGAGCGAGCCGGCGGCGAGCGCGAGCCAGAGCTGCGTCACGGGCCCAGCGCGGCGAACCCGGCGTGCAGCCGCTGCCAGGCCTCGTCGAGCGCCTCCACGACCACGCGGTTGTCGGCCAGCACCGGCATGAAGTTGTTGTCGCCGATCCAGCGCGGCACCACGTGCCAGTGCAGGTGGTCGGCGATCCCCGCGCCGGCGGCGCGACCCAGGTTCATGCCGACGTTCATGCCGTCCGGCCGGTAGACCGCCTTCACGACGGCGGCGGCGCGGCGCAGCTCCTCCTGCAGGTCGGCCCACTCCGCCGGCCCGAGCGCGCCGAGGTCGGCGACGTGCGCGCGCGGGATCACCATCACGTGCCCGGAGTTGTACGGGAACCGGTTCAGGCAGGTGAACGCGTGCGCCGAGCGGTGCACCACCAGGTTGCCGCGGTCGGCCGCCTCCGGCGCCGCGGGGAAGTCGCAGAAGATGCACCCGGCCGGCTTCTCGGACCGGATGAACTCCATGCGCCACGGGGCCCAGAGCGGCTGCTGCACGGGAGTCTCCTTGCGGCGCGCGCCGCTACCGCGCGAGGAAGTAGACGCCGGGCTGCCGCGCGTCGGCCGCGCCCTGCGCCACCCGGGTGGCGACCGCGTCGGCCACCGCGCCGGCCGCGCCGCCCATGAGCTGCTCGAGGAACCGGCCGTGCTCGTCGGGCGGGTAGACCAGCACCGCCTCGCCGCTCAGCTTCGCCTCCTGCTTCGCCAGCTCGACCGCGTCGTAGAAGTTGCCGAGCTGGTCCACCAGCCCGGCCTCCTTCGCCTGCGCGCCGGTGAGCACGCGGCCGTCGGCGATGGCGCGCACCTTCGCCTCGTCGAGCTTGCGCCCCTCGGCCACCGCCTTCACGAACTGGCCCAGCGTGTTCTCGACCAGCCCCTGCCAGTAGGCGCGGTCCTCCGGCGTCATGTCGCGGAACGGGTTGCCGGCGTCCTTCAGCTTGCCGGTCTTCACCGTCTCGACCTTCACCCCCAGCTTCTCGGCGAGATCCTTCACGTTCGGGAACTGGCTGATGACGCCGATCGAGCCGGTGAGCGTGCCGGGGTTCGCGACGATCTTCGGGCAGGCCACCGACACGTACAGGCCGCCCGAGGCGGCCAGGTTGCCCATCGAGCAGACCACGACCTTCTTCTGCGCGAGGCGCTTCACCTCGTCGTGGATCTCCTGGCTGGCGCCCACCGAGCCGCCGGGAGAGTCCACCCGGATCACCACCGCCTTGAGATCGCCGTCCTCGGCGAACCGGCGGATGCGCTTCAGGATGTCCTCGGTCTCGTCGCGCTCGCCGCCGCCGATGGTGCCCTTCACGTCGATGACGCCGACGCGCGGACCGGAGCCGAGGCGCGGGGACTCGCCCCGCACCGCGCCGAACGCCAGCAGCAGGAACCCGAAGAACACCAGGAACAGGCCGCCGAAGATGAAGGCGACGATGCCGAGCGCCAGGCGATCGCGGCGCGGCGGCGGCTGCGGCGGCATGCCGGGCGGGGGCGCGCCCCAGCTCGCGGGCGGCGGCGGCGGGCCGGGCGGCGGGCCCCAGCTCGGCGGCGGCGGGGGCGGCGCGCCCCAGCGCGGCGGCTCCGGCCGCGCGGGCGATCCCGGCCCGGTCGCCCCGGGCTGCGGCTCCTGCGGGCCGACCGGCGTGGTGGGGAGGGGCTCGTTGGGATCGCTGGGGTTCATGGTCGGGTCAGGTAAGCACGCGGCCGGGGGGGTCGCAACCGGCAAAAATGAAGCGGGCGGCCCGCTCGCGCAGGCCGCCCGCCGGTGCTCCGGACCGCCGCGAGGCTACTTGCGGCGGTTGAACTTCTCCATCAGGTCGCCGAGGCGGGCGCGGCCGTCGCCCTGGCGGCGCAGGTACTCGCGGTAGTCGTCCTCGCCGCCGTCGCGGTTGACCGCCTTCATGGAGAGGGCGACCTTGCGGTCCTGGAGGTCCATGTCGATGACCTTGACCTCGACCTCCTGGCCCTCCTGCACGACGTCGCGCGGGTTCTCCACGCGCTCGTCCTTCATCTCGGACACGTGCACCAGGCCCTCGATGCCCGGCTCGATCTCCACGAACGCGCCGAAGTCGGTGACCTTGGTGACGCGGCCCTTCACGCGGGCGCCCACCGGGTGCCGCTCGGAGAGCGTGGTCCACGGGTCGACGTGCGCCTGCTTGATGCCGAGGCTGAAGCGCTCGTTCTCGACGTCGATGTTGAGCACCACCGCCTCGACCACGTCACCCTTCTTGAACTTCTCGCCCGGGTGCTTGATGCGCTCGGTCCAGGAGATGTCGGACACGTGCACGAGGCCGTCGATGCCCTCCTCGACGCCCACGAAGATGCCGAAGTCGGTGACGTTGCGGACCTCGCCGCGGATCGTCGTGCCGATCGGATACTTGTCCTCGAGCAGCGTCCAGGGGTTCGCCTCGATCTGCTTCATGCCGAGGCTGATCCGCTTGGCCTTCGGGTCGATGTCGAGCACCACCGCCTCGACCTGATCGCCCACGTTGACCAGCTTCGAGGGGTGCTTCACCCGCTTCGTCCAGCTCATCTCCGAGACGTGGACGAGGCCCTCGACGCCCTGCTCCAGCTCGATGAACGCGCCGTAGTCGGTGAGCGAGACCACCTTGCCCTTGACGCGCGTGCCGACCGGATACTTCTCGTCGGCGCGGTGCCACGGGTCCTCCTGGATCTGCTTCAGGCCCAGGCTGACGCGCTCGGAGGTCGGGTCGAACTTCAGGACGACGACGCGGACCTCCTGGCCGACCTCGAACATCTCCGACGGGTGGCCGATGCGGCCCCAGCTCATGTCGGTGACGTGCAGCAGGCCGTCGATGCCGCCCAGGTCGATGAACGCGCCGTAGTCGGTGAGGTTCTTGACCACGCCCTTGAGGATCGCGCCCTCCTTCAGGTTCTTCAGGGTCTCCTTCTTCAGCTCCTCGCGCTCCTTCTCGAGGAGGACCCGGCGCGACAGGACGATGTTCCCGCGCTTCTTGTTGAACTTGATGACCTTGAACTTGAACTTCTCGCCGATCAGCTTGTCCAGGTTCCGGACCGGCCGGATGTCGACCTGCGAACCGGGGAGGAACGCCTTCACGCCGATGTCGACGGAGAGGCCGCCCTTCACGCGCCCGACGATCACGCCCTCGACGAGCTCGTCGCGCTCGCACGCGGCGGAGATCTCGTCCCAGATGCGCATCTTGTCGGCCTTCTCCTTGGAGAGGACGACCATCCCGGTGTCGTTCTCCCGGGACTCGACGAGCACCTCGACCTTGTCGCCCACCTTCACCGCGGGCTCGCCGCCGGGGGCGGTCGAGAACTCGGAGATGGGCACCTGGCCTTCGGACTTGTAGCCGATGTCGATGACGGCGTAGTCCTTGGTCAGCTGGATGACGGTGCCGTTGACGACCTTGCCCTCCTCGATCGGACCGGCGCTGGCTTCGCTCGCGGCGAAGAGCGTCGCGAAGTCCTCGGTCTCGACGTCGGGCGTGCGGGGAGTCTGATTCTCCATTCGGTTAGGCCAACCTTTTTCCGGGAAGCGCCGGCGCCCGTCGAAGCTCGGGGCTGGATCGTGCCGGCGTTGCCACTGCGTTGCCCCCTGGGTCTGGTGCTTCGCGCCGCGCCCCCGGGGATCGAGGAGCCGTCGCGCGCCGGGCGTACCCCGGCCTACATTCCGGATTACGGAGTGCGCACGCTACACGTCTGAAATTGCAGCGTCAAGGCGGGCCCCGGCTAGCGGAGGACCCGCAGCCAGGCCGCCACCCCCTCGACCACCCAGTCCGGCGTCGATGCCCCCGCCGAAAGGCCGACCACGCGGCACCCCTCGAACCAGGCCGCCTCGAGCTCGGCCTCGGTCTCGACGTGCCAGGTGCGCGGCTGGATGGCGCGGCAGATCTCGGCGAGGTGGCGCGTGTTGGCGCTGTTCTTCCCGCCCACCACCACCACCGCGTCGACCTCGCTGGCGAGCGCCCGGGCGTCCGCCTGGCGCTCCTCGGTGTCGTTGCAGATGGTGTTCACGGCCCGGACCTCCTTGTGCCGGAGGGCCAGGACGCCCACCACCCTCTCGAACTCCGCGCCGATGCAGGTGGTCTGGGCGATGACCGCGACCTTCTTCGCCTTGATCTCGGGGACCGGGCCGCCCGGCTTCACCACCGTGCACGGCTGCTCGGAGTACGAGATGACGCCCTTGATCTCGGCGTGGTTCGCGTCCCCGACGATGACGATGTGGTAGCCCTCGCGCGAGAGGCGCTGGGCCATGGCCTGCGGGTACTTCACGTAGGGGCAGGTGCCGTCCACCACCTCGAGCCCGCGCGCCTCGGCGCGCTCCAGCTCCTCGCGGACCGCGCCGTGGGTGCGGACCACGACGGTGGTCCCGTCGGTCACCTCGCCGATCCCGTTCACGGTCCCGACGCCCTTCTCGCTGAAGCGGGCGACCGCCTGGGGGTTGTGGATGATGGGCCCGAGGGTGACGACGGGGGCCCGGTGCTGGTCGGCGACCTCCATCACCTTGTCGACGGTGCGGCGCACACCCCAGCAGAACCCGGCGGTCTTCGCGATCTTGACGTCCACGGCGCCTCTATATAACGGCGCGCCCTGCGACGGCCAGCCACCCGACCCCTCCATCCGTGGCGCACCGCCGGGGTTGTCCCCTCTACTCGGAGTCACGAAGTTCCCGGGGCGGGCCTCTCGGCACAGGACCCCCGCTGGAGGACTGGCGATGCGAACCCTCGGACGAGTCGTGGCCTCCCTGGCGGCGCTCACCCTCGCAAGCGCTGCCGCGGCGCAGGCGACCACTCCCCCCGCTCCTCCGGCTGCGTCGCCCGGCCCCACGCCCGCCCCTGCCGCCGCAACCGCGGCCGCCTCGTCCGCCGCCCCGCCCGACGCGGCCGCCGCGGCGCCCGCGACGCCGGAGCCCTCCGGCGCGTTCCGGATCCGCTCGGCGGTGCTCGGCGAGGAGCGCAGCTTCGTGGTGCTCGCGCCGCCCGGCTACGCCACCTCCGGCCGGCGCTACCCGGTGGTCTACTTCACCGACGGGAGCCCCAGCCTCGCCCTGCTCGCCACCGTGACGCGGTTCCTCGCGCAGAACGGGCGCATGCCGGAGGTGATCCTGGTCGGGATCGACCACGCCGACCGGGTGCGCGACCTCACCCCGTCGCCGGGCAGGTTCGAGGGCGCGCCGCCGGCCGCGTTCAAGACCGCCGGCGGCGGCGACCGGTTCCTGTCGTTCCTGCAGGACGAGCTCATCCCGCACGTCGAGCGCTCCTACCGGACCGAGCCGTTTCGCATGCTGGTGGGGCACTCGCTGGGTGGGCTGCTCGCGGTGCACGCGCAGCTGGCGCGCCCCGGCCTGTTCCAGGCGACGCTGGCGCTGGCGCCGACGCTCACCTGGAACGGCGACGAGCCGGTGCGGCGCGCCCGCGAGGCGCTGGCAGGCGGCCGCGGGCCGCGCGGCGTGATGGTGATCGTCTCGCCGAACGACGGCCCGGCGGCGGCGAAGCAGGCGCAGGCGCTGGTGCGGACGGTGCGCGGCGCCAGCGGCCTGCAGGTCGCGGCGGTGGAGCTGCCGGAGGAGGATCACGGGTCGGTGGTGCTCGAGGGCGCCACGCGCGGCTTCAAGGAGGTGTTCGCCGGGTGGATGATGCCCGCCCCGGCTGGCGCGGTCGGGCCCGGCGGCGGGCTCCCCGCGGTCGAGCGCCACTACGCGAGGCTGTCGGAGCGGCTCGGCTGGACGGTCCGGCCGCCCGAGCCGGTCGTGGACGCCGCCGGCCGCCAGGCGATCCGCGACGGGAAGCTCGACGACGGCATCCGCGCCCTGCGGCAGAACGCGGCCTGGCACCCGGCCAGCGCGGCGGCGCACGACGTGCTGGGCATGGCGCTGGTGCGCGCGGACCGGCTCGAGGAGGCGAAGGGCGCGTTCCGGACCGCGCTCGAGGTGGCCGAGCGGGCGAAGGATCCCGACGCCGCCGCGTACCGCGCCCACCTCGAGGCCGCGACCGCCCGCGCGCCGATCCGCGAGGCGCTCAACCCCACCTGGCCCGGGCTGCCGAACCTCTGCGGCAAGGCCGGGGATCGGGGCTGGGAGGACCACCACCACCACGGCAACTGAGCCGCGCCGCGCTCCGCGTGCCGTCCCGCGATCGCGCGGCTCGCGACGGCCGCGCGAGCGGCCGGCGCCGCCCGCGATGGGCGCTCAGAGCGCGTGAATCCATCCCCGGACCGAGCCAGGCGGTCGAGACGCGAGCAGCGCGAGGCGCGACGACCGAGCATGCCCCGAGGCATGTGAGGGAGGAGCAACGACGCGATGCGACGCGGATCGGCCGCCGCGGCGACGGGAGGGGATGGGGTCACGTGCTCTCAGGCCTTCTCGCCGACGAAGCGGTCCTTCTCGTCCCTGAACAGCACGTTGAACGTCGTGAGCGAGCCGTAGCACCGCGTCACGTACTGCTGCAGCTCCACCTTCTCGGCGTCCGTCAGCTTGTCGGTGGCGTTGACCTTCTGCTCCAGCACCCGCAGCCGGTCGCGGATCATCACGATCTTGTGGAACAGGCTGTCGAGCGGGATCTCCTTGGGCGCGGTGCCGGGATCCCCGGGCTTCAGCACCACCGTGCCGCCCTCCCACTTGGGCGCGAGCGGGACGGGCACGTCCTCGCGCAGCGCCTCGCGGATGGCCTGGGCGAACTCCTCTCGCGTCATGTCGGTCAGCTCCTCGGGCAAGGGGACGGAGGTGGTGGGCGACGGCGCGGGCGTGCCGTGGCCCGGGGCGCGGTGCACGACCACGCTCGGCCCGGGCGCGCGCGCGCGGCGGCGCGCCGGCTCGGGCGGCGGCGCGGAGGGGATGGCGGCCTCGCGGGACAGGTAACGCTCGCAGACGGGCGCGGTGCCCGGGAAGTCGCCGGTGCGCACGCCCAGGCGGCACGGGCCGATGGGGCCGCGCGCGTCCTCCAGGATGGGCCGCCACAGCCGGCAGGTCCCGCACTCCTTCGGCCCGTAGGTGCGCTCGCCCTCGCTCACGGCCGGCCCCCGGCGCGCCCGCGCCGGCGCTGGCGCGCGCGCACCTCGCGGGCGAGCGCGTCCACCACCGCCTCGAGCGGCGTGCCGCTCGTGTCCACCACCACCGCGTCCTCCGCCGGACGGAGGGGGGCGATCTCGCGCTCCGAGTCCTGCCGGTCGCGCTTCAGCTGGTCGGCGAGCACTTCCTCGAAGGTGGAGCCGTCGCCCTTCGCCAGCAGCTCGGCGTGGCGCCGCCGCGCCCGCTCCTCGGGCGTCGCGACCAGGAAGAACTTGGCGTCGGCGTCCGGGAACACCACCGTGCCGATGTCGCGTCCCTCGAGCACCGCCCCGCGGTTCTCCGCGGCGAGCGCGAGCCGGCGCTGCAGCTCGAGCAGCCCGGCCCGCACCACCGGCCGCGCCGACACCTTGCTCGCCCCGAGCGACATGGGCGGGGTGCGGATCTCCACCGACACGTCCTCCTCGCCGAGGAGGACCCGCTGGCCGCCGCCGGGCTGCCCGGAGGGCGCGAAGCGGATGGCGAGCAGCGGGAGCAGCTGGCCCAGGCCGGCGTCGTCGTCGAGCGCGATCCCGCGGAGCGTCGCGGCGAGCGCCACGGTCCGGTAGATGGCGCCGGTGTCCACCATGGCGAACCCGAGCCGCGCGGCGAGCTGCCGCGAGGCGGTGGACTTGCCCGCGCCGGCCGGCCCGTCGATCGCGACGATGAAGGGGCGGTGCGCGGGTGCGGGGCTCGAGGAGCCCTGGGGGACGGGCATGGGCGAACCGTTATACCCCTGTCCGCCGGGAGGCGCGACCGCGCCGAGGTCCCCCATCGCGGACTGGCGCCGGCCGGCTCCGGCGTCACGATCCCGGGGTGCACGCCGTCGCCGCCGGCCTGGCCGCCCTGCTCGTCGCCATCCCCGGCGCGGCGACGGCGCCGGAGCAGCCGGTGTCCGTCCACCTCCGGCTGGACGAGCGGCCGCACGGCTCGCGGGCGGAGCGCGAGCGGCTCCGCGATCTCGAGTACGCGCTGATGGAGCGGCTGGCGGGCGGCGCGGGCCGGCTGGTCCGGGACGAGTGGCGCGACGGCTTCTGCGTGCTGCACCTGGCCGGCCCCGACGCGCGGGCGCTCTGGGCCGCGGTGGAGCCGGCGGTGCGCGCCGCGCGGCCCCGGACCGGCTCCTACGCGGTGCTGCGGGCGGGACCGGAGGGCGCGCCGGAGGAGCGGATCCCGCTCGGCGCCGTCACTCCTCCGAGGTGAACACGCCCATCGCCCGGAACTTGCGGTACCGGTCGGTGACGAGCTGCTCGGGCGACAGCTTCCGGAGCTCGGCGAGGTGGCGGCGGAGCGCGTCGCCCACGTTCTTGGCGGTGAGCACCGGGTCGCGGTGCGCCCCGCCGGGCGCCTCCGGGACGAGCTCGTCGGTGATCCCGAAGCCGGCCAGGTCGCGCGCCGTGAGCTTGAGCGCGTCCGCCGACTTCTGCGCCTTCGTCGGATCGCGGTAGAGGATGGCGCTGCAGCTCTCCGGCGAGATGACCGAGTAGATCGAGTACTGCAGCATGAGCACGCGGTTCGCGACGCCGAGCGCGAGCGCGCCGCCGGAGCCGCCCTCGCCGATCACGATGGCGATGACCGGCACCTCCAGCGACGACATCACCTCGAGGTTCACCGCGATGGCCTCGGCCTGGCCCCGCTCCTCGGCGCCGATGCCGGGGTAGGCGCCCGGCGTGTCGATGAAGGTGATGACCGGCTTGCGGAACCGGTTGGCGAGGTCGAACAGGCGGCGCGCCTTGCGGTAGCCCTCCGGCCGCGGCATGCCGAAGTTCCGGAGCATGTTCTCCTTGGTGCTCCGGCCCTTCTGGTGGCCGATGACCACCACCGGCTCGCCGTCGAAGCGGGCGAACCCGGACACGATCGAGTGGTCGGCAGAGAAGCGACGATCGCCCTCGATGTCGAAGAAGTCGGTGAACAGCTCCCTCAGGTAGTCGAGGGTGTACGGGCGCTGCGGGTGCCGGGCGAGCTGGACGGTCTGCCACCGGTCGAGGTCGCTGAAGATCTCGGCCTGGAGCTTCCGGGCCTTCTTCTCGAGCTTCTGGATCTCCTCGCTGAAGTCGACCTTGGCGCCGCCGGAGAGCTCCTTCAGCTCGGCGATCTTGGACTCGAGGGCGAGGAGCGGGCGCTCGAAGTCGAGGGCGTAGGCTGGCTTGGACACGGACGGCTTATAGCACGGCGCCGCCGGAACGCACGCGCGCAGCCCACCGGCTTCTCAGCGCTTTTCGACGCGCCGCGCCAACCGAAAGCACGCCCGCGCGGCCTCCGGAAACGACACCGCGCACGCCCCGGGACCGGAGCGTGCGCGGCTGGGTTCGGCGGCTTGGAAGCGCTACTCGCAGCTGCAGTAGGTGACGTGCGAGATGGCCTGACCATTCGGCGTGGCCAGCGTGTCACCGGCGCTCACGCCCACGTACACCTTGTAGCAGGTGCCGGCCTTCACCAGCGCCAGGTCGGCGTCCATCGACGCTTCGTGGCTCTGACCGGTGAGCCCGTCGTCCTTGCCGGCGGGCACGAGGCCGAAGTAGGCGCACTCGTTCCGCGGGTTGCCGAGGTTGCCGCAGAACGTCGAGCCGTCCTCGACGCCGGACAGCTCCTCGCACACGGGCGGCGGCGGCGTGCCGCCGCACAGCGGGATGATGCCCGCGGGGATCGTGATGGTCGGCACGAACGACAGCGGCGAGGTCTCCACGATGTTGACCTGACCGGCATCGTAGTTCGCGGAGCCGCCCTGTGCGGTCAGGTCGATGCTGACGCTCCACAGGCCGAAGTTGCCCGGATACAGCATGAACCCGTACCAGCCGTCGGCGCCCGTCGGCGCGTACGACGTGGACACGACGCTACCCTGCGTGAACGTCAGCACGGCCCCCGGGACCGCCACGCTGGGATCGGACTCGCAGACCAGGTAGCCCCAGGCCTCGCGCGCGGACGCGGAGCGCGCGCCCAGGAGAATCATCAGGACAGCCGCCATCAACCCGAACTTCACTCGACGCATATTTCGCCCCCGTGGAACGTGAGACAGCGGCCGCACTGTAGTCGACTGTGTGCCGGAGTGACGAAGATCAGGCGGGTGTGGCGAAATCGGCTGCGACGTGTGCCGCGATCGCGGGTCACCGGATCGCGGGAGGTCGCGGCTCCAGGACTCGGCGCGACAGCGCCTCGACGTCGTGCGGCGGCGCGATCCAGGCGACGCCGCGCTCCCTGCGGAGCCAGATCACCTGGCGGCGCGCGTAGCGGCGGTGCGCCACCTGGACGCGCCGGATGGCCTCCTCCAGATCGAGCTCGCCGCGCAGGTGCGCCGCCGCCTCCGCGTAGCCGATGGGGAGCCGGGCCGGCAGCGCGCCGACGAAGCGCGCCTCGAGCGCGCGCGCCTCGTCGAGCAGGCCGCCCGCGAACATCGCGCGGACGCGCGCGTCGATGCGCGCGTGCAGCTCGGCGCGCGGCGGGTCGAGCGCGAGCAGCGCCGCGTCGTAGCGGTCCTCGCGGAACGCGTGCGCCTGGTAGAGCTCGGAGGGCGTGCGGCCGCCGGCGGCGATCTCCAGCGCGCGCACCACCCGCACCAGGTCGTTGGGCCGGATGCGCTCCGCCGCGGCGGGGTCCACGGCGGCGAGCCGGGCGTGGACCGCCGGCCGGCCCAGTCGCGCCGCCTCCTCCTCCAGCGCCGCCCGGAGCGCCGGGTCTCGCCCGGGCGCCTCCACCACGCCGTGCAGGAGGGCCCGGACGTACAGCCCGGTGCCTCCCGCCACGATGGGCACGCGTCCGCGCGCGGCGATCCCGGCGATGGCGGCATCCGCGAGCGCCGCGAAGCGGGCCGCGTCCATCCCCTCCCCCGGCTCGACGAGGTCGAGCAGGTGGTGCGGGGCGGCGCCGCGCTCCTCGGCGGTGGGCTTGGCGGTCCCGACGTCGAGCCCGCGGTAGACCTGCTGCGAGTCGGCGTTGACGATCTCGCCGCCGAGCCGACGCGCCAGCGCGATCGCGAGCGCGGTCTTGCCGGACGCGGTCGGCCCGGCGACCACCACCAGCCGCATCAGCGAGCCCCGGCGCCGCGCGCCTCGAACAGCCCGGGGACGAGCGACGCCGCGCGCGCGAGCAGCGGCTCGACGTCCTCCGGCAGCGGCGCCGCCGCCGAGGCCACCGGCACGCCCGCGGCGCCGAGCAGCCGGACCGTGATCCGCAGCCCGCCCGACGCGTCACGCTCCAGGCGCGCCAGGACGCGGCGACCGGCCTCGAGCGCCTCGCCCACCGTCCGCGGGCAGTCCTCGCCCTGGCAGGCGCCGAGCGCCTCGGCGCGCGCCACCACGTCCAGCTCGGGGGCGCCGTCCGGACAGATCGCGTCGGCGCGGGCCGCCTCGGCCACCGCCGCGCACAGCCGCTCGGTCACGGCCCCGACGATCGCGGCCGCGACGCCGCGGTCCGCGGTGACCTCCAGCACGACCGGACCGGCGGCGGCGCCGCCGCTGGCCGGTGCCCGCGCCGACGCCGGCGTCGAGGCAGGCTTCGGGGCGGTCGTCGGGGCCGGCCCGGGCGCGGCGGCGAGGGCGAGCGCGAGCGCGGCGAGGGGCGCGAGCGGCATGGCGGCTACCCCGAGACCCGCGCGGCGAGCTCCGAGAGCGCCACCGGCGTCTCCTCGCGCGTCTGCAGGTCCTTCAGCTTGGCCTGCCCGGTCGCGACCTCGTTGCCGCCGAGCACCACCGCCCACCGCGCGCCGACCCGCTCCGCCTGCTTGAACTGCGCCTTCAGCTTGCCGCCGCGCGGATCGAGCTCGCAGGCGATCCCTGCCCGCCGCAGCCCGGCCGCGAGCCGCAGCGCCTCGAGCGCGCCGGTCGCGTCCGCGCTGACGAAGAACACCGCCGGCCGCCGCTCCGGCGCGGCGCGGCCCACCTTCTCCAGGATCATCGAGAGGCGCTCCTCGCCGAGGGCGAAGCCGATGCCCGGCGTGGGCGGGCCGCCGAGCGTCTCGACCAGCCGGTCGTACCGGCCGCCACCCGCGACGGCGGACTGGGACCCGAGCGCGTCGGAGGTGAACTCGTACGCGGTGCGCACGTAGTAGTCGAGCCCGCGCACCAGCCGCGGCTCGACGCGGTAGGCGACGCCGAGCGCGTCGAGGCCGGCCTTCACCTGGTCGAAGTGCGCCCGGCACGGCTCGCAGAGCCGCTCCAGCAGCCGCGGCGCCTGCTCCAGCACCGGCTGGCAGGACTCGACCTTGCAGTCGAGCACGCGGAGTGGGTTGCGCTCGATGCGGTCCTTGCAGTCGGCGCAGAGCGCGCCCTGGTTCGCGACCAGGTACGCCTTCAGGTCGGCGAGGTAGGCGGGGCGGCACTGCGCATCGCCCACCGAGTTGAGCTTCAGCTCCGCGGTCACGCCCAGGCGCGCGAAGTAGTCGGCGAGCAGCGCGATCTGCTCCGCGTCGAGGTACGGCTCGGCGACGCCGAACGCCTCGCAGCCGATCTGGTGGAACTGGCGGTAGCGGCCCTTCTGCGGCCGCTCGCGCCGGAACATCGGGCCCATGTAGAACCACTTCTGCGGGCCCTCCACGAACGCGCCGTGCTCGATGAACGCGCGCACCGTGCCGGCGGTGCCCTCGGGGCGCAGCGCGAGCAGCTCCTCGCCCTTGTCCTCGAAGACGTACATCTCCTTGTTGACGATGTCGGTGGCCTCGCCGACGCCGCGGGCGAACAGCGCCGCGTGCTCCACGGCCGGGGTCCGCACCTCGCGGTAGCCGTACAGCGCGAACACCTCGCGCGCGACCGCCTCCATCTCGTGCCAGCGGGCGACGTCCGCGGGGAGGACGTCGTTCATGCCCTTCACGCCGTTGATCTTCACGCCGGCATGGATACCAGAGCCCCGCGCGTGATGCACGGGGAGGTGGCAGGCCGGCGGCGCGCCGCGGCCTACGCCGCGCCGCCGAGCGGCTCGCCGACCCGGACCCGCACCCCGGGCGCGAGCCGCGGGTCGAGGCGCGCCTTTCCGGGCTCGAAGAGCAGGATCACGGTGGAGCCCATCTCGAAGGCCCCCAGCTCCTGCCCCTTCTCCACCGGGATCGGCGTCTCGTAGTCGTGCCGGCGCGGCGCCGCGCCGGGCAGGTTGGTGAAGGGGATGGACGGGTCGTAGTAGGCGCACACCCGGCCCACCACCGTGGCCCCCACCGCCACCACCGCGCAGGCGCCGAGCGGCGTCTCCAGCACGGTCACGAGCCGCTCGTTCAACGCGAACAGGCCGCGGACGGTGCGGACCGAGGCCGGGTTCACCGGCCAGAGCTTCCCCGGCACGTAGCGCCAGCCGGTCACCCGCCCGCCCAGCGGGAAGTGGATGCGGTGGTAGTCCTTCGGCGCGAGATAGAGGGTGGCGTAGGCGCCGCCGGCGAACCGGGCGGCGAGCGCCTCGTCGCCCAGCAGCGCGGCGGCCGGGTAGTCGATGCCCTTCGCCTGCACCAAGCGGCCGGCCTCGACCCGACCCGTCTCCGAGACCGCCCCGTCCACCGGCGACGCCACCACCCGCTCCCCGGGCGCGATGGGCCGCAGCCCGGGCCGCAGCGGCCGCGCGAAGAACTCGCCGAAGGTCCGGTAGACGTCGAGGTCCGGGCACTCCGAGAGGTCGATCCCGTAGCGCCGCGCGAACGCCCGGATGGCGGCGACGCGCACCGGGACCGGCGCGCGCCAGCGGGTGAGCGCGCCGACGGCGCGCGAGAGGGCGTTCTTGGGCAGGAGCCGCAGGGCGGAGATGAAGAGGCGGTCGTTCATGGAGCGCGCGGAGTCTAGCAGCGCGCGCCCGCGGCGGGCCCCGTTTTTCGCGGTGCGGCCGGCGCGGCCCCGGGCCAGGCTCTCGCGCCGGAGGTGGCTCCCATGGACGCGATCCGCGCACCGCGAGGGAGCGCCCTCTCCTGCCGAGGCTGGGTGCAGGAGGCGGCGCTCCGCATGCTGATGAACAACCTCGATCCGGACGTGGCCGAGCGGCCCGAGGACCTGGTGGTCTACGGCGGCACCGGCAAGGCGGCCCGCGACTGGGAGAGCTACCGCCGCATCGTCGCGGCGCTGAAGGCGCTCGGCGACGACGAGACGCTGCTCGTGCAGAGCGGCAAGCCGGTGGGCGTGCTCGGCACGCACCCCGACGCGCCGCGCGTGCTCATCGCGAACTCGAACCTGGTCCCGCGCTTCGCCACCTGGGAGCACTTCTGGGACCTCGAGGCGCGCGGGCTCATGATGTACGGGCAGATGACGGCGGGCTCCTGGATCTACATCGGCAGCCAGGGGATCCTGCAGGGCACCTACGAGACGTTCGCGCAGGCCGGCCGCACGCACTTCGGCACCGACGACCTCGGCGGCCGCCTGGTGCTGTCCGGCGGCCTCGGCGGCATGGGCGGCGCGCAGCCGCTCGCGGCCACGCTGCTCGGCGCGGCGTTCCTCGGCGTGGACGTGGACCCGGCCCGCATCGAGAAGCGGCTCGCGACCGGCTACCTCGACGCGCGCGCCGCCGACCTGGACGACGCGCTCGCCCGGCTCGAGGCTGCGCGCCGCGACCGGCGCCCGCTGTCGGTGGGCCTGGTCGGCAACGCCGCCACCGTGTACGCCGAGCTGGCCCGCCGCGGCGTCGCGCCCGACCTCGTCACCGACCAGACCTCCGCCCACGATCCGCTGAACGGCTACGTCCCCGCCGACGTCCCGCTCGCGGACCTCCCCGCGCTCCGCGCCCGCGACCCCGAGGGCGTGGTGCGGCGCGCGAAGGAGTCGATGGCCCGGCAGGTCGAGGCGATGCTGGCCATGCGCCGCCTGGGCAGCCACGTGTTCGACTACGGCAACAACCTGCGCGCCGGGGCGCGGGAGGCGGGCCTCGCCGACGCGTTCGCCTACCCCGGGTTCGTCCCGGCCTACATCCGGCCCATGTTCTGCGAGGGCAAGGGCCCGTTCCGCTGGGTGGCGCTGTCCGGCGACCCGGCCGACATCGCGCGCACCGACCGCGCCGTGATGGAGCTGTTCCCGGAGAACGCCGGCCTGCGCCGCTGGCTCGACCTCGCCGCCCGCAAGGTCCGGTTCCAGGGGCTGCCCGCGCGCATCTGCTGGCTCGGCTACGGCGAGCGCGATCGCGCCGGGCTGGCGTTCAACGAGCTGGTGCGGCGGGGCGAGGTGAAGGCGCCCATCGTCATCGGCCGCGACCACCTCGACTGCGGCTCGGTGGCCTCGCCGAACCGCGAGACCGAGGCCATGAAGGACGGCTCCGACGCGGTGGCCGACTGGCCCATCCTGAACGCGCTCGTCAACGCGGTGAACGGGGCGTCCTGGGTCAGCTTCCACCACGGCGGCGGGGTGGGCATCGGCTGGAGCCTCCACGCCGGCCAGGTGATCGTGGCGGACGGGACGGATGCGGCGGCGCGCCGCGTCGCCCGGGTGCTGCGCAGCGACCCGGCCATGGGGGTGCTCCGTCACGCGGACGCGGGCTATCCGGAGGCCGAGCGCGTCGCGCGGGAACGGGGTATCAAGCTCCCGTGAGCCGCCCCACCGCGACCCTGGTCCTCCGCAACGCCGTCGTCGCCACCTGCGACCGCAGCCCCTCCGACGCCGGCCTGCTCCCCGGGGCCGCGGTGGCCGTGGAGGGGCGGCGCGTCGCGTGGGTCGGCCGCGACCGCGATCTCGAGGCCGAGGTGAACGCGGGGGGCGCGCAGGTGATCGACGCCCGCGGCGGCCTCGTCACCCCGGGGCTGGTGGACTCGCACACGCACCTGGTCTTCGCGGGCGAGCGCGCGGGCGAGTTCGCGCTCCGCTGCGCCGGGCGCAGCTACCTGCAGGTGGCGCTGTCCGGCGGCGGGATCGCGGTCACCACCCGCGCGACCCGCGCCGCGCCGGACGAGCAGCTGCTCGCGGACGCCGCCGCCCGCGCCCGCCGCCTCATCGCCCAGGGCGTCACCACCATCGAGGTGAAGAGCGGCTACGGCCTGGACGCCCCGGAGGAGCTGCGGCTCCTGCGGATCGTCCACCAGCTCGGCGACGCGCTCGGCGGAGACGCGACCATCCTGCCCACGCTGCTGTTCCACGCGGTGCCGCCGGAGCAGGTCGGCGACCGGGCCGCGTTCGTGCGCGAGGCGTGCGCCGCGCTCATCCCCCAGGTCGCGCGCGAGCGGCTGGCGGTGTTCTGCGACGTGTTCGTGGAGGACGGCGCCTTCGCGCCCGACGAGGCCCGGCGGCTGCTGCAGGCCGCGAAGGACCGCGGGCTGGTGCCGCGCGTCCACGCCGAGCAGCTCACCGCGGGCGGCGGCGCGCGGCTGGCGGCGGAGCTCGGCTGCGCGAGCGCCGATCACCTCGAGGAGCTGGACGACGCGGGGGTCGCCGCGCTGGCGGAGGCGCGCGTGGTGGCCGGGCTGCTGCCCCTCTCGACGCTGTTCCTCGGGTCGGAGCGGTACGCGCCGGCGCGGCGGCTGCTCGAGGCGGGCGTGCCGGTCTCGCTCGCCACGAACATGAACCCCGGCAGCGCCATGAGCGAGAACGTCGGGCTCACCCTGTCGCTGGCCTGCCTGAAGCTCGGGCTGACGCCCGCGGAGGCGCTGGTCGCGTTCACCGCCGGCGGCGCGAGGGCGCTGCGCCAGCCGGACCTGGGCCGCATCGCGCGCGGCGCCGACGCCGACCTCGTGTTGTGGGGCTGCGGCTCGCCCGAGCACCTGGCCTGGCACATGGCCGTGAACCACGCGCTCGTGGTGGTGAAGCACGGGCGGGTGGTGCACGAGGCGCCGTCCGCCGCGATGGTGGACTGCCGCTGAGGTGCGCGTGCGGGTCGGGCTGCTCTCGGACACGCACGGCCTGCTCGACCCCGCCCTGCCCGCGCTGTTCCGCGGCTGCGCCCTGCTGGTCCACGCCGGCGACGTGGTCCGGCCGGAGATCCTGGACGCGCTCGCGGAGGTGGCGCCCGTCGCCGCGGTCCGCGGGAACAACGACCGGGATCCCGCGTTCGACGCGCTGCCCGAGACCGTGCGGCTCGCGCTGGGCGCGCTGCGCGCGCTGGTGGTCCACGACCTCGGCCCGCGCGACCGGCCCCGCCCGCCGGCGCGCCCGCTCCTCGCGCGCGATCCGCCCGAGCTCGTCATCCACGGCCACTCCCACCGCCCCGGCGCGGCGCGCCTCGGCCCCACGCTGTACGTGAACCCGGGCAGCGCCGGGCCGCGCCGCTTCCGCCTGCCGCGCACCGCCGCGATCCTCACGGTGCGCGGGCGGCACGCGCAGGTGGCGTTCTTCGAGCTGGGCGCCGGTCGCCCGCGGCCGTTCGGGGCCCCGGTGGACGCGGCGCTCTGACGAGCACGCGAGGCGATCCCGCCCCGCGGCGGGCGCGCCCCCGCCCGGATTGGATCGGCGGGCGGCGCCCTGCTAGATTCCCTGCGTCCGCGATGTGCCGCCTCTTCGGTCAGCACGCCCACCCCGGCCGCGATGCCTGCGAGCCGCTCTGCAGCGCAGAGAACGCCCTCCGGTTCCAGTCGCACCGGCACCCGCACGGCTGGGGGATCGCCTGGTACGTGCAGGGGTCGCCGCTCGTGCGCCGGGGCATCCTCCCCGCCCACGCCGACGCCGCCTTCGTCGAGGCGGGGCGCGAGATCCGCTCGGCGGTGGTGGTCGCGCACGTGCGCGAGGCCAGCGTCGGGCCGGTGCTCCGCGAGAACACCCACCCGTTCGTGCACGATCGCTGGGTGTTCGCGCACAACGGGACGGTCGCCCGCTTCAAGGACGCCCCGGACGTGCGCGAGCGGATCCTCGCCGAGATCGACCCCGACCTGCGCGGCCGCATCCGCGGCGACACCGACAGCGAGCGCTGCTTCTACCTGTTCCTGACCCGGCTGCGCGCGCGCGGCGGGCTCGAGGCGCCCGGCGTCGAGGCGGTGCGCGCGGCGCTCGCGGCCACCACCGACGCCGTGCTGCGCATCGCGGACGCGGTGCCGTCGCCCAAGCCGAGCTCGCTCACCTTCCTCGTGTCGGACGGCCGGCTCCTCGCCGCCTGCCGCCGCGGCCGCACGCTGCACGCCGCGAGCGACGCCGGGCCGCGCCACGCGTTCGTGGTGGCGAGCGAGCGGATCGGCCGAGCCCCTTGGAGCGAGGTGCCCGAGGGAGGCTTCGTCGCCACCGAGGACGGGATCCGGGTGGTTGACGCGCCGCTGCACGCGCCCTGAGCCCCTCCGCGCGGGGACCGCCCCGGCGCTTCCCCCTGCCCCGTGCATCGCAGGCGCGGCGGCTCGACCCGCCCGCGCGACCCCCGCCGTGAGGCCGCCGCGGGTGATTTCCCCCTGTACGCTCGTGGCGAGGTTCCGATCGCTTCGACGCTGTGCGGAGGGGCCATGCGTCCGACGATCCTCGCGGTGCTGTCCGCGCTGGCGGCGTTCGCGCCGGCGCGCGCCCCGGCCCAGACCGAACCGGGCCGCTGGGACGAGATCCACGCCGGCCTGCTGTCGGAGCCGGTGTCCACCTGCGTCGGGTGCCACGAGGAGGCGGCCCGCCTGCACGCCGCACACCCCGTGGACGTGACCTACGCCCCCGACGCGTCCGGCATGCTGCGGCCCCGCGCGGAGGTGGAGCGGCGCGGCGTGGCCCTGCCGGACGGGAAGGTCCACTGCTGGAGCTGCCACTCGGCGAGCTCGCGCTGGCGGTTCCACCTGTTCCTGCCCCAGGCGACGACGGCCCGCCGGCGCGTGATCCCGGGGGTGGAGAGCACCTACGAGGACCAGCAGGGCGACGTGCTCGTGGACGGCTCGGACGTGAGCCCGAAGCCGCTCTGCCTCGCCTGCCACGCGTTCGACTGAGGCCCGCGCCCGCTCAGCGCGATCGTCGGCCCGTGCGCGCGGTCCGGGGCGCCGGGCGCCGCGCGCGCCTCGGCGGCGCGACCAGCGCTTGCGCCAGCGCCGCGTGCCGCGCGCCGACGCCCTCCAGCTCCAGGTGCCGGACCTCCGGCCGCGCGGCGTCGTGCGAGAGCCGCAGCGTGAGCCGCTCCGCGGGGAGCGCCCCGGGGATGCGGTCCGCCCACTCCACCAGCAGCGCGCCCTCCCCGCCCACCAGGTCGCCGAAGCCGGTCCCGTACAGCTCGTCCTCGTCCGCGATCCGGTAGAGGTCGGCGTGGTGCACCGGGATGCGTCCGGCGTAGGTGGCGACGATCGCGAAGGTGGGGCTGGAGACCTCGCCGGGCGGGACGTCCGCGCCCTCGCAGGCGCCGCGGACGAGCTGCGTCTTGCCGGCCCCGAGGTCGCCCTCCAGCGCCACCACGTCGCCGGGCCGGAGCAGCCCGCCCAGCCTCGCGCCGAGGCGGCGGGTGGCCGCCGCCGACCGCGTGGTCCGCCGCGCCGTGAAGCGCTCGCCGCTCATCTCCGCCATTCCGCCCACACCTCCCCGATGGCCGCGCCCAGATCGCCCGCGAGCAGCCCGCGCTCGCCGAGCCGCCGCGCGACCAGGTCGCCGGCGCGCCCGTGGACCCACGCGCCCGCACGCCCCGCCGCCCCGGGCGCGAGCCCGCCGGCGAGCAGCGCGCCGCACAGCCCGGCCAGCACGTCGCCGGTGCCGCCGGTGGCCATGCCGGGGTTGCCGGTCGGGATCACCGCCGGCGGACCGGACGGATCCGCCACCACCGTGCGCGCGCCCTTCAGCACCACCGTCGCCGCCCAGGCGCTCGCCTGCCGCGCCGCGAGGCCGAGCCGGTCGCGCTGCACCTCGGCGGTGGAGAGGCCGCACAGCCGGGCCATCTCGCCCGGGTGCGGGGTGAGCAGCAGCGGCACCCCCGTCGCGGCGAGCCGCTCCGCCTGGCCCGCGACGGCGTTGAGCGCGTCGGCGTCGAGCACCGCCGGCAGGCCCGCGCGCGAGAGCAGCTCGAGGAGCAGCGCGCCGGTGCCGTCGCCGCGCGGGATCCCCGGCCCGATCACCAGCGCGTCGGCGGCGGCCGCCGCCTCCAGCAGCGGGCCCAGGTCGGCCGCGGCGAGCGGCCCCGCCCCCGGCAGCGCCGCGCTCATCGCCTCCGGGCGTCCGGCCAGCGCCAGGGGCAGGACCTCCGCCCGCGCCGCAAGCGTCACCAGCCCGGCGCCGCCGCGCAGCGCGCCGGTGAGCGCGAGGTGCGCCGCGCCGGTCTTGCCGGGCGAGCCGGCGATCACCAGCACCCGGCCCGCCTCGCCCTTGTGCGCCTCCGGGTCGCGCGGCGGGACCAGCGCGCGGGCCTCGTCCTCGACGAGCAGCTCGGCCTCGGCCGGCACCTGCGCCGCCGCCTCCGGCGGGATGCCGATGTCGGCCACCGTCACCTCGCCGGCGTGGGCCGGGCCCGGGTGGAGCACCAGGCCGCGCTTCTGGAACGCGAAGGTGACGGTGCGATCGGCGCGGACGCAGGCCTCGCCCAGCGGCTGGCCGGTGTCGGCGGACAGGCCGGAGGGCACGTCCACCGCCAGCACCCGCGCCCCGGCGCGGCGCGCCGCCTCGATCCGCGAGATCGCCGCGGCGAACGCGCCCTCGGGGGCGCGCGACAGGCCGGTCCCGAAGATCGCGTCCACCACCACGTCGCCCGGGCCGGCCTCGAGCGGCGCGTCGGCGGCCTCGGCCGCCACCCCGGCGGCCTCCGCCCGCGCGCGCTCGGCGCGGGCGTCCGGGCTGAGCCGCGCCGCGTCGACCAGCGACACCACCCGCACCGCCCGCCCGGCGCCCACCAGCAGGCGCGCCACCACCCAGCCATCCCCGCCGTTGTTGCCGCCGCCGCAGACCACTGCGAAGCGGCCCCCCGGCCCGGCCAGCCCGCGCGCCGCGTCGGCCGCCGCCCGCCCGGCGCGCTCCATCAGCTCGAGCGAGGGGATCCCCAGCCCGTCGATGGCGGCCCGGTCGATCGCGCGCATCTCCGCCGCGCCCACCAGCCTCATGGCCCGGTCCCCTCCAGGATCACCGCCGCGACCGCCACGCCGCCGTCGTGCGTGAGCGTGAGGTGCACGCGCGCGACGCCCAGGCGCCGCGCCGCGTCGGCCGCGATGCCGTCGAGCACCAGCGACGGCGCGCCGCCGCCGCGCTCCACCACCAGGTCCAGCCAGCGGACCCCCTCCGGCGTCCCGAGCGCCTTCACCGCCGCCTCCTTCGCGGCGAAGCGCGCGGCGTACCGGGTGGCCCGGTCCTGCCGCGCGTCGCAGTAGGCGCGCTCGGCGGGCGCGAACACCCGCGCCAGGAACCGCTCCGCGCGCGCGGGCGGGCCCGCCAGGATCCGCTGGATCCGGGCCACCTCCACCACGTCCAGGCCGAGCCCCAGGATCACGCCCGCTCCTCGCTCGCCGGGCGGCGCCGCGCTACGGGCGCGCCTCGCGCAGCAGCTCGCGCATCTCGCGCACCGCGCGCTCGAACCCCACCAGCACCGCCCGCGCCACGATCGAGTGGCCGATGTTCAGCTCCTCGATCTCCGGGATCGCGGCCACCGGCACCACGTTCTGGTAGTTGAGCCCGTGGCCCGCCGCCACGCGCAGCCCGAGCTTCGCGGCTGCCTTGCACGCGTCGATGACGCGCGACAGCTCGCGCCGGCGATCCGACGCGAGCCGCGCGTCGCAGTAGCGCCCGGTGTGCAGCTCCACCACCTCCGCCTCGGCGCGGTGGGCCGCCTTCACCTGGTCGAGGTCCGGGTCGATGAACAGCGACACCTCGATCTCGGCGTCGCGGAGCGTCTTCACCACCTTGCGCACGTGCTCGCGACCGCCCACCACGTCCAGGCCGCCCTCGGTGGTCAGCTCCTCGCGCCGCTCCGGCACCAGGGTGGCGATGTCCGGCTTCACGCCGTACGCGATCTTCACCATGTCCTGCGTGGCGGCCATCTCGAGGTTGAGCCGGCTCGAGACGGTCTTCCGCAGCACCTGGAGATCGCGCTCCTGGATGTGCCGGCGGTCCTCGCGCAGGTGGATGGTGATCTGGTCGGCGCCGCCCATCTCGGCGAGCACCGCCGCGGCGACCGGGTCCGGGTACTGGGTGCGGCGCGACTGGCGCAGGGTCGCGACGTGATCGACGTTGACTCCGAGGCGTGCGGGCATGGCGGCGGGAGTCTACCGCGGAACCCGCTCCACCGCCGAGGTTCGTGCCCTCGCCCCGCCGCGGGCGCCCGGCCCGGCGGCCGGGGCCGCTCGAGCGGCTCGCCGCCGCGGCGCGCGGCGTTACCCGATGGCCTGGCGCAGCTCGGCGGCGATGCCGTCGGCGAGCGCCCGGGCGCGCTTCGCGTCGGGCCCCTCGACCAGCACCCGCACCTTGTTCTCGGTGCCGGAGGCCCGGACCAGCACCCGCCCCTCGGCCCCGAGCGCCTTCTCCGCGGCGGCGATGGCCTTCACCACCGAGGGCAGCTCGGCCACGGGCCGCTTCTCGCGCACCTCCACGTTGACGAGCGCCTGCGGGACCGGCTCGAAGCAGCGCGCCAGCTCGGACAGCGGCTTGCCCTCGCGCACCATCACCGCCAGCACGTTCAGGCCGGCCGCCACGCCGTCGCCGGTGGTGACGTGGTCGAGGAACACCAGGTGCCCGGACTGCTCGCCGCCGAACGAGTAGCCGCTCCGGCGCATCTCCTCGACCACGTACCGGTCGCCCACCGCGGTGCGCACCACCTTGCCGCCGAGCGGCGCGAGCGCCCGCTCCAGGCCCAGGTTGGACATGACGGTGGCCACCACGGTCTTCTTGGCGAGCGCCTTGCGGGCGAGCAGGTCGCGGCCCACCAGCGCCATGATGGCGTCGCCGTCCACCACGTTGCCGTGCTCGTCGGCCAGGATCACCCGGTCGGCGTCGCCGTCGAGCGCCAGCCCGAGGTTCGCGCCGTGGCGCTTCACCGTCCGGGCCATCGACTCGGGGTGAACGGCGCCGCAGGCGTCGTTGATGTTCTTGCCGTCGGGCTTGACGTTGAGCGGGATCACCTTGGCGCCCAGCTCCTCGAACACCACCGGCGCGACGTGGTACGCGGCGCCGTGGGCGCAGTCCACCACCACCGTCAGCCCCTCCAGCGTCAGCTCCTTCGGGAAGATGGTCTTCAGGAACTGCGCGTAGCGCCCGATGGCGTCGTCGATGCGCTTCGCCTTGCCGATCCGGGTGGCCGTGGGGCGGAGCGCGCGGAACTCCTCGGCGCCGGCGTCGTCCTCCCCTGCGTCCAGCACCAGCCGCTCGATCTGCAGCTCCAGCTCGTCGGGCAGCTTGAAGCCGTCGCGCGAGAAGAACTTGATGCCGTTGTCCTGGTAGGGGTTGTGGCTGGCGCTGATCACCACGCCCGCGTCGGCGCGCATCGAGTGGGTCACGAACGCGATGCCTGGCGTGGGCAGCGGGCCGCACAGCATCACGTCCACGCCCATCGACGAGATCCCGGAGGCGATGGCCTGCTCGAGCATGTAGCCGGAGAGCCGGGTGTCCTTGCCGATCACGATCCGGTGCCGGTGCGGCCCGCTCCGCACGATGTAGGCGAGCGCGCGGCCGAGCTGGAGCGCCATCTCGGCGGTCATGGGGTGCACGTTCGCGACGCCGCGGACGCCGTCGGTGCCGAACAGGCGCCGCGCGAGCGGCGCGGGGCGGGCGGGCGCCGCGGGGACGCCGTTGCGGGCGCCGGGGGTGCGGGGCGCGCGGCGTGGGAGGCCGACGGCGGCGGGGCGGGTGCGGGTCGCGGGGGTGGTCATCGCGTCAACCTATGGGTGGGTGGGAGCGCCTTCAACGGGCGCGCGGTGGAGCTCGACGGAGCCTTGCGCAGGGTGGATCGCGTCCACGCGGAGCCCGCGCGGAAGGTGGAGCGCCTCGGAGCGGAGGTACCAGGTGGCCACGCCGGGCCCGCTGCGGGAGAGCTCGGCGCGGAGCACGAGCCCGGACGGATCGAGCGTGCGCAGGCGCGCCCACGGCCCCGAGATGGCCACGCTCACGTCGGACGGGAGCGCCGGCTCCGCGGCCAGGTCCTTCGGGAGCGAGGCCACCACCGGGACCGTGTAGGTCGCCGTGACGCGGCGCTCGCCGCGGACCACCAGGAACAGGGCCACCGCCGCGGCCACCGCGAGCAGCGCCAGCGCGAGGTCAGATCGCCGCACGGGGCGCTCCCTGCCCGGCCGGGTGGGGCCCGCCCGCCGGCGCGGGGCGCCCGGCGGCGCCGCCGCTGCCGCGGCCCGCCGTCACGAACAGTGAATAGAGCAGCTTCCGCAGCGCCTTCTCGTCGAGCGCGCGGTGCAGCGTGCCCTCCAGCGCGACCGACACCTCGCCGCGCTCCTCGGACACCACCACCACCGCGGCGTCCACCTCCTCGGCGAGGCCCAGCGCGGCGCGGTGCCGGGTGCCCAGCTCCTGCGGCGCCTCGGCGGCGGAGAGCGGCAGCAGGCACCCGGCGGCGGCGAGGCGCGCGCCCTGGATCACCGCGGCGCCGTCGTGGATGGGCCCGGCCGGCAGGAAGATGGAGAGCAGCAGCTCGGAGGTGACCGCCGCGTCCACCCGCAGGCCGGAGTCGATGACGTCGGAGAGGTCGGCCGAGCGCTCCAGCACGATGAGCGCGCCGTGCCGGCGCCGCGCCAGCTCGCCGGCGGCCTTCACCACCGCGTCCACCGCGCCGCGCTGGGTGGCGAGGTCGTCTCGCGACAGCGCGGCGAGCAGGCGGGAGGAGCGGCCGAGCTCGGCCAGCGCGCGGCGGATGTCCGACTGGAACAGGACGATCACGCCGAAGATGAACGAGTAGCTGAGGAAGTGGCCGAGCACCCAGCTCAGCGTCTCCAGCCCGGCGACCTGCGCGCCGAGGTAGCCGAGGCCGAGCAGGAAGAGCCCGAACAGCACCGCCACCGCGCGCGTGCCGCGGATGATGCGGAGCACGCGGTAGACGAGGTACGCGACGAGGCCGATGTCGACCAGCGCGAGCGCGAGGTCGCCCAGCGAGACGTCGGGGCCGATGAGGTAGACGAGGATCCGCTGCAACGGGCTTCTCCGGCGCGGCAGTCTACAGCGGACCGGGAGCGCGCGCCGCTCCCCGGATCGCGGCCGCGACGTCGGCTGCCTGCCGGGCGGCCGCGACGTCGTGGACGCGCACCAGCTCCACGCCGGCCAGCACGCACGCGGTCACCGCCGCGAGCGTGCCGGGCAGGCGCTCCGCCGCGGGCGCGCCGGTGACCTTCCCGATGAAGCTCTTGCGCGACGGGCCCACCAGCAGCGGGCACCCGAGGCGCCGCAGCTCCCCGACCCGCGCCAGCAGCTCCAGGCTCTGCCGGGCGTCCTTCGCGAAGCCGATGCCGGGGTCGAGCACCACGCGATCGCGCGGGATGCCGGCCGCCCCGGCCCGGGCCAGCGCCTCGTCCAGCTCGGCGGCGACCTCCTCGACCACGTCCGCATACACCGCGCGCGTGGCCATGTCGGCGAACGTGCCGCGCATGTGCTGGAGCACGATCGGCACGCCGGCCCCGGCGACCACGCCGCCCATGTCCGGGTCGGCGAGGCCGGTCACGTCGTTCACCAGGTCCGCCCCGGCCGCGAGCGCCTCCCGCGCCACCCGCGCCTTCCACGTGTCCACCGAGATCGGGAGCGTGAACCCGCGCGCGCGCAGCGCGGCGACGACCGGCACCACCCGCCGGAGCTCCTCGTCGGCCGTCACCGGCGGCGCGCCGGGCCGGGTGGACTCGCCGCCCAGGTCCACCAGATCGGCGCCCTCGTCCGCGAGCCGCAGCGCGTGCGCCACCGCCGCGTCGCGCTCGAGGAACCGGCCGCCGTCCGAGAACGAGTCCGGGGTCGCGTTCACGACCCCCATGACGAAGGGGCCAGGCCCGTCGAAGAGCCTGGCCCCGATCCGCATCCGCATCGCGACGTGATCTCCGGCCGGTGCCCGCGGAACGGGCGCCGCGGCCGATCAGGCCTTGCCCGCCGCCGGGACGCCGCCCACCGCGTCGAGCAGCCCGCCGCGCTTGCCGCCCTTCTCGGCCGGCGTCGGCACCATGGGCTTCGCCGGCGGGGGCCGGCTGATGGTGCCGCCGCCGAGCAGCACGTCGATGTCGGCCGCGTCGAGCGTCTCGTACTCGATGAGCGCGTCGGCGATGGCGTTCAGCAGCGGCTGGTTCTCGAGCAGGACCTTCTTCGCCCGATCGTACTGCTCGGTGACGATCCGGTGCACCTCGGCGTCGATGTCGCGCGCGGTCTGCTCGGAGTACGTGTGCGCGGTCGCCATCTCGCGGCCGAGGAAGACCTCGCCCTCCTTCTTGCCGAAGGCGAGCGGGCCCATCTTCTCGCTCATGCCCCACTCGCACACCATGGAGCGGGCCAGGTTGGTCGCGACCTCGATGTCGTTCCCGGCGCCGGTGGTCTTCTGGCCGAAGGTGATCTCCTCGGCGAGGCGGCCGCCCATCAGGATGGCCACCTGGTTCAGCGCGAACTCCTGGTTCAGGTTGAGCCGATCCTCCTGCGGGAGCTGCTGGGTCAGGCCCAGCGCGCGGCCGCGAGGGATGATGGTCACCTTGTGCACCGGGTCGGTGCCCGGGAGGATCTTCGCGACCAGCGCGTGCCCGGCCTCGTGGATCGCGGTGGTGCGCTTCTCCTTCTCGGAGATGATCATCGAGCGCCGCTCGGTGCCCATGATCACCTTGTCCTTCGCGAACTCGAAGTCCTCGATGGCGAGCTTCTCCTTGTTGCGCCGCGCGGCGTAGAGCGCCGCCTCGTTCACGAGGTTCTCGATGTCGGCGCCGGAGAAGCCGGGCGTCCCGCGCGCGATCTGCGTGAGGTCCACCTGCGTGTCGAGCGGGGTCTTCTTGGTGTGCACCTTGAGGATGCCGAGGCGGCCGTTCAGGTCGGGGCGCGGCACCACGATGCGGCGGTCGAAGCGGCCCGGGCGCAGCAGCGCCGGGTCGAGCACGTCGGGCCGGTTGGTGGCGGCGATGAGGATGACGCCCTCGTTCGACTCGAAGCCGTCCATCTCCACCAGCAGCTGGTTCAGCGTCTGCTCGCGCTCGTCGTGGCCGCCGCCCAGGCCGGCGCCGCGGTGGCGGCCGACGGCGTCGATCTCGTCGATGAAGATGATGCAGGGCGCGTTCTTCTTGCCCTGCTCGAACAGGTCGCGCACGCGGCTCGCGCCGACGCCCACGAACATCTCCACGAAGTCCGAGCCGGAGATGGAGAAGAACGGGACGCCGGCCTCGCCGGCCACGGCGCGCGCCAGCAGCGTCTTGCCGGTGCCCGGCGGGCCCATCAGCAGCACGCCCTTCGGGATGCGGCCGCCGAGGCGCGTGAACTTCTTCGGGTCCTTCAGGAAGGAGATGATCTCCTCGAGCTCGTCGCGCGACTCGTCGATGCCGGCCACGTCGGCGAACGTGATCTTGTTGTGGTGCTCGGTCATCAGCTTCGCGCGCGACTTCCCGAAGCTCATCGCCTTCCCGCCGCCGGATTGCAGCTGGCGCATGAAGAAGAAGATGAGCAGGAACACGAACACGAGCGGCAGGTACTGCAGCACCACCGTCACCCAGAGCGAGTTCTGCTCGGGCTTCTGGTACGTCAGGTTGACGCCCTTCTCCCGGAGCTTCTCGGCGATGGTCGCGGAGGCGTCGATGGGCCCGGTGGTCACGAAGTCGGAGCCGTCGCGCAGGTGGCCGAAGTAGTCGAGGTCCTTGACCGTGACCTCCTTCACCTCGCCCGACTCGACCTTGGCCATGAACTGCGACCAGTTGTAGGACTTCGCTTCGCGCCCCCGCTGCTCGAACAGCTTCCAGAGCGCGATGAACATCACGATCAGGAAGACCCAGAGCAGGGCGGTCTTGTAGGACTGTCGCAAGGCTCGATTTCCCCTTCGGTGGAGCGTCGATCGACCGGAACCGACGGCGAGGTCCGACTCTTCCGCACCGCGCCCCGCGCCGCCAGGCGCCCGGCCAGGCGACGCCCGGGCCAGGTGCCCGTTATAACAGGCCCTCACCCCCTTTGCAGTACGAGCCGTCCGGGCCGGGCGCGGTCGAAATCCGCACGCGCAACCCGGCGCCCGAAGGGCCCAGCCCTTCCGCGACGGCGCCCAGCTCCGGAACCGCCAGCACCGCGCCCCCGGGTGCGGCGAGGAGCACCAGCCGATCCCGCGCCTCGCGCGGCACCTTCCGGTCGATGAGCCAGCGCTTCAGCTTCGTCCCGCCCGGCCCGCCCTCCGGCCGGAAGCGGTCCCCCGGGCGGCGGGTCCGGAGGGTGAGCGGCCAGGGCACCTCGGCCGGCCGCGCGGCGCCGACCTCCACCCAGGCGTCCAGTGCCGGGAGCGCATACCTCCCCGGCCCCGGCACCTCCACCGGCGCCACCACCGGGACGGGCGCCGCGGGGCCGGCGAGCTCGAGGCGCCCGTAGCGGCACCGGGCGCGCCGCCCGCCCGGGAGCGCGACCTCGCCCGGCCGCCCGCGGCGCAGGAGCGCCAGCACCGCCGCCACGTGCTGCGCCTCGAGCGCCCGGCCGCTGCCGGTCGCGGCGCGCCAGAGCCGCCGCACCACCCGCCGCCGCACCGCGAGCGGCTCGCCCCGGAGCGCGGCCACGTCCACCGCGGTGCCGCCCCCCGCGACCGCGCGCGCCCGGCGATCGAGCGCGCGCTCGTCCTCGCGCGCCAGGTCGGCCGCGCGCGCCAGCGCCCGGTCCGCCGCCGGCGCCGCCGCCCGCAGCAGCGGCCAGAGCTCGAGCCGGAGCCGGTTCCGCGCGTAGCCCGGGACGGCGTTGGTGGGGTCGTCGGCCCAGCCCAGCCCCATCGCGCGCAGGTAGGCGTTCCCCTCCTCGCGCGTGCGATCGATGAGGGGCCGGATCACCGGGCCGCGCCGCGGCGGGATCGCGGCGAGCCCGCGCGCGCCGGCGCCGCGGAGCAGGCGCAGCAGCACGGTCTCGGCCTGGTCGCCCAGCGTGTGCCCGGTGGCGATCCGCGACGCGCCGGCGCGCGCCGCCGCCTCGCGCAGCGCCGCGTAGCGCACCCGGCGGGCCTCGGCCTGCACGTTGCCGGCCCCCACCGCGAGGCGCCGCTCCTCGAGCGGCACGCCGAGCCGCGCGCACGCGGCGCGGGCCGACGCCGCCTCGGGCTCGCTGCCCGCGCGCAGCCCGTGGTCCAGGTACAGGGCCCGCACCTCCGCGAGCGCGCCGGCGTCGCGCAGCGCCGCGAGGGCGGCGAGCAGGGCCGTCGAGTCGGCGCCGCCCGAGAGCGCCACGAGCACGCGGTCCGCGGGGCCGAACAGCCGCCGGCGGCGGGCGGTCTCGAGCACGGCGGCGGGGTACGGGTGGAGGTCAGGGCGTCGCATGCAGGAGGGGCTCCTCGGCCCCGGCGCGGAGGTGCGCGGGTCGGGCGTGCACCGGACCTCGACCCGCGCCGGGAATGCGAGCGCCGGCCGGCGGGTTCGAGTGGCTGGAGCGCGCAGCCTGCCGCCTTCCCCGTCGCGGCTGCAAGTTGCGGGATCCGTTGTGGAATGCGATGTTGGGTCGCCGGTGTTGACGACCGTGCAGGATGGAACAAGTTTGTGGCGCTGGGCCTAGGGGTCCCCCCCCTCCCCCTCTGGGCCCACGGAGAGCCGGCAGTGATGCCGGCTCTCTTCTTTGGTGCTGCCCGAACCGCCCCATCACCACGCCTCCGCCCCCAGCATTCGCGCGGGGATCGCTCGCTCGCGCCCGCCGCGCCGCAACCCGGGCGAGCGAGACCTCGTCGCGCCAGCCTCACGGTGGGTGCGCCCCGTCGGGTGGATGAAAGCTTGACCGATGGAGCGATCCCAGCGTACAACGCCGTCGTTTGCCCCACAGCATGGAGCAGTGATGGCCGGCACCGACAAGCGCAAGCAGTCCCTGTACTTCCCCGAGGACATGCTGAACGAGATCCAGGCGGAAGCGAACCGGCAGGACCGGTCGCTCTCGTGGATCGTCCAGCAGGCCTGGCGCATCGCCCGCGGCGAGATCATGCGCTTCCCGTCCGTCAACGACGTGCTGTCCGGCGTCGCGCGGGAGGACGAGCGCGAGGAGAAGGGCATCTAGGCAGCGGCCCTCGCCGCCGACGCTTCGAGAGCTTTCGCGAGCCCGCACCGGTCCATCCGGTGCGGGCTCGCCTTTTTCGCGTCGCCCTTTTGACCGCAGGCATGGGCGGGCAGTACCCTCGTCGAGCCCCGCCCCCGACCTGCCGATGCGAAAGCCCCCCCTGCCCGACCCTGCCGCGGCGCCGTCCGAGGACGGCTTCGTGGAGCTCGACGACGACTCCTACGCGCCCCCCGCCGATCTCGACGGCGACGGCCCCCCGCGCCCCCGCGTCCCCGCGCCCGGCGCGTCGCGGCCGCCCGGCCGCTCGCGGGTGACGCTGATCGCCGGCGCCGGCGTGGTCCTGCTGATCGGCGCCGCGCTGCTCGCCTACCGCGCGCACCACCGCCACCAGGCGCTCCAGGCCGGGATGCAGCGGGCCGAGGAGCTGATCCGCCTCGACACCGCGGCCGGCTACCGCGAGGCCGCGGACCTGCTGGAGCCGCTCGCGGCGCTCGACCCGCTGGAGGCCGCCAGCCTGCGTGCCTACGCGCTCGCGGCGCTGCACGTGGACTACCGCGACGACGGCGCCGGCGCGCAGGCCGAGGCGCTGCTCGTCGAGCCCGGCCGCGCCGCCGAGGTGCCGCGCTGGGCCAGCCTGGCGAGTGGCATGCTGGCGCTGTCGCGGCGCAGCCTCGGCGACGCCACCGCCGCGTCGGCCGCGGCGCAGGGCTCGCCGTTCGCCGACGCGCTGCAGGCGCGCATCGCGCTCGCGGCCGGATCGCTCGCCGCCGCCGCCGACGCGGCCCAGGCCGCCGCCGCCGATCGCGCGCTGCCGGCCGGCCTCGCCCTGCACGGCGATACCGCGCGCCGGGCGCGCGGCGACGCGGCCACGGCCCGCGCCGCGTATGCGGCCGCCCTGACCGCCTCCCCCACGCACCCGCGCGCCGCCTACGGGCTCGCCAAGCTGGCCCTGGCCGGCGACGCGCCCGCGGCCGACGCGGTGAAGGCGCTCGAGCGCCTGACGGCGGACGCCGCCGGCACGCCGGCGCCCGAGCGCGCCCGCGCGGCGCTCCACCTCGCGGCGCTGCGGATCCGCGCCGGCGATCGCGCCGCGGCCGCCGCGGCGCTCGACGGCGCCGGCCTCGCCCCCGGGGCCCGCGACTGGGCCGGCCGGGCCGCCGAGGTGGAGGCGCGCGCCCGCGGCCCGTACCGCGCGGTGGCGGGCGCGCCGCCCTCGGTGTCGAGCGCCTGCGACGACGATCCCGCCGTGGTCGCCGCCGTGCTCCCGCCCGAGCCGCGACCGGAGCCGCCGCCGAGGCCCGCGCCGGTCCGCAAGGCGACGGCCGCGAAGGCCGCCGCCAAGGCGGGCACCCGCAAGACGGCGACGCCGGCGAAGAAGCCCGCCTCCCGCACGGCGGCCAAGCGCACCTCGCGCACTGCCCGCTGACCGGGCAGCCGGGTGCCGCGACCGGCGCGGCTGCCCGCGGGCAGGGCAGCGGGATGCCGCCGAGTCGGGCAACGCACCGCGAGCGGGCTCCGGAACGCCCGCGATCCGCGCACCTCCGGCGGGCACGGGCGCTGCAGTGGCCCGGGGAGCGCGCCCCGCGCACCCTGCCCTGGAGGCTCCGTGAAGAAGCTCCTCGCACCGCTGCTGCTGGCCCTGCCCGCGCTCGCGTCCGCCGCCGACGGCATCGACACCGGCGACACCGCGCTCGTGCTCGTGAGCGCCGGGCTGGTCATGCTCATGACCCCGGGCCTCGCGTTCTTCTACGGCGGCCTGGTCCGCGCCAAGAACGTCGTCCACACCATGAACCTGTCGATCGTGTGCATGGCGATCGTGGGCGTGCTGTGGGCGACGATCGGCTACTCGCTCGCGTTCGCCCCCGGGCCGGGCGCGCTCGACCGCGTGGTGGGCGGCCTGCGCTGGGCCGGGCTCGCCGGCGTGGGCGACGCGCCCGAGCCGTCCCTCGCGGCCACGGTGCCGCACTCCGCGTTCATGCTCTTCCAGGCGATGTTCGCCGTGATCACGCCGGCGCTCATCTCGGGCGCGGTGGTCGAGCGCATGCGCATCAAGGCCTACGTGCTGTTCGTCGCGCTGTGGAGCCTGGTGGTGTACACGCCGGTGGCGCACTGGGTGTGGGCGCCGGGCGGCTGGCTCCGCAACCTCGGCGTCCTCGACTTCGCCGGCGGCACGGTGGTGCACGTGAACGCCGCCGCGGCGGCGCTGGTGGGCGCGGTGGTGCTGGGCAAGCGCCGCGGCCTGCGCGCCCCCACGGTGCTCCCGCACAGCGTCCCGTTCGCCATCCTCGGCGCGGGCCTGCTCTGGTTCGGCTGGCTCGGCTTCAACGGCGGCAGCGCGCTGGCCGCGAACGGCCTCGCCAGCACCGCCTTCGCGAACACCTTCTTCGCGCCCGCGGCGGCGGCCGCCGCCTGGGGGCTCGCCGAGCTGCTGATGCACGGGAAGGTCTCGGGCGTCGGGCTCGCCTCCGGCGCGGTGGCCGGCATGGTGGCCATCACGCCGGCCGCCGGCTTCATCCGGCCCGGCGCGAGCCTGGTGCTCGGTGCGGTCGCGGCGCTCGCCTCCTTCGGCGCCATCCGGCTGCGCCCGCGGCTCGGGCTGGACGACGCGCTGGACGTCTTCGCGGTCCACGGCGTGGCGGCCACGCTCGGCGCGGTGCTCACCGGCGCGCTCGCCACCACCTCGGTGAACGCCGCCGGCGCGGACGCGAGCCTGGCGCTGGTGGGCAAGCAGGCCCTGGGCGTGGCCGTGACGCTGGTGTTCTCCGGCGGGCTGTCCTACGGGCTGTACCGGCTGGTGGCGCTCGTCACGCCGTTGCGCGCCGACGAGCAGGACGAGTGGACCGGCCTCGACCAGGCCGAGGCCGGCGAGCGGGCGTACCTCTCCACCGACCTCGAGACGGCCGGCGCCGCGCCCAGCGCCGCGACGCACGCGCCGGTGCCGGTGGCCCGCCCGAGCCCCGGCTCCAGCGCCGCCTGATCGCGAGCCGCCCCGCGCCGCCCCGCGCCCGCCCCCGGCTCCCGGGGGCGGGCGTTCACGTTTCGTCACGACGCGCTCCGTGAACGTGCGCCGCTTGCTCGCGGCGCGCGCACGCCGCTGCCCCGGCGGCGCTCAATCGCGTGCGCGGGCGGCCGGAAACCCGCGTGTTCGCGCACGGACCGGGGCGGCACGCGCGCTGCAAACCCTTCCGGGCGAGCGGTCACCCGGCCGCGACGACCACCACGGAGGGATTCACCCGATGAACAGTGCTCTGAAGGCGCTCGCGGTCTCGGCGCTCCTCGCCGTCGCGCAGGGTGCGCGGGCCACGCCGTCCACCACGTTCTGGACGCCGGCGACCACGTACACCCAGCCCGCGCTCGTCCCGCACCTCACCTACGACACCTACTTCGCCGAGCAGGGCGCCCTGCAGATCGACACCGGCCTGGAGCTGGGCCTGTTCAGCCTGCCCTACCTGCAGGCCGAGGCGGGCGTGGACTTCTTCTACCCGGGCGACACGAAGAAGTACGTGCAGCTGAACGCCAAGCTGACGCTGCCGGAGGGCGCGCTGGCGAGCTGGGCCCCGGGCCTGTCCGCCGGCATCGCCAACGCCGGGTTCGAGAAGGACGTGTCCGACTACCACCTGCTGCACGCGACGCTCGGGAAGACCACGCCGCTCGGCGTCCTGGGCGTGGGCGGCTACTACGGCGCCGGCTCGAAGGCGCTCTGGACCGGCTCCGACGGCGACGTGAACCGCGCCGGCTTCATGGCGAGCTGGGTGTCGCCGGACGTGACCGTGAACCTCCCCGGCCTGCAGAAGATCATCTTCCTCGCCGACGTGGCCACCGGAAAGAACTGGATGGGCGCGGCCGGCGGCGGCATCGGCCTGTACTTCACGCCGGCCATCGACGTCCTCACCGGCCCGGTCTTCTTCCTCGACCAGGACTACTACAAGGGCGCGACCGGCACCGACTGGATGTGGACGGTGCAGCTCGACGTGGACGTGGAGCTGCTCGCGAAGAAGTAGTGCGGGCGGCGCGCGTGGGTGCGCGCCGGGCGGGGCGCTCCGGGCGATCCGGGGCGCCTCGCCTCTTTCACCGCGCCGGGATCAGGCGGTCAGCTGCTCGAGCACGGTGTCGAACACCATCAGCTCGAGGCGCTCGCGCTCGGCGGCGGTGAGGCCGACGAGCTGGAACGACGCGCGCACGTTCCCCTGCAGCGGCTTCACGTCGGTGACCCGCGCGCGGCACGCGAGCGCCTCGCCGCCGGGGAGCCGCATCGACACCTTCACCTCGTCGCCCGCCGGCGGCGCCTTCGCGAGCAGGCAGGCGAACCCGCCGCTCGACACGTCGACGGTGAGCGCGCGCGCGGCGGAGGTGAGCATGTCCAGGTCCACCTGGAGCGCGCGGGCCACGCGCAGCGCCTGCCGCGGCAGCTCGCCCGGCTTCAGGGTGAGCCGCTGCGCCGCGAGCAGCGCGCGGGCCAGCTCGTCGCGGCCGGCGCGGTAGACGTCGGCCTCGCGCCCGGCGAGCGTGCCGGCGCGCGCCTTCGCGTGGAGCACGCGGAAGTCCTTCAGCCAGTCGGAGAGGCTGCTCATGGGGGCCTCGCCTACAGCGCCTTCTTCAGCTCGGGCGCGGGCTTGAAGCCGACGGTCTTGGTGGGAGCGATCTGGATCTCGGCGCCCGTCTGCGGGTTGCGGCCCACCCGGCCGGCCCGGCGCTTCACCACGAACGTCCCGAAGCCCGGCATGGTGAAGCGCTTGTCCTTGCGGATGCCCTTGGCCAGGTGCTCGAACACCGAGTCCACCAGGAGCGCCACCTGCCGCTTGGAGAGGTCGTCGTGGAGCGCCTGAACCTTCTCGATGAGGTCTGCCTTGGTCATGGAGCGCGCGTCCCCCGCGTGAAACCGCGCGAAGGTAGCCTCCCCTTCCGGGAGCGTCAAGCCAGCGAAGGGAAGGACACGCGCGCGGTGACGCGCAGCGCGGCTCACGTGATCCCGAGCAATGCGCGCGCCTCGGCGGGCGTGGCGGGCTCGCGCCCGGCGCGCCTTACGCGCTGCACCGCGAGCGAGACCAGCTCGTCCGAGCCCTTCGCCAGCACGCCCTTGGCCGCGTACAGGTTGTCCTCGAGCCCGACGCGCACATGCCCCCCCATCGGCGCCGCCAGCTCCACCATGGAGAGCTGGAACCGCCCCACCCCGGCGACGGACCAGTGCACCGCCTCGGACAGCCCCTCCACCAGGAAGCGCAGGTTCCGCTCGCTCGCGGCCATGCCGCCCGGCACGCCCAGCACGAACTGCACGTGGTAGGGCTGCGCCAGGTGGCCCTTCTCCAGCAGCCACCGGAGCGTGTCCAGCATGCCGGCGTCGTAGACCTCGCACTCCGGCACGAGGCGCCGCTCCCGCAGGCGGCCCGCCACCTTCACCAGGTCGGGCCGGGTGTTCACGAACACCTCGTCGCCGAAGTTCATGGTGCCCATGTTGAGCGTGCCCATCTCGGCGCCCTCCACCAGCGAGCCGAGCCGCTCGTCGAGCGACATGCCCACCGCGCCGCCGGTCGAGCACTGGATCACCACGTCGCTGCCGGCCGAGCGGATGCGGTCGATGATCTCGCGGAAGTGCTCCGGCGCCTGCGAGGGGCGGCCGTCGGGCCAGCGCGCGTGCAGGTGGACCACCGCCGCGCCGGCCCGTCCCGCGTCCACCGCGGCCCGGGCGATCTCCTCCGGCGTGTAGGGCACGGCCGGGTTCTGGGCGCGCGTCACCTCCGCGCCGACCACCGCCGCGGTCACGATCGTCTTCTCGGCCATGGGACCTCCCAGCCGCGCCCGGCGCGGCCGAACGGGTGGACCGGCTCAGCGCGCGACGCGCTGCTTGTCCTTGGGGACGACGCAGGTGCCGGTCGCGCGGCACACCACCACCGGCTCCGCCAGCACCTCGGCGGCGGAGTCGGAGAGGTCCGGCCGCGGCGAGATCACCTTGCGCACCTCGAAGCGCATGGCGCGAGAGGTGTTCCCCACCTTCACGATCTCGCCCTCCGCCTCGACGTAGTCGCCGGCGTGGACCGGGGCGAGGAACTCCACCGCGTCGTAGGCGCGGAACAGCCCCTCGTCGCCGTCGTGGCGGATGAGCAGCTCGGTGGCGAGATCGCCGAACAGCGCCAGCATGCGCGCGCCGTCCACCAGGTTGCCGCCGTAGTGCGCGTCGGCCTGCGACATGCGCAGCCGGAGCGTCGCCTTCACCGGGGCCATCAGTGCATCTCCTTGCCCATGCGCTTCAGGACCGACCCGACCACGAAGTTCGCCACGTCGGACGGCCTGGTGCCCGGGCCGAAGCCGGCGTCGTAGCCCAGCTCCAGCGCCAGGCGGTGGTCGATGCGGGGGCCGCCCAGGATGGTGGTGATGCGCCCGCGGATCCCGAGCCGCTCCAGCGCGTCGAGCAGCTGGCGCGCGTTCTCCTTGTGCACGTCGCGCTGGGTCACCACCTGCGAGACCAGCACCGCGTCGGCCTGGCGATCCCGGCACAGCTCGGCCAGGCGCTGGTTCTCGACCTGCGCGCCCAGGTTGGTGGCGTCGAAGCACGCGTAGCGCTCGAGGCCGTAGTCGCCGGCGTAGCCCTTCATGTTCATGATGGCGTCGATGCCGACCGCGTGGGCGTCCGAGCCGGTGCAGGCGCCCAGCACCACGATGCGCCGGCCCACCTCGCGCAGCGCGTAGGCGTTCAGCTCGTCGAAGCCCTTCTTGCGGACCACCACCTCGGGCACCTGGATGCGCCCGTAGTCCACCGCCACGGTGCTGCGCCCGTACACCACGAAGAACGTGTAGCGATCGGCCGCCGGCTCCATGGCGGCGACATGCACCTGCTCCAGCCCCATCTTGCGCGCCACCTCGGCGGCGGCCTCGCGGGCCCGCTCGCCGGGCGGGACCGGCAGCACGAACGAGAGCTGCACCACGCCGTCGTCGCGCCGGTCGCCGTACGGGCGGACCACCTGCCCCGGCTCCCACTCGTGCAGCGTCATGCCTGCCCCCCGATGCGCGCGCTGCTCGACAGCGTCCGCCAGGCGTCGATCGCCTCCGCGCCGGCGGGGGTGCGCGCGGTGAAGAAGACCTGGTACTGGCTGCCGCCGTCGCAGGCCGCCCACGCCCACACGTGCCAGCCGGCGGAGTCGCCCTCGAACGAGAACGCGCGGGCGCCGGCGAAGCGCGTGGGGTGCCGGCGGGCCCGCTCCATCGCCTCGCCGCGCTTCAGCACCGCCTCGGCGTCCGCCAGGCAGGCCTGCTCGCCCTCGAACGGCTGCTCCGGCGTGGACACGTCCAGCCGGGCGTTCCCGTCCGGCGCCTCGAGCCGCAGCTTGCGGGCCGAGCCGGAGGCCCGCCACGTCTCCGGCGCCTCGAAGCGCAGCGCACCCACCGTGTACACGAGCCACCCGGGCCGGCCGGAGGGGACGCCCTCCGGCGCGGGCGAGAGCGCCTCGCGGAGGCCGGCGCAGCCGCCCAGCAGGAGCGGTCCGAGCGCCAGGGCGAGCGCGAGCGCCGCGCGCCGCGGGGATCGGGTGCGGATCATCGCGCGCCCTCCAGGATCTCGAGGAACGGGTTGAAGTACGCCGGATCGCGGGGCACCACGCCGGACAGCCCCTTGCCGCCGTCCTCGGCGCGCGCCACGTCGCCGAAGCGCGCCCGGGCGATCGACGCGGGCAGGCCGTCCCGCGCCACCTCCTCGAGCAGCGCCAGCGCCTTGCCGAGCGTCTCCCGCGCCCGCGACTCGACCATGCCGCCCGGCCGGAACGTGATCTCGGCGCCCATCGAGCGCCAGGCCCGGTAGACGTAGTCGGCGCCCTTCAGCGCGACGTACCGATCCATCAGGAAGGGGTTGTGCATGGCCTCGGTCATCATGCCGAGGAGCTGGATGCCCTGCCCGGTGACCCAGCCCACCACGTCGGACATCATGTCGTAGGCGTGGCTGAAGAAGATGTCGCCCTGCTTGTGCTTGGTGGGCGGCATGTACTTGATGGGCGCGTCGGGGAAGAGCGTCCGCACGAGCAGCGCCTGCGCCAGCTCGCGCGCGATGGTGTCCTCGCGCTCCGGGTCGATCTCGAAGCTGTGGCCGAGCCCGATGAGCCGGTCGGGCAGGCCGGCGCGGTGCGCGAAGCTCTCGTTCACGAACTGCGAGGCGATCACGGTGTGCGCGGCCTCGTCCGCGTCGGCGGTGGTGATGTAGTTGTCCTCGCCGGTGTTGATGAGGATCCCGGCCAGCGCGCAGATGCGGCGGGAGAAGTGCTGGTCGCACAGGGTCCGCTTCATGTTGATGTCGCGGAACAGGATCCCGTACATCGCGTCGTTGAGCAGCATGTCGAGCCGCTCCCACGCCGCCGAGAACGCGATCTCCGGCATGCACAGGCCGGAGGAGTAGTTGGTGAGGTGGACGTAGCGGCGGAGCTTGCGCGACTCGTCGTCGAGCGCCTCGCGCATGATCCGGAAGTTCTCCTGGGTGGCGTAGGTCCCGCCGTAGCCCTCGGTGGTCGCGCCGTGGGGGACGTAGTCGAGCAGCGACTGCGCGGTCGAGCGGATCACGGCGATGACGTCGGCGCCCGCCTGCGCCGCGGCGCGGGCCTGCTCCACGTCGTCGTGGATGTTGCCGGTCGCGACGATGAGGTACTTGTGCGGCCGCGGCCCCACCCCCAGCTCCGCCCGGAGCGCGTCGCGCGCCTGCACCCGCGACCGCAGCTCGTCCACGCCGGCCCGCGCCTCGCCCCGCATCTCCGCCAGCAGCGCATGCTCCTCGGCGGGCGGCAGCGGCTCGGGGTCGGAGGGGAGCGCCGCCATCCGCTCGACGATCGCGAGCGGGTCGGTGGCGCCCCGGCGCATCACGTAGCCCATCCAGTAGGCGGCGCCGCGATGCAGCAGCCGCTTCTCGTGGAGCGCGTCCACCGCCATGTTCACCAGCGGTACGCCACGCGGCCCCGCGTCGTGCAGGCCGAACAGGCGCAGGACGGTGCGCTCGATCGAGACGGTGGTGTGCCGCCCCACGAACTCCAGCACCGGGGCGGTGATGCGGTCGGCGAGCGCGCGGCAGCGCTCGACCTGCGCGCGATCGAGGTGGAGATCCGGGACGTGGCGGCCGTCGCTGAGCTGCATGGCGGCTCATGGATTAGGCCGTCGTGCCCTGATGGGCAAGCTTCCAGCCGGGCCCTGCCGGGTGGTCCAGGACGCCCGCCGAGCCGCCCGCCTCCGGCTTCAGGCGATGCGCCCGCCGCCCACCACCTCGTCGCCCGCGTAGAAGACGGCCGCCTGCCCCGGCGCCACGCCGCGCACCGGCCGCGCCAGCCGGACGTCGGCGCCCGCGCCGCCCGACACCGCGCGCACGGTGCCGCGCTCGCCCTCGTGCCGGTGCCGCACCTTCACCCGCAGCTCGACCGGGCCCGCCGGCGGCGCCCCGGACACCCAGCTCGCCTCGCGCACCTCGAAGCGGTCGCGCGAGGCCTCCTCGGCGCTGCCCACCACCACCCGCGCCGTCGCGGCGTCCAGCCGGACCACGTAGCGCGGCACCGCGCCCGCGATCCCGAGCCCGCGCCGCTGCCCCACCGTGAACCGGTGCACGCCGTCGTGGCGGCCGAGCACCTCGCCCGCGGTGGAGACGATCTCGCCCGCCCGGATCCGCGCCGGCGCGCGCAGCGCCACGAAGTCCCCCGCGTCACCGCGCGTCACGAAGCAGATCTCCTGCGAGTCGGGCTTGTCCGCCACCGCCAGGCCGGCGCGCGCCGCCTCCGCCCGCACGACGGGCTTCGCCAGCGCGCCCACCGGGAACAGCACGTCGCGGAGCGCGTCCTGGCCCAGGCCGTAGAGGAAGTAGCTCTGGTCCTTCGCCGGATCCGCGGCGGTGAGCAGCGCGCGCCGCCCGCCCCGCTCCTCGACCCGGGCGTAGTGCCCGGTCGCGAGCTTCGCGCCGAGCGCGCGGGCGCGGGCCAGCAGCCAGTCGAACTTCACCTCGGTGTTGCAGGCGACGCACGGGTTGGGCGTGCGGCCCTCGACGTAGTCGTCGACGAACCGATCGATGACGCGCTCGCGGAAGCGCGCCTCCACGTTCGCCACGTAGAACGGGATGCCGAGGCGCCGCGCCGCCGCGCGCGCGTCCTCGACGTCGTCGGGCGCGCAGCAGGAGCGTCCGCGGGCCACGTCGGAGTAGTCGGCCACGCGCATGGTGACGCCGATCACCTCGTGGCCGTGGCCGGCGAGGAGGGCGGCGGCGGTCGAGCTGTCGACCCCGCCCGACATGGCGACCAGGATGCGCATGGCAGGTCCGGAGGCGGGGGTGTACCGCCGCCCGCGGCGCGGATCAACCGAGCGAGGCGCTGGGCGGCGCCGCCGGATCCGCGGGGGGCTGGTCGGCCGGGCGGACCGGAATCTCCAGCACGAACTTGCAGCCGGTGAAGTGGCGGGCCACGCTCGCCGGCTGGGTGCGCGGCGGGCTCTCCACCCACACCCGCCCGCCGTGGGCCTCCGCGATGCGCCGCGCCACCGGCAGCCCCAGGCCGGAGCCCGGCAGCCGGGCCTCCTCCCCCGCCCGCGCCGCCGCGTGGTGCAGCGGCTCGAACACCTGCTCCAGCTCCGCCGCGCCGATGCCGGGGCCCTGGTCGTAGACGGTGAAGCGCAGCCGCCCCGGCTCGCGCCCGACCTCCACCAGCACCTCGCCGCCGTGGGGCGAGAACTTCACCGCGTTCGACACGATGTTGGAGAGCGCCTGCCGGAGCTTGCGCGCGTCGGCGAGCACCGCCCCGCCGCCCGCGTGCGACACCGCCACGTGCAGCCGCGCGTCGCGGATCGCGGGCCGGTGCTCGGCCACCACGTCGTCGGCGAACTGGTCCGGCACCACCGGTTGCTCGACGATGGGCGCGCGCCCCGCCTGCAGGCTTGCGAAGTCGGACAGGTTGTCCACGATGCGGCTCAGCCGCGCCACCGAGCCGAGCATCGCCTCCACGATGCGGCGCTGCTGCGGCTGCAGCGGGCCCAGCTTGTCGGACTGGAGGATGCGCAGGTACCCGGCGAGCGGGGTGAGCGGCGTGGAGAGCTCGTGCGCCAGGTTGTGCATGAACGCGCTCTTCAGCCGGTCCACCTCGATCAGCCGCTCGGCGGCGCGGCGCTCGCCCGCGACCGCCGACTCGAGCTGCGCCGCCAGCGTCCCCGAGAACGCCCGCAGCCCGGCGCGCTCGCCGTCCTCGCTGAGCCGCTCGCGCTTCCCCCCGAGGAACGCGCGCACCTCCTCGCCCAGGCGCGCGTCCGGCTCGCGCGACGCGAAGCCGTCGGCCCCGGCCGCGAGCGCGAGGTCGTGATCCTCCTGCGTCTCGCCCAGCGCCACGAACGGCACCGCCTGCAGCGACCGCTCGCGCTTCAGCCGCGCCGCGAGCGCGTGCCCCTCGAGATCCGGGAGGCGCAGGTCGGCGACGATCACGTCGGGCGGGAGCGAGAGCGCGCGGGCGATGGCGTCGAGGCCGGAGCCGGTCGCGTCCACCGCGAACCCCTCGGCCTCGAGCAGGGCTCGCGCCCGGTCGCGGCGCGGCCCGTCCTCCTCGATGAGCAGCACCCGCGGCATCGCGAAACCCCGCCTGAATTATAAGGCCCCGGTCCGACCGGCCCACCATCGGCGCAGCTCGGCCGCGAGCGCCTCGCGCGTGTTCTGCGCAGGATCCTCCAGCACCCGGTCGAGCAGGTGGTGGAGCGCCTCGCCGACGTGGGGACCGGGCCCCTCACCCAGCAGCGACATCACCGCACGCCCATCCAGGGCGAGGTCGCCGGTGGCGAGCGGTGGCGCCGCCGCGAGCTCGGCGTCGATGGCCGCGCGCGCCCGCGAGACCTCCGGCGCGACCGCGGCGCGGTGCGCGGGCGAGAGCGTGCGGAGCTCCGCCGACACCAGCTCGAACACCGCCGGCACGCGCTGCGGGCCCGTGCGCGCGAGCCACCGCCGGATGTCCGCCGGCGCGTCCGGCAGCGCGGCCGGGTGGCGCGCCGCCGGGCAGGCGTACGCCCGGAGGAGCGTCCCGACCTCGTCGGACAGGCGGCGGGGGAGCCGCAGGCCGAACACGATCTTCGAGGCCTCCTCGGGGCCAACCCCGTGCAGCAGCGCCGCGAGCCGCAGCGCCGGCTCGGCGGGGGCGTGACGGACCACCGAGGCCGCGTGCCGGTAGGCGGAGAGCGGGAGCGCGGCGATGGCGGGCAGCACCACCCCGAGGAGCCCGGTGCGGCGGAGCAGCAGCAGCGCGGGCCCGGCGTGCGCGGCGAGCACGAGCCGCGACAGCTCCTCGGCGACGCGCTCCACGCTCACCTTGCGGACCACCTCGAGCGCGCCGGGGATGGCGGCGCGGGTGGCAGGGTCGAGGCGGTAGCCGAGCTGCGCCGCGAAGCGGACGGCGCGCATGGCGCGGAGGCCGTCCTCGCCGAAGCGCGCGGCCGGCTCGCCGACCGCGCGGATGCGCCGGCGGCTCATGTCCACGCGGCCGTCGAACGGATCGCGGAAGTCCGCCTGGAGCGGATCGTACGCCATCGCGTTCATGGTGAAGTCGCGCCGGGCCAGGTCCGCCTCGAGCTCGGCCAGGAACGTCACCGAGGCCGGACGGCGGCCGTCCACGTAGTCGCCCTCCCCGCGGAACGTGGTGACCTCGACCTTCTCGTCGCCCACCAGCACGGTGACGGTGCCGTGGTCGATGCCCGTCGGGATGACGCGCCGGAACAGCGCCATGACCTGCCGCGGCGTGGCCGGCGTGGCGACGTCGAAGTCGGTGGCGGCGCGGGGGCGGTGCAGGAGCAGGTCGCGGACCGCCCCGCCGACCAGCCAGGAGCGGTGCCCCGCGGCCGAGAGGCGGCGGAGCACGTCCAGGATCGCCTCGGGGAAGCGCGCCTGCTCGAGGGCGGCGGGCGGCCGCATCAGTGCATCCTGCGCAGCTCCTCGCCGGCGCGATCGAGGAGGCGGAAGTAGAGGCGGATGAGCGCGAGGCGCGTGCCCTCGTCGAGCGTTCCCACCGCGCCGCGGGCCACCGGGAGCGGGTCGCGGCAGATGGTGAGCAGCGCCTCGCCGAGCGCGTCGGCCTCCTCGCGCGTCACCGGCTCGTCCGGCACCGCGTACGCGGCGCGGATCTGGTCGGGCTCGAAGAGCACGTGGTGCCCCCGCAGGCCCTCCTCGATGATGACGGCCAGGCGCCCGGGCGCGAGCGACGCGAGCTTCTCCTCCATCCTCACAAGCCTCCACCGTGTCCGACGAGCGAGCGGGCGCAACGTAACCCGAAACGCGCCGGGCGGGGCGAGGATCCGCGAAGGGAGGAGCGCGCGCCGGCCGGGCGGCCGGGCGCGCGATTCCGGACGATGTCGAGCGGCGGCGCCGGCTCAGAGGCGCGCCGGGAAGATGCCCTGGGTGCAGATGACGTAGGTGAGGCCGTTCGGGGCCGCCTGGCTGAGGTCGGGCAGCGCGAACGTGGTCCTGCCGTCGCCGCCGTACAGCGTCCCGAGCAGCGAGAACAGCGCGGTGTTCGAGCTGATCGACAGCAGCTGCCCGCGCGCCGGCGTCGCGCCCGCGACGGAGCCGGCGACGAGCCACACCTCACCGATGGTGCACTCGCGGCCGCGCCCGTCGACGGCGTAGCCGGGCTCCCCGAAGCGTGAGTCCGGCCCCGGAGGTCCCTCGGGCCCCTGCGGCCCCTGCAAGCCGGCCGGCCCCATCGGTCCCGGCGCGCCGACCGGGCCCGCAGGACCGGTCGCGCCCGCCGGGCCGGTCGCGCCCGCCGGGCCGGTCGCGCCAGCGGGCCCGGGCGCGCCGGCGGGACCGATCGGCCCGGCCTCGCCCGCGGGCCCCGCGGGCCCCGGCGGCCCGGCCGGACCCGCGGGGCCCTCCGGCCCCTGTGGCCCCTGCAGCCCCGCCTGCCCCGCCGTCCCGTCCTCGCCCGAGGATCCCTTGCACGCCGCCAGGGCCACGACGAGCGCACCGAGCAGCCACGTCCTTCTCACGATCACGCGAACCCACCTCCTGTGGAAGCGGAGGCATACGGTGGGTCCGCGGGCTCGCTCCAGCGGGCATGCGGGATGGGTGTCCCCGCCCGCCACGTCGGCGGGGGACATGGCCGGCCCACGTCGAGCCCTCCACGCGCGGCTCGACGTGGCTCACCCGGTCACAGGAGGCCGTACTTCTTCAGGCGATCGATCAGCACGGTCCGGGCGAGGCCGAGCCGGCGGGCCGCGGCCGACTGGTTCCCGCCGGTCGCGGCCAGCATCGCCGCGATCACCCGCCGCTCCAGCCCGTCGAGCTGCGCCCGCAGCGGCAGCTCCTCCAGCGGGGGCGCGCTCCGGGCGACGGGCGCCGTGTCGCGCGCGGCGCCGGAGGCGGTCGGGAACACGACCGCGATCGCCTCGGGCCCGAGCACCGGGCCCGGGCAGAGCGCGATCATGCGCGCGATCGCGTTCTCGAGCTGGCGGACGTTGCCGGGCCAGTCCGCCTGCTGCAGGCGCCCGAGCAGCGCGGGCGAGAGCCGCACGCGCTCGACCCCGAACCGCTGACCGAGCTCGCGCGCGAGGTCGACCGCGAGGCGCGGCAGGTCCTCGCGGCGGTCGCGCAGCGGGGGCACGACGAGCTCCACCACCGCGAGGCGGTAGTAGAGGTCCTCGCGGAAGCGGCCGGCGCGCACCTCCGCCTCCAGGTCGCGGTTGGTGCACGCGACCACGCGCACGTCCACGCGCTCGACCCGGCCGGCGCCCACCGGCTGCAGCTCGCCCTCCTGCAGCGCGCGCAGGAGCTTGGGCTGCAGCGCGCGGGGCAGCTCGCCGATCTCGTCGAGCACCAGCGTGCCGCCGTCGGCCGCCGAGAAGAACCCGCGGCGCGACTCGACCGCGCCGGTGAACGCGCCGCGCACCGCGCCGAACAGCTCCGCGTCCGCCAGCTCGGCCGCGATCGCCGCGCAGTTGCACCGGACGAGCGGTCCCGCCGCGCGGCGGCTCCGCGCGTGGAGGAGCGACGCCACCCGCTCCTTCCCGGTGCCGGTCTCGCCCCGCAGCAGGACCGTCACGTCCCTCGGCGCGATCCGCGCGACGTCCGCCAGCAGCCGGCGCATCCGCGGCGACTCGGCCACGAGCCCGTCCGCCGCGACGCCCCCGGCGTCGCCTCGCTCCGCCTCGCCCAGGTTCGTGCGACGCATCGGCGACCTCCCCCACTCGCCGCGCCCGAGGGCGGCTCGCCCCGTCACCCGCCGTACCTCCCCGCCGCACGCAGGAGCCGCAGCGCCGCGAGATCCGCGGCGAGCCCCTCGTTCACCGCGCCCAGCTCGGCGGTGGCGAGCGCCACGTTCGCGTCGGTCGCCTCGAGGGACGTCGCCTGACCGGCGCGGAACGCGACCTCCACCAGGCGCTGGTTCTCGCGGGCGAGCGCCACCTGCTCCTCGGCCTTCGCCCGGTTCGCACGGGCCGAGGCGAGATCCAGGCGCGCGCGGCGCACCTCGTCGCGGGCCTGCAGCGCCAGCGAGGCGCGGGCGGCCTCCGCCTCGACGAGCCGCGCGCCCGCCTCGCGCCGGCTGGCCTCGCGGGCGCCGCCGTCGAACAGCTCCCACTGGAGCGACAGCCCCGCCGCCCAGCTCTCCTCCTTGCCGGTGAAGCCGGCGACGCTCGACCAGCGCGCCTGGCCGAAGGCGCCGAGCGTGGGCAGGTAGCGCGCGGTCTCCGCCCGCCGCGAGGCCGTCGCCGCCTCGACGGCGGCGCCGGCGGCCCGCAGCTCCGGCCGCAGGCGCACCGCCTCGTCCTCGAGCGGCGAGAGGTCGGCGGGCAGGTCCGGCGCAGGGGGCTGCGCCAGCGCGAAGTCCGTGGCCTCCCCGCGGCCGAGCAGCGCCGCGAGCGTGCTCTTCGCGCCGGCGAGCCCGTTGCGCGCGCGGACGAGGTCCTCCTCGGCCCGGGCCCGGTCGATCTGCGCGCGCAGCAGCACGATGCGAGCGGCCGTGCCGGCCTGCACCTGCACCTGCGCGTCGCGCTCGTGCAGGCTCGCCACCGAGAGCTGCCGCTCCTGGACCTGCACCGCCTGCTCCGCCGCGGCGGCGCCGTAGAACGCCTGCGCCACGCCGAACCGCAGCTCGCGCCGCGCCGCCTCCGCCTGCTGGGCCGAGGCGCGCGCGCTCGCGCCGGCCGCGTCGATCGCGAACCAGAGCTGCGGCGCGAGGATGGCCTGGGTGAGCTCGAGCTGCGCGCCGAGCTGATCCCGCGCCTGGATGGTCGCGCCCACCACCTGCGACGGGACGACCGCGTAGGACGTCGGGGCGCCGGGCAGGCCCGCCCCCGAGGTCGGCGTCCCCACGTCGCGGATCGTATAGCCGACCGGCAGCTCCAGCTTCGCCTCCTCGGAGTTGCGGGTGTACGTGGCGCCGGCCTTCACCTGCGGCAGGTAGCCGGCGCGGACGCGGTCGGACGCGGCGCGCGCCTGGTCGAGCCGCGCGCGGGCTGCGACGAGGTCGGGGCTGGCGCGTTCGGCCTCCGCGAGCGCCGCGGCGAGCGTGAGCGGCGCCTCGGCGCGGACGGCGAGCGGGATCGCGGCCAGGGCCGCGAGGAGGGTGGTGCGGATCATGTTGGCGCTCCTGTGAGCTGGGGGATCACGTCCCGGTGGGCCGCTCGACCTCGGGCGGCGACTCGAGCAGCTCGACGCGCCGCCGCCGCTTCAGGCGGTCCAGGAGCTGGTAGAACACCGGCACCACCACCAGGGTGAGGATGGTGGAGGTGACGAGGCCGCCGATGATCGCGATGGCCATGGGCACCCGCATCTCCGCGCCGTCGCCCCGGGCCAGCGCCACCGGCACCATGCCGGCGATCATGGCGACCGTCGTCATGAGGATCGGCCGCAGGCGGATGGGCCCGGCCTCGAGGAGCGCGTCGCGCGCGGAGCGGCCGCGCTCCCGCAGCTGGTTCGCGAACTCGACCAGCAGGATGCCGTTCTTCGTCACCAGGCCCATCAGCATGATCATCCCGATGAGCGCGAAGATGGACATGAACTGCCCGGTCGCGAGCAGCGCCCCGAGCGCGCCGATCACCGCGAACGGCAGCGAGAGCATGATGGTGAACGGGTCGAGCAGGCTCCCGAACTGGGCCGCGAGGATCATGTAGACGAGCACGACGCCCAGCAGCAGCGCCTGCACGAACGCGCCGGCGGTCTTGCCCAGCTCCTTCCCCTGCCCCTCGAAGTCGGTGATGACGGTGGGCGGCAGCTCCTTCGCGGCGAACGCCGAGAGGTCCTGCATCGCCGCGCCGAGGCTCGCGCCCTGCGGCAGGTCCGCGAGCAGCGTGACCTGCCGCAGCTGCTCCTGACGGTCGATCTGCGACAGGGTCGGTTCCTCCACCAGGCTCGCCACGTTCCGGAGCTCCACCAGCTGGCCCGCCGCGGACCGCACCGTGAGCTCGCCGAGGCGATCGGCGCCGCGCGCGTCGGGCGGGAGCCTCAGCCGGATGTCGTAGCTGTCGGTGCCCTGGCGGAACTTGGCGAAGTCGTCGCCGCCGAGGTAGGCGCGGACGGAGGTGCCGAGCGTCGCCACGGGGATGCCGAGCGACGCGGCCCGCTCGCGGTCGACCCGCACGGTCACCTGCGGCTTGCCGGGGCGGTAGGTGGAGTCCACGTCGGAGAATAGCGGGCTCGCGCCCATGTGCGCGCGGACCTTCTCGGCCGCCGCGACGACCTCCGCCCAGTCCTGGCCGCGGACGTTGAACTGCACCGGCTGCGGCCGCGAGCCGCTGCCCGCCAGCATCGCGATGTCCTGCACCGCCACCTGCGCGTCGGCCGGGCGGCGGAGCCCGCTGCGCAGCCAGGCCTTCACGTCCTCCTGGGAGTACGAGCGCTCCGCGATCGGCACCACGGTGACGGTCAGCTCGCCCTTGTGCACCTCCTCCTGGACCCCGCCACCGGCGGTGGTGAACACGTGCGTGACGCCCGGCACGGCGGCGAGCTGCGCGCGCAGCGCCTCCAGCTCGCGCGCGGTGCGCTCGAGCGGCGTGCCCGCGGGGAGCTCCAGCGTCACCTTCAGCTCGCTCATGTCCTGCGCCGGGATGAACGTGAACTGCAGGAAGCGGCCCAGGCCCACCGTCGCGACCAGCAGCGCCACGGCGATCGCGAGCGTGGCCGGGACGTGGTCGAGCGCCCACCCCAGCACGCGCCGGTAGAAGCGCTCGACGGCCGCGAGGGCCCGCTCGATGGCGCGGGAGATCCGTCCCGGCTCGCCGTGCGCGCGGAGCACGTACGCCGACGCCATGGGGGTGAGCGTCATCGAGACGAGGTAGGAGATGGCGACCGCCACCGCGACCGTCATGCCGAAGGCCGAGAAGAAGCGGCCGACGATGCCCTCCATGAACGCCACCGGGACGAAGACGGCCAGGATGGCGAGCGTCACCGCCAGCACCGCCAGCGCGATCTCCTTCGTCCCCGCGTGCGCTGCCCGGACTGGCGGCTCGCCGTGCTCGGCGTGCCGGCTGATGTTCTCGATGACCACGATGGCGTCGTCGATGAGCAGGCCGATCGACAGCGTCAGCGCCAGCATGGTGATGACGTTGAACGTGTAGCCGAGCGCGTGCATCGCGGCGAACGTGCCGATGACCGAGGTCGGCAGCGCGAGCGCGGAGACGATGGTGGTGCGCCAGCTCCGCAGGAACAGGAGCACGATGGCCACCGCCAGCAGGCCGCCCAGGACGAGGTCCTCCTTGACGCCGTCGATGGAGGCGCGGATGAACTTGGAGTTGTCTCGGACGACCCGGAGCTGGGCGCCCTCCGGGAGCAGCTGCTGCATCCCGGCGAGCGCGCCCGTGACGCGCTCGGCCACCTGCACCGTGTTCGCGCCGGACTGCTTCTTCACCACCAGCGCCACCGCCGGCCGCCCGTCGTCGGCCGCCGCCGACCGCGCCTCGGCCGGCCCGTCCACCACGTCGGCGACGTCGCGGAGCCGCACCGGCGCGCCGCCCGGGTTCGCGACCACCAGGTCGCGGAGCTCGTCCACCGAGCGCGCCTCGCCGCTCACCTTCACCACCACCTCGGCGCGCGGATCCTCGGCGCGGCCAGCCGGCACGTCCACGCTTCCGCCGCGGACCGCCTGCGCCACCTCCGAGGCCGCCACGCCGAACGTGCGGAGCCGGGCCGGATCCACCAGGATCCGGATCTCGCGCTCGCGCCCACCCACCACCTCGACCGAGCCGACCCCGCCCTGCCGCTGGAGAGCCGGCTTCAGCACGTCGTCCGCGAGCCGCGTCAGCTCCTCCGGCGGCACCGGGCCGGACAGTGCCAGGGTCAGGATGGGCGCGGCGCCGACGTCGAGCTTCTCCACGATGGGCTGGTCGGCGTCGTCCGGGAGCTTCGACAGCGTCGCCTGGACCCGGTCGCGAACGTCCTGCGCGGCGACGTCCACCTTGGTCTCGAGCGAGAACTGCAGGATGACCTGCGAGACCGACTCGACGTTCACCGAGCGCATGCTCTCCAGGCCGGCGAGGCCGTTCAGCGCCTCCTCCAGCGGATCGCTCACGTCGCGCTCGATGGACTCCGGGTCCGCGCCCGGGAGGACGGTGGTGACGGTGACGACCGGGATGTCGACGTCCGGGAACTGGTCGACGCCGATCTTCGGGTACGCGTTCAGGCCGAAGACGACCACCGCGAGCACGAGCATCGCGGTGAACACCGGCCGGGTGATGAAGGTCTTGATCACGTCCATGGCTCGCTCCCGCTACTGCGCGACCGCGACGCGCGCGCCGTCGATCAGCCCCGCCACGCCCTCGACCACCACCGCGTCGCCCGCGGACAGGCCGGCGCGCACGCGCGTCCACTGCGGCGTCACCGGCTCTGCCTGCACCTCGCGGCGCCGCGCCACGCCCTCGTCCGCCACCCACACGAACCGGCGCGCCCCCTCCCGCACCACGGCCTGCGCCGGCACGAACGGCCCCTGCGCCGCCGACGAGCCGCCCAGGTCCACCTCGGCGAGGCCGCCCGAGCGGAGCGCGCCGACGCTCGCGCCCGCGGCCGCGCGCACGTCGGCCAGCACCTCGACCGACCGCGTCTGCGGGTCCACCGTGGCGCCCACGCTCGTCACCTTCGCCTCGAACGGCGCGCCGCCCGGGATGCTCCGGCCGCGAAGCGCCGCGCCCGGCTTCAGGGGGTCCACCAGGCCCTCGGGGACCGAGAGGCGCACCTCCAGCGCGTCCGACGCCACCACCGTCGCGACCGGCGTCGGTGGCATGGTCACGAGGTAGTCGCCGACGTTCTTCGGGCGGGCCGTGACGACGCCGTCGAACGGCGCCCGGACCACCAGGTCGCGGAGGTTCTGCTCCAGCAGCCGCACCTGGGCGTCGGCCTGCTCGAGCGAGGCCTCCGCCTGCTGCGCGCCCGCGCGGGCCTTGTCGAGGACCGCCGGCGCCGCGGCGTCCGCCCGCGCGAGCTGCTCGGTGCGGGCGAGATCGGAGCGGGCGTTGTCGCGGACCGCGAGCGCCATCTTGCGCGCGGCGCGGGCCTGGTCGAGCTGGATGGCGATCGTCGCCGGATCGAGCTCGACGATGGGGTCGCCCTTGCGGACGCGATCGCCCACCTGCGCGCGGACGCGGAGGATGGTCCCGGAGACCTTGGCCGAGACGGTCGCCTGCAGCTTCGCGCGCAGCTCGCCGGTGGCGCGCGCCGTCTCGCCCTCCAGGCGCTCGCGGGGGCGCTCGGCCCGCACCGCCAGGGCGGGCTGCTCGCCCTTCGCGCTGGGCAGCGCCGCGGCGTCGCCGCGCGAGCAGCCGAGGTGCGTGGCGGCGGCGAGGGTGGAGATCAGGAGGAAGCGTCGGGACGGGATCATCGGGGGCCTCGGGGCGCCGGGCCGAGCGGGTCCGGCTGGCTAACGCAACTGAAAGTTTCGTTAATCTGCTCGTCTCGTGCTGTAAACGCAACCGATAAGTTGCGTTAATTTATAATAATATGATTTTTAAGCGATTTTTATGGCATCGGCATGCAGTCCCTGGTCGCCTTTGTTGCCGACCTAACGCAACTCTGTTACGGATGGGACGCCATGGACCGCGCCCGCCCTCCCTCCAGCGAGCCGCGCCGCCGGACCGGCGGCCGGAGTGCACGGGTCGTGAACGACGTGCTCGACGCGGTGCTCGACCTGCTCGCGCGCGCCGGCTACGCCCGGATGACCTTCGACGCGGTCGCCGAGCGCGCCGGCGTCTCGAAGACCACCGTCTACCGCCGCTGGCCCACGAAGGCCGACCTGGTCCGCGCCGCGCTCCTGCGGCTCGTGGACGTGTTCCCGAAGGCGCGCGACACCGGCACGTTGCGGGGCGACCTGATCGAGGTCGCGCGCGTGCGGCTCCTCGAGGACACGCGGGGGCGCGAGCGCGCCATCGGCCTCCTGCGCGCGAACATGGGCGTGCTGGACGACCCGGAGCTCCGGGCCCTGGGACGCCTCGTCACCGAGCGCGCCAACCAGCCCATCGTCGCAGCGGTGGAGCGGAGCATCGTCCGGGGCGAGCTCCCGAGGGGAACCGACCCCGAGCTGGTCATCGAGCCGATCTACGCCACGCTCCAGTTCCACGTGTTCGTGCGCAGCGAGCAGCCGAGCCTCGCGTACATCGAGCAGCTCGTGGACCTGGTGCTCGCCGGCGCCCGCGCCGGCGCCGCGGTCCGCCGCGCCGAGCGCTGACCCCGTCAGCCGGCGCCGCGAGGCGTCGCGACCCCGCCGTCGGGCCCGGGCGCGCTCCGCGGCAGCTGGACGCGCACGGTGGTCCCGTCGGCCTCGGTCGAGGCGATCTCGATGGTGCCCCCGTGCGCGCGCACGATCTCGCGGCAGATGAACAGCCCGAGGCCGATGCCGCCCTGCCGCATCCGCTCGTCGGTCCACTGCGAGAGGCCGTCGAACACGCGCGGAAGGCGCTCGACCGGGATGGGAGTGCCGCCGTTGTGGACCTCCAGGACCACCTCGTCGCCGTCGGCGTACACGCGCGCCACCACGGGCTCGCCGCGCGTCCCGTACTTGGCCGCGTTCGACAGCAGGTTCCCGGCGAGCTGGGCCAACCGATCCTCGTCCCACTCGCCCTGCACGTCGGGGCCCGCGCTGCACTCGAGGACCACGCCCGGGTAGGCGACCCGGGCCTCCTCGGCGGCGGCCTCGACGATCCGGGACAGGTCGGCCCCGGGCCGAGGCCTCACGCCGAGGCTGCCACCGCCCCTCATGCACGTGTAGTCGAGGAGGTCGCGAGCCAGCGCCTCGATGCGGCGCGCCGCCCGGTCGATGCGCCGGACCGCGTCCGCCTCTCGCGCGCCGAGCCCGCCCGCGAACAGCAGCCGGGCGCTGGTCGTGATCACCGCCAGCGGGTTTCGCAGGTCGTGGCCCACGATGCCCACGAGGAGACGCTGCAGCTCCCCCGCGCGCCTCTCCTCGGTCACCTCGGCGACCACGAAGGCGAGGCCGACCACGCGCCCGTGCGCCACGACCGGGAACCAGTCCTCCCGCCACCACCGGGTCTTGCCCGGCGCGGCCGGCGTCTCGCCGCAGAACTCGTAGCCGAGCACCGGCTTCCCGGTGTCCAGCACGCGGCGCCAGATCGCCTCCAGGTCGTCGATCGGGAGCGCCGGAAACAGCTCGCGCGGTGTCCTGCCGAGGTGTGCCTCGGCAGGGATCCCGTTGAGCGCAGCGAGCTTCGGGTTCACGCGCACGAACCGGAAGCCCGGGTCGAGCATCCCGATGCCGACGGGGGCCTCCTCGAACACCGCGCGAAGGAGGAAGTGCGACTCGAGCACGACCTCGGCCGCGCCTCGACCGTCGCCGAGCGCTGGAGAGGGCACCGATTCCGGAGCGTACAAGGCGAGCCTCCCGTGTTCGCGCCATCCTGCGACGAGCCCTCGCGCGAGCCCAGCCTCGTCGGCGGGGACGGCCACGCGGACGAGCCCCGGTCCGAGCCGCCGTCACCCGGTGCCGACCGGCGCCTTCACGCCAGGAGCGCCTCCAGGAAGGTCAGATCCGCGGGCTTGGCGACGTGCGCGTCGAACCCGGCGTCCGTCGCCCGCTTCACGTCCTCGGGCTGCGCGTACCCGGAGACCGCCACGAGCTGCACGCGCTCGCCTGCCATGGCCCGGATCGCCGCCGCGACGTCGTAGCCGCTCATGCCCGGCAGGCCCAGGTCGCACAGCACCACGTCGGGCCGGCCGGTGCGCACCTTGTCGAGCGCGCCCGGCCCGTCGAACGCGATCTCGGCGGTGTGGCCGAGCATGGTGACGATCTCGGCGAGCGTCTCGGCGGCGTCCACGTTGTCGTCCACCACCAGCACCCTGCGGCCGCTCCGCGCCGTCCCCGCGCTTCGCCCGTCCACGGGCGCCGACGGCTGGCCCTGGCCGAGCGGGAGCCGCACGAGGAACTCGGCGCCCCTGCCCTTGCCCTCGCTCGTCACCGAGGCAGCGCCGCCGTGCAGCTCGGCGATCCCCCGCACGAGCGCCAGCCCGAGGCCGAGCCCTCCCTCGCTCCGCGCCAGCGTCCGCTCCCCCTGGACGAACGGCTGGAAGATCGACGCCAGGATGGCCGGGTCGATCCCGGCCCCGGTGTCCCTCACGCGGATCGCGGCCTCGCCCTCCTCGACCGTGAGCGACACGATCACCTCGTCCCCGCGCCGGGTGAACTTCGCCGCGTTCGTGAGCAGGTTCCCGACCACCTGCGTGATCCGCGTCGCGTCGACGTGCGCCCGGACCGGCGCCTCGGGGACCGACGCGCGGAACGAGACGCCGCGATCGTCCAGCGGGAGCCGGAAGTCCTCCGCGGCGCGAAGGACCACCTCGCGCAGATCCACTGTCGAGCGCCGCAGCTCGATCTTGCCGCGCGAGATGCGCGTCACGTCGAGCAGGTCGTCCACCAGGTGCGTCAGGTGCCCCGTCTGCCGCTCGATGACCTGCTGCGCGCGGCTCGCCGCGTCGCTCCCGGGCGCCGCGTGCCGCAGGATGAAGCTCGAGTTGCGGATGGGCGCGAGCGGGTTGCGCAGCTCGTGGCTGAGCATCCCCAGGAACTCGTCCTTCCGCCGGTCGGCCTCGACGAGCTTCGCGTTCGCGTCGCGCAGCTCCGCCTCGGCGCGCTTGCGCCGCTCGATGTCCATGCCCGCGCCGATGAAGCGCACCACGCGGCCGCCCTCCACCACGGGCGCGAGGCGCGACAGGAACCAGCGGTACGTCCCGTCCGCGGCGCGGTACCGGAGCTCCACGTCCTGGGGCTCGAGACGCTTCAGCGCCTGGTACCGGCACTCGCGCGCCGCCTGCACGTCGTCCGGATGCAGGACGCGCTCCCACCCGGTGCGGGCCGTCGCGGCCACGTCCAGGCCCGAGAAGGTGGTCCACGCACGGTTGACCAGCTCGACCGCGCCGTCGGGCGCGAGGACGCACACGATCTGCGGCATCGCCTCCGCGAGCAGCCGGAAGCGCTCCTCGGTGGTGCGCAGCGCCGCCTGCTGCCGCCGCTGCTCGGTGACGTCGCGCCAGGCCACGATGCCGCCCACGACGTCGCCGGCGGCGTCCCGGACCGGCTCGGCGTTGCAGGTGACGGACATGCGCGTGCCGTCGGGCCGCCTCACGACCAGCTCCGCGTCTCGCACCGACTCGCCGCGCCGGGTCGCGCGCCAGAGCGGGAGATCCTCGACCGCGGCCGGCGTCTTCCCGTCCGGGAGGTAGTGCTCGACGCGGGCGAGCCACTGCTCCATCGAGAGGCCGACGCTCCGGTTCCAGCTCCCGAGCAGCCGCTCCTCCGCGTACCGGCTGTTCGCGATCGTGACCACGTCCGGTCCGGTGGCGATGGTGATGCCCTCCGGCACGCAGGCCAGGAGCCGGTCCACGACCTCCGTGCAGGAGGCGCAGCCCGGGGGCTGCTCGCCCGGCCCCGACCTCACCTCGCGCGCGGTGATGAGCAGCCCCGTCCCGCCCTCCATCGCGACCGGCGCGATGCTCCCCTCCCACCACGTCTCGCGCCCGTTCACGGTCTGTGCGTGACGCGGGACCTCGACGCGGTGGCCGGCACGGGCGCGGGCGTGCATCGCGAGCGCCATGTCCCGGGTGCCGGGGAACAGGCTCACGATGTGCTCGCCCAGGACCTGCTCGTGCGTGAACCCGGTCGAGCGGAGCCAGGGCGCGTTGACCCGGACGATCGTGCCGTCCGGCGCCACCAGGCAGAGCCCGACCGCTGCCTCGTCGAACAGGAGATCGGTCAGCGATGCGGAACCGACCGTGCGCTGCGTGCTCATCGAGTACCCCCGGTACCGGCGCGAGCTGAACTCTAGCGAACCGGGGGACGGGACGGGTGTATTCCGGGGTGCGTCCCCGCGTGCTTCCGGCGCCGGCGCGCCGCCAGGGCGACGATCGGCCCCCCGGTCTCACCGCTTGGAGTGGGGACGCCTCCCCGCGAGAGGGGATCCCGCGCGCTGGCGCAGGCTCACCCCGTCATCACCTCGCAGCCGTCGCGCGTCACGACCACCGTGTGCTCGAACTGCGCCGAGAGGCTTCCGTCCGCGGTGACCACGGTCCACCCGTCGGCCAGCAGCCTCACCTCCGGCCGGCCCAGGTTCACCATCGGCTCGATGGTGATGGCCATCCCCGCCGTCAGCCTCACGCCCTGCCCCCTCGGACCGACGTGCATCACGGTCGGCGGGCCGTGCATCGCCTTCCCGATGCCGTGCCCGCCGTAGTCGCGCACCACGCTGCAGCCTTCCGCGCGCGCGACCTCCTCGATGGCTGCCCCGACGTCCCCGAGCCGGACGCCGTGCCGCACCACCGCGATGCCGGCATCCCGGCAGCGGCGGGCGACGTCCACCACGTGCCGCGCGTCGGCGGAGACGTCTCCGATGCAGAACGTGGCCGAGGTGTCGCCGTGGAAGCCATCCAGGCGCGTGGTGACGTCCACGTTGACGATGTCGCCGGGACGCAGCCGCTCCGCGGCGCGCGGGATGCCGTGGCACACGACCTCGTTCCGGCTCGTGCAGACCGCCGCGGGGAAGCCGTGGAAGCCGAGCTGGCTCGGCGTGCCGCCGCGGCGCGCCGTGTCCTCGCGCACCCAGCGATCGATGTCCGCGGTGCTGATCCCCGCGGCGAGCCGCTCGCCGACGTGCGCGAGCGTCGCCGCCGCGGCCTTCCCCGCCTGCCTCATCCGTTCGACCGCCGGCCCACCCAGGAGCGGAATGCCCATGCCTGCAGCCTGCCAGCGCGGCGCAGCGGCGATCCAATACCGTCTCGGTATCCGGGAGGCCGCTCGCGGGCCTCCGAGGCCAGGCCGCCGCTGGGACCTGACACACGGAGCGTCGTTCAGGTAGGTTCGGCCCGTGAGCCTCACGTACATCCAGTCCTTCGTCGCGGTCGCGGAGGAGGGCCACGTCGGCCGCGCCGCCCGGAAGCTTCACCTCACGCAGCCGCCCCTGTCGCGACACATCCTCGCGCTCGAGGACGAGCTCGGGACGCGCCTGTTCGAGCGGACGCCGCGCGGCATGCGGCTCCTCCCCGCCGGCGAGGTGTTCCTCTCCCACGCACGGCGGATCCTGGCGGAGGTGGACGTCGCGATCGAGCGGACGAAGGGCGCGGGCGGCAGCGACGACTGACGGTGGAGCGCAGCTCGCGAGACCGTGGAGGAGGCGCGGGGGGCCGCGCACTGCCGCCCCAAGGAATCGAGGGGCGAGTCGCGAAGTAAAGATGTGGCCCCGGCGGGACTCGAACCCACGGCCTACGGTTTAGGAAACCGCCGCTCTATCCACCTGAGCTACGGGGCCGGCCTTGCGAAGGCCTGGGCTTACCACAACCCCGGCGGCAGCGGGAGCACGACGCCGGGCCGCCGGGGGAGCCCCGGGGGCAGGACGGCGGCTCGTCGCTGGGTCGCTACCCCTCCCCGCCGACCACCACGGTCCACGGCCGGACGCGCCAGGACGTGACCAGGCCGTTCCGCACGTACGGATCCGCGCGCGCGAACGCCTCGACCTCCTCCGCGCTCGCAGCCTTGAACACGAGGAGCGCGCCGTCGGGCGGGTCGAAGGCCCCGGCCAGGATCAGCCGTCCCTCCTGGCGCGCCTGCTGGGCGAGCGCGAGGTGCTCGGACCGGAACGCCGCCCGGCGCTGGACGTAGTCGGGGACCGTCTCGTAGAGGAGCGCGAAGTACATGGTGGCCTCCGTATACCCGGCCGCAGTTCCCCCGGCACGCCTCGGGACGCCGGCGTGCACCGGCAGCGCACCGGCAGGGCGTGGATGTCGGATGGCGCCTTCCTTTCGTGCGCGGAGAGGGGTCGCTAGACTGCCGCCCTCCCACGCACCTTGAGTGGAGTCCTCCCGTGAAGAACCTCCTCGCCCTGCTCACCGTGGTCGCGCTCGGCACCGGCTGCGCCGTGCACCTCCCGGTGCAGCGCCGCTCCGTCCAGGCGGTGCAGCCCGCGGCTTCCGCCAGGAAGTGCCCGCCGGGCCACCAGTGGAGCGACGGCACCTGCCACGACACGGGCAAGGGCCGCGAGCGCGCCAGGCAGCGGTGAGGCGCCCGGCCGGCGACGGTGGCGGCCGCGCGCGGACGATGACCGCTGGCGCAGGGCCGCCGCGGTCCGCGCGCACCGCCGCCGCGGTCGGCGCGCGCACCGCACGCTCCGTGCGGCGGGTGGGCCCGGCCCCCGGGTGGCGCGGGCGGGATCAGCGCGCCGCGGCGGAATACCGCCTCCCCTCCTCGCCCCTTCTGCGCGAAACCTTCGCCCCCCGATCGCAGCACGCGCGGCTCCCGTCGCGCGCCGCCGGAGCCGCCCGCCATGGTTCGCAACTGGAAGATCTCCACGCGGCTCACCGCCGCCTTCGCCGGGCTCATCGCCACGGCGGTCGCGGTGGGCGCCATGGGCGTGTCGCGCATGGAGGTCCAGTCGCGGGCGCTGGAGCGGCTGGTGAGCCAGCGCTACGAGCTGGTGGAGCGGGCGGGCGTCTGCGTGCAGACCACCGAGTCGAGCACGCGCGCGAGCTGGCAGCAGTTCCTGTTCGCCGGGATCTACACGCCGGCGCAGATGGACGGGCTGCGCGCGATCCTCGCGAAGAACAAGCGCGAGTGCTCGGCCGCGATCGCCTGGCTCGAGGGCGCGCTCACCACGCCGGAGGAGCGCGACCTGTACCGCCGCGTGGGTGAGCTGCGCGGGCCCTACCAGGCGACGCGCGACGAGGTCGCGAAGGCGTTCGCGGACGGGCGGCGCGAGGAGGCTGCGGCGCTCTTCCAGCGCGAGCTGATGCCGCGGCTCGAGGCCTACCGCCAGGGCTGGATGGACCTGGTGGCGCTGGAGAAGCGCTACATGATCGAGACGGTGGAGCAGGAAGCGGAGCGGACCCGCGTCGCCCGCCTCGGCATCGCCGGCATCACGGCGTTCGCGCTGCTCCTCGCCGCCGGGGTGGCATTCGTGATCGCGCGCAGCATCGTGCAGCCGCTGGCGGGCGTGGCGGGCGTCGCGTCGCGGATCGCCGACGGCGACCTCACCGCGCGGATCGCGCCGCACGGGCGCGACGAGATCGCGACGCTGGAGGACGCGATGCGCGGCATGACCGAGCGGCTGGCGGGGGTGCTGGGCGAGGTCCGCGGCGGCGCCGACGCGCTCGCGTCCGCCGCAGGCCAGGTGTCCGCCACCTCGCAGGCGCTCTCGCAGGGCACCGGCGAGCAGTCCGCCTCGGTGGAGGAGACCACGGCCAGCCTGGAGGAGATGAGCGCGTCCATCGACACCAACTCGCGCAACGGCCGGGAGGCGGAGCGCATCGCGGCCGCCGGCGCGGTGGACGCCGAGGCCTGCGGCCGCGCCGCCGCGGAGGCGGCCGAGGCGATGCGCGCCATCGTCGAGCGGATCGGGATCGTGGAGGAGATCGCCTACCAGACCAACCTGCTCGCCCTGAACGCCGCCATCGAGGCGGCGCGCGCCGGCGAGCAGGGGCGCGGCTTCGCGGTGGTGGCGGCCGAGGTCCGGAAGCTCGCCGTGCGCAGCCAGACGGCCTCGGCCGAGATCGGTGGCCTCGCCTCGCGCTCGATGGAGAGCGCCGCCCGCAGCGGCGAGCTGCTCAACGCGCTCGTCCCCACCATCCAGCGCACCGCCGCGCTGGTGCAGGCCGTCGCCGCGGCCGGCCAGGAACAGGCGGCGGGCGTCGCCCAGATCAACGGCGCGATGCGGCGCGTGGACGACGTCGCGCAGCGGAACGCTTCGGCCTCCGAGGAGCTCGCCTCGACCGCCGAGGAGCTGAGCACGCAGGCCGAGGCGCTGCAGGCGCTCGTCGCGGTGTTCCGGCTCGACGGCACGGGCGCGCGGCCGGCGGCGCGCGCCGAGCCGCCGCGGCAGCAGCCGGCGCGGCCGCTGCTCGCGGCGACGAGCCGCTAGCCGGAGGCGCCTGCGTCCGCCCGGAGCGGCCCCTCGCCTGCGGGCGCGCGCCGCGGCGCCGCGGCGGCGTCCCGCAGGTGCCCCTCCAGCACCGCCATCCCTCCCAGCCGCGCGAGGCCCGGCACGGCCAGCGTGACCCAGTCGGCGAGGCAGAGGCCGTCGACCGCGGCGCGGCGCAGCGTGCCCGCCGACTCGTAGGCGCCCCCGGGAAGCAGGAACCGGTTCAGCCGCCCCGCGAACGAGAACGGGCGCACGCGCAGGTCCGGCACCCAGCGCCGGATCCGCCTCAGCTCCGCCTCGCGCAGGGGCCGCTCGTCGGGCGTGCCGTCCGGCGGCACCGGCAGCAGGAGCCGCAACCGCCGCAGGCCTGGGACGCGATCGACCGGCTCGGAGAACAGGAAGCGCGCATCCCGCCGGGCCGCCCGGACGAGGCGCTCCAGCACGCCGTCCAGGTCGTGCAGCACGTGGTGCAGGACGCCGTCACCCCAGATCACGTCGAACGCCCCGTCGGGCAGGCCGGCGCGCTCCAGGGGCGCGCACACGAACTCGGGCGGCTCTGCCAGGCCGGCCTGCGCGGCCCGCCGCCGCGCCAGCTCGATGGACCGGGCGGAGAGGTCCACGGCCGTGACGCGCGCCCCGTGCGACGCGAGCAGGATGGCGTTGTCCCCGAGCCCGCACCCCACGTCGAGGATGCGCAGCCCGCGCACCTCGCCGAGCCGCCGGAACCGGTACTCCTTGTTGAACCAGAAGCGGGCGGGCCGGCGGTACCGCGCCACCACGGCCGGGTCGAGCCGCCACGCGGCGCGCTCGAGCGTCGCCGCCTGCGCGTCGAAGAACGCTGCCTCGGAGCGGTGGATCTCCTCGGGGTGACGGACCTGATCCGGCATGGCTCCTCCGACGCGCGAGGATCCAAGACTTGGACTCACAGTGTCGCCCGGCAACGCCGGCTCGGGGTTGCCGCGCGCGGGACCGGAGCGCCCGCCCAGGTCTTCCCCTCCAGCGCAGCGTCCACCGGGAACGTCATGGCGCTGCGCGCGCCACCGGCGAGGCAGGGCCCCGCGGCTCACAGCTTGTAGCCGAACCGCCGCAGCAGCGCCTTCCGCTCGGCCACGTCGGCCTCGGCCTCGACCCCGAGCGGCGACCCGCCGTCCACCACGCCCACGATGCCGCGCCCGGTCGCGGTCTGCGCCACCAGCACCTCCACGTCGTTCGCGGTGGCGCAGAACACGCCGCACACCTCCGGCACCGCCTTCAGCGCGTTCAGGACGCTCACCGGGAAGCCTTCCCGCAGCAGCACCACGAACGCGTGCCCGGCGCCGATCGCCTGCGCGTTGCGGACCGCGAGGTCCACCAGGTCCGGCGCGTTCCCGGACCGCCGCACCAGCCGCGGCCCGGACGCCTCGCAGAACGCGATCCCGAAGCGCAGCGCGGGCGCGCTCTGCGCCAGCGCCTCGTGCAGGTCCTCGATCGTCTTGATGAAGTGGGCCTGGCCCACCACCACGTTCACGTCCTCCGGCTTCTCGATGCGGACCGCGGCGAGCTCCATGGCGTCCTCCTTCCGGCGCGCCCCCAGCATGCGCACGCGCCGGCGCAGGCCGCGGCCACGGGCCGCGCGCACTTGGGTTGCGCCCGCCTGCGCACGCGGACGGGGGAGCGAGCGCGCGCCCGGCCGCCCGCCGCGCCGCCGCGGTCGGCTCCCCGAAGGGCCCGGCCTGGCGCGGCGACCCCCGGGTACGATCCGGATGACCACGCAGGAGGTGATCATGGAGACTCCGCTGCAGCTGGCGTGGATTCACGTGGAGCCCTCGGAGCCGCTGGCCGAGCGCGTGCGCGAGGCGGTGCGGCGGCTCGAGCGATTCCACGGGCGCATCACCGGGTGCACGGTCGCGCTGGAGGCGCCCAGCCGTCATCACCGCAACACCGGCGCCCAGTACCGGGTCCGCATCGAGGTGAGGTTCCCGGGGGGCCGCGCGGTGGTGGGCCGCGCGCCGCCCAGGAGCCGCGACCGCGCCGACCTGTACACGGCCGTGAACGCCGCGTTCCGCGACGTGCGGCGCCAGCTCGAGGACCGGCAGCGCCGCATGGACGGCCGCGTGAAGGCGCACGAGTCGCCGCCGCGCGGGGTGGTCGCGCGGATCTTCCACGGCGAAGGCTTCGGCTTCCTGCGGACGCCGGACGACCGCGAGATCTACTTCGACGCCCGGAGCGTGCTGCGCGGAGGCTTCGGCCGCCTGGAGATCGGCAGCCCGGTGCGCTTCGTGGAGGAGCCCGGCGAGGAGGGGCCGCAGGCGAGCACGGTCGCGCTCCTGCGCCGGCGCGCGCCCGGGCCCGCGGCGCCGACGCAGCCCTGAGCGGCGGGCACGGCCGTCGCCGCCCGTGAACAGCACCGGGCCGGCCCGCGCGTGGCGAGCCGGCCCGGCGACGGCGGTCGTGCAGCGAGGAGCTACTTCGACGCCGTCTTCGGCTGATCCTTCACGACCTCGAGGTCGAGCGTGATGGTGACCTGGTCGCCCACGGCGGGGCCGGCCTCGACCATCTTGTTCCACACCAGCCCGAAGTCCTTGCGGTCCACCTTGGTGGTGGCGGCGTAGCCGCGGCGCGTCTCGCCGCCCATGCCCTTCACCTCCGGCGAGGCGGTCACGTCGAGCGTCACCGGGCGGGTCACGCCGTGCATGGTGAGGTCGCCGGTGACCTTCAGGCCGTCCTTGCCGGCCTTCGAGACCTTGGTGGACTTGAACGTGATGGTCGGGTACTTCGCGACGTCGAAGAAGTCGGGCGACTTGAGGTGCGTGTCGCGATCCGGGACCTGCGTGTCGATGCTGTTCACGTCGATGGTGGCCTCGACCGTGGACTTCGCCAGGTTCGCCTCGTCCAGCACCAGCTTGCCGGAGAGCGTGGTGAACGTGCCGCGCACGGTGGAGATGACGAGGTGCTTCACGGCGAAGCCGGCGTTCGAGTGGGACGCGTCGAGCGTCCAGGTGCTGGGCGCCGCGAAGGCGAGCGCCGGGGCCAGGGCGAGGGCGAGGGCCGCGGGGAGGAGCTTCTTCATGGGAGGCGATTCCTTTCGGTCGTTGGTGGGCGGGGGCGTCGCCGCCCGTCCGGACGCCCCGTGATCTGGCATCGTTCCTCGCATCGCGCAGCAAGCCGTTTCGCACCTCTCTGTTGCGCCGCTGGAACGATGCCCCGGCGCCGCCCCGGCTCGCGCGCCGCTTGAAATCGCGCGCCTCGAACGGCAAGAACGCGGGCATGCCCCTCCCGCCGAGCGCCGCCCCCGACCCCATCGCCCGCTTCCGCGACGCGCTCGCCCGCGCCGCGGCCGCCTCGCCGCACGACGCGACCGCCGCCGCGCTCGCCACCGCGGACGCGCACGGTGCACCGTCGGTGCGGATGGTGCTGGTGAAGTCCGCCGACGCCCGCGGCTTCGCGTTCTTCACGAACCGGGAGAGCCGCAAGGCGCGCGACCTCGCCGCGAACCCGCGCGCCGCGCTCTGCTTCCACTGGCCGGCGCTGGAGGAGCAGGTGCGGGTCGAGGGCGCGGTGACGCCGCTCCCCGACGCCGAGGCGGACGCCTACTTCCGCTCCCGCCCGCGCGAGAGCCGCCTGGGCGCCTGGGCCTCGCGGCAGAGCGCGCCCCTCGGCGACCGGGCCGAGCTGGAGGCGGCGGTCCGCGCCGTGGAGGCGCGCTTCCCGGGCGACGACCTCCCGCGCCCGCCGTTCTGGGGCGGCTACCTCGTGGCGCCCGAGCGGATCGAGTTCTGGCGCTCCGGGCCGGGCCGGCTGCACCACCGCACGGTCTACGTGCGGCGCGGCGACGGCTGGGAGGTGGGCGCGCTGCAGCCCTGACGCGCCCTACCCGCCGGCGCAGGCGCAGCTGCCGCGCGAGGCGCCGGGCTCGACGTGGCAGGCCCAGTCGCCCTCCTTGCCGCCCAGCGCCTGCGCGCACTCTCCGGCGTTCGCGCAGCCGCCCGCGGGCACCGTGCCGAGGTACTCCGCCGCGTAGGTCTCGCCCGGGTTCGCCACGCAGGCCGCCGACGGGTCGATGGCGATGCACTGCGACGTGCCGGCCGGCAGGCACGCCGGCGTCGTGCTCGGATCGTCGCAGGGGACGAAGCACCAGTCGGTGCCGTACGCGCAGGTCCGGCGGGTGGTGCCCGACGCGTCGGCGATGCGGAGGTTGGTCACCGCTCGCGCCGCGGGCACCGTGGGGAGGCGCAGGCCGTCGAGCGGGCGCGCCAGGTCCGCGATCGCCGAGAGGACCGGGCCGAAGGTGCTCGGCGGATACGCGTCGCACACCGTGCCCTCGACCACGGCGATGCCCCGCGCGCGGAGCTGGTCGCCGAGCTGCAGGAAGCGCTCACCGGCGGCGAACGCGCCGCCGCAGGCGGGCGCGGCGGGGTGGCACGTGAGCGGCGGCTGCACCGGGCACGAGGCGATGCCGCTGCACGAGTCGGCGGCCGCGTAGGAGCCGTCGGCGCAGCGCACGCTCGAGACGATGAACGCCGCGCCCAGGTCGGCGGGGCCGTCGGCCCGGACCAGGGACGCGAAGAACGCGGCGTAGTCGGAGACCGGGATCTCGCGCTGCGCGCCGGCGGGCTGGTGCTTGTCGAGGACGCAGGCGTCGGCGCCGGGGGTCGACGTCGCCATGGGCACCGGCGTGGCGGACGGGCTGGAGCAGTCGTCCTCGTCGCCCACCCACACCACCACCAGCTTCGCGCCCGGCCGCGGGAACGTGCCCGGCGCGACGCCGGGGAGCTGTCCCGCGAGCGCCTTCTGCAGCGCGAGCCGTCCCGCCTCGAGCCCCTGCTCCTGGCCCGAGCCGCAGCTCCCGACCTTGATGTTCTGCGCGAACTGCTGGACGAGCTGCGTCAGCCGCCCGTCCTGGGAGGCGGTGCCCCACGAGGCCCAGTCGAGATCCTTCGAGAAGTCGAGGATGCGCGGGTTGCCCGGCGCGGAGACGAGCGCGCCTCCGGGGTACGGCGCGCCGGCGACCGCGTAGCCCGGCGTGCAGAACGACGACGACGGGAACGGGTTCGAGTAGGTGGTCTGCAGCGTGGTGCAGGCGTCGCCGGGGGCGCAGCCGGCCCCGGCGGCGGTGCAGTCGCTGGGGGCGCAGCACTGCTGCTTGGAGCCGGTCACGCGGAGCCCGTCCGCGTCGAGCACCGGGGTCCTCACGCACACCTGCCCGGTGCCGCAGCCCGCGGCAACACCGGGCGTGCACGACGCGACGTCGGTGCACGCCGAGATCCGGCAGCACTGGTTGCCGCCGCTCCCCGCCACGCACGACCGGCCGTTCGGACCCGCCCAGAACACCGAGGTGGTGGTCACCGCGATGCGGAAGTCCACCGGGTCGAGGCCGCGGGCCGCGCGCGCGGTGTTGGCCTGGACCATCCGCGTGATGAAGTCCTTGAAGCTGGCGGCGAGCCCGTCCTGCTTCGGGTCCATGGATGGGGAGTCGTCCACCACGAACAGGACGTCCGCGCTCGAGACCTTGGAGAGCTGCACCCGCACGCTGCCGGGCTGCAGCAGGCAGTGGCCGACCGGGCTGAAGTTGTAGTCGTTGCACCCCGCGGCGGCGGAGGCGACCAGCGCGAGCAGCATCCCGCGTCGAACCATGCCCGACGAGATGAAGCTCGCTCGCCCGAGCGGCAACGGCCCGGAAGCCCGCCCCGCCGGAGGGATGCCGCGCACGGCCCGCGCGCACGCGCGCCGCGCGGGCGCTCGCCCGCAAGCCCGCTAGAGCTGGACGCGTGCACCCGCGGTGAAGCTGAAGACGTCCGCGGGCCCGATGGTCCGCGGGTTCGCGGCCCAGACCCGGAGCATGTGCCCGAGCGCCACGCCCTCGACGTAGAGCGACACCGGCGCGTCCAGGTAGCGCTTCGGCACGGTGAGGCTGGTGCCGAGCGTCAGGCCGGGGTGCAGCGCCGTCGGGACCGGGTAGTAGCCGCTCGGGTACCGGCTGGGCTGCACGATGAAGTAGTCGCCGCCGAGCAGGTACGTCACCTGCAGCCCGACCGTGAACGGGCGCGCCTTCCAGCCCTGCCCGAGGCGGAAGATCCAGGGGGACCAGGTGACCTTGGCCGAGAGCTGGTAGATGTCGGTGCCGCCCACCGACTCCGGCACCCAGCCGAACAGGAGGTCCCCGACCACGCGGTCGTCGCGCCAGGCGTGCCCGCCGCCCACCGCGAGGAGCCCCACGTTGCCGGCGAACTGCGCGGTGAGGTGATCCGGGAGCAGCCAGTGGCGATCACGGCCCTCGTCGCGCTCGTAGGCGCGATCGAGCGGCGCGTGCTCGGCCTCGGCCCGCGCGGGCGCGGGGAGCGCGAGGCAGGCGGCGAGCGCGGCCGCGAGCGCCGGCACGCGGCCGGGGCTCACCACGACACCTGCTCCACCACCGGGTCAGCCCCGGCCGGAAGCGTGAGGAGCAGGATCGACCGCCCGGTGAGCGCGTCCGCGGTCCAGAGCCGCACGCCCGACTCCTCGCGCTGCTCGGAGTGGTGGACGTGCGCGTAGAACGAGTCGGTCACGCCATGCGCGGCGAGCAGGTCCAGGTACGGCTGGCGCAGCGCCGCGTTGAAGTCCTCGTGCCAGGGCGGCACGTGCGCGACGACCACCGCGCGGTCGTGCTCGCCGTCCGGCGCGAGCTGCGCGTCCAGCCACCGGAGGTCCGGCACGTCCTCCGGGAACCCGTACTCGCGCCCGTTCGTGTCGAGCAGCACGAAGCGGGTGCGACCCCAGGTGAACACCAGGTTGCGTGCCCCGAACAGCCGGTCGTAGATCGCGTCGCCGCCGCCGAGCATGTCGTGGTTGCCGAGCACCACCAGCCACGGCACCCGCAGCCCCTCGAAGACGTCCTGCATCAGCTCGTACTCGCGGAGCAGGCCCATGTCGGTGAAGTCGCCGAGCTGGATCGCGAACGAAACGCCGTCCATGGCGTTGACGAGCCGGACCGCGTCCTCGGCCTCGTCGAACGCGAGCTGCGTGTCGCCGAGGAGCGCCACGCGGAGCGGCTCCGCCGGCGGGGTGGCGAGGAGCGATCCCACCGCCTTCCGGTTCAGCCCCTGCTCCCCGGGGAGCGCGTACGGGCTGTACTCGAGGCAGCCCGAGAGCAGCACCGCGAGCGCCGCGACCGCGGCCGGAGCGGCCCGGCCGAGCGGGCTGCGGACGGATGCCGCGAGGTGGGGCCGCTGGGACATGGCCTCCCACTTGGCAAGGACCATGCCCCGCCGCGCTGCGGCATCGAACCCGTGCGGCCCAGGCGAATCGGCTCGCCCCGGGGTCGCCGCCGTGTCGGGTCCGTGGACAGGAGCCACCCCGATTGTCGGCTCGACGTACAGGCGGGGTGGCCGGCGAGCCCGGACCCGCAGATAATCGGGCCATGGAGATGCCGATCGCCCAGGGCCCGGATCTTGCGAAGGATCGGGGCATGGGCACCCATGCGCAGCAGGAGCACCTGCGCCGCTCGAACCTGGCCGCGGCGGACGAGCGGTGGCGCCGGAGCCGGCCCGCGCTCGTGGTGGCCCTCTACGCCTCCTGGATCAGCTTCGTCGTGCTGCTCTGGTTCCAGGGCTACCCGCGCTGGCGCGTGCTCGCGCTCCTCGGCATCCTGGGGCTCGCGCTGGCGATGCACGCCGCGCGCGCGTGCGTCCGCGCGAACGGTCCCTTCTGCGCCGCGGTGACCGCCGCCGACATCCGCCTGCCGCTCGCCATGTCGCTCGCGGCCGTCGCGCTGACCGGGGGCCTGCACAGCCCGCTGCTCGTCGCCCTCCCCCCCACGGTCTCGGTGCTGGTGGTCCGCTGCGGCTGGAGGCGGGAGACCGCGGGAGCGCTCTGGGCCCTGGCCGCCGCCGGCCTGGTCATGCTGCTCGCGCCGGGCTGGATGGGGCCGCCGGTCCCGGAGCGCACGTTCGCGCTCGTCGCGCTGGTGGCGCTCGTCGGGACGGTGGCGGTCCACGCCGACTACGTGGTCATCCTCGGGGAGACGGTCGCCGACTCGGTCCGCGGGATGCTGCGGGCCCGCGACGAGGTGGCGAGCCAGGCGCTCACCCGCGCCCGCGAGCTCGAGCTGATGAGCTCGCAGATCTCGCACGAGCTGAAGAACCCGCTCGGCGCCATCAAGGCGCTGGTCCAGATCAGCGCCCGCGGCTCCTCCGACGGCGACACGTGCGAGCGGCTCAAGGTGGTCTCGTCCGAGGTCGAGCGCATGCGCGAGATCCTCGACGGCTACCTGTCGTTCTCGCGGCCGCTCGAGTGCCTGCAGCGCGAGGACCTCTCGCTGGGCGAGCTCGCCGACGAGGTGCTCTCGGTGCTGCAGGGGCGCGCCGCGGCCGCCGGTGTCGGCCTGCACCGGCGCGGCGACGCGCGCGTCGAGGCCGACCCGCGCCGCCTCAAGGAGGCGCTGCTGAACCTGGTCGCGAACGCGGTGGAGGCGAGCCGCCGGGGCGACCGGGTCGAGGTGCTGGTCGCCGATCACGGCGGCACCGTCGAGGTGGCGGTCCGGGACACCGGCCGCGGCATGCCGCCGGCGGTGGTCGCGCGCCTGGGCACCCCGTTCTTCACCACCCGCGACCAGGGCACCGGGCTGGGCGTCCTGCTCGCCCGGCGCGCGTTCGTCCAGCACGGCGGCGCGCTCGAGTACGCGAGCGCGCCCGACGCGGGCACCACCGCTACCGGCACCCTTCCCCGGGTGCACCAGGAGGCCACCGAGAATGTCCCGGCTGCTGCTGGTCGATGACGAGCCCGCCGTGCTCTACGCGCTGAAGGAGCTGGCGCGCTCGAACGGTCACGAGCCGGTCACCGCGCGCTCCGGCGCCGAGGCGCTGGAGCGCCTGGAGGGCGTGGACGCCGTCGTCACGGACTACGCCATGCCCGAGATGGACGGGCTGCAGCTCCTCCAGGCCATCCACGAGCGCGACGCGTCGCTCCCGGTGGTGGTCCTCACCGCCCAGGGATCGGAGCGCGTGGCGGTGCGCGCCATGAAGGCCGGCGCGTACGAGTACGTGACCAAGCCCTTCGACATCGACGAGATGACGCTGGTGCTGGACCGCGCGCTCGAGACCCGCGCGCTGCGCGTGCAGAACCGGCGCCTCGCCGTCGAGAAGGCGCTCGGCCGCAGCATCGTGGGCGACGCGCCGGCCATGCAGCGGCTGCTCGACGCGGTGGCGCGGGTCGCGCCGAAGGACGTGACGGTGCTGGTGCGCGGCGAGACCGGCACCGGCAAGGAGCTGATCGCGTCGCTGCTCCACGCCCAGAGCCGCCGCGCGTCCGGTCCGCTCGTCCGCTTCAACTGCGCGGCCATCCCCGCAGAGCTGGCCGAGGCGGAGCTGTTCGGCCACGCGCGCGGCGCGTTCACCGGGGCGGTGCAGGCGCGGCAGGGCTTCTTCGCCCAGGCCGACGGCGGGACGCTGGTGCTGGACGAGGTGGGCGAGCTGCCGCTGCCGCTCCAGGCCAAGCTGCTCCGGGCCCTACAGGAGGGCGAGATCCAGCCGGTCGGCGCCGGCCGCGTCGAGCGCGTGGACGTGCGCCTCGTGGCCGCCACGCACCGCGATCTCGCCGAGGAGGCGCGCGCGGGGCGGTTCCGCGAGGACCTGTACTACCGGCTCGCGGTGGTGGAGCTGGTGGTCCCGCCGCTCCGCGAGCACCGCGAGGACATCCCGGCCCTTGCGAAGGAGTTCGCGCGGCGCTTCGGCGCGCGCTTCGGCGTGGACGACGTCCGGCTCTCGCCGCCGCTGCTCGAGCGCCTCGCGGCCGCGGAGTGGCCGGGCAACGTGCGCCAGCTCGAGAACCAGGTGGCGCGCCTGGTCGCGCTGAGCAACGGCGGGGAGCTCGGCCCGGAGGCGCTCGAGGCGGGGGCCGCCCCCGCGGCGCGCGAGCCGGGCGTGGAGGCGCCGCCGGAGGGCGCGCTCACGCTCCACGAGCACCTCGACGCCGTCGAGCGGAACATCATCGCGAAGACGCTGGCCGCGACCGGCGGCAACCAGTCGGAGACCGCGCGCCGCCTCGGGGTGAGCCGCGGCGCGCTCATCGACCGGCTGAAGAAGTACGGGTTCGCGTAGCCGGGGGCGGACCGGCTCGCGACCCTCGCGCGGTCGCCTAGGGGACCTCGGCGTACGCCGGATCCGTCGCGCCGCGCGCGGTCGCGGACGCCTCCTTGCTCCGCGCCACCACCACGGTGCAGGGCGCCTGGCGCACCACGCGCTCCGCCACCGAGCCGAGCACGAGGTGCTTGAGCCCGGTCCGCCCGTGCGTGCCCACCACCAGCAGGTCCACGCCCTCCTCCCGCGCGTGCTGCAGGAGCTCCACCGCCGGGCTGCCCGCGAGCACCTTGCTGCGCACCGGGCGCCCCAGCCGGCGCTGCGCGTCGCCCCGCCAGGCCGCGATGTCGCGCTCGAGGTCCACCGCCACGAGCTCGAAGAGCGCCCGGGGCGGCACCAGCATCTCGGCCGCGGCGGCCACCGGCAGCTCGTGCACGTGCACCAGCTCCAGCTCCGCGTCGAACCGGCGCGCGAGGTCCGTCGCCTCGATCATCGCGAGGCGGGACGCCTCCGAGAAGTCGACCGCGCAGCAGATCCTCGTCCGTTCCGCCATCGTGCCACCTCCCCGCCTGGCGCCGTCAGACCGCGGCGGCCGCCTCGACGACCTCCGCGGACCCGTGCGCCACCAGCACCGGGCACGGCGCCTCGCGCACCACGCGCGCGGCCACCGCGCCGCCCACGGTGCGCCCGAGGCGCCGCCGCGGGTGCGCGCCGATCACCACCAGGTCGTATCCGCCCTCGCCGGCGGCCCGGAGGACCTCGGCCGCCGCCCCGCCGCTCACCAGCAGCGCCCGCACCGGTCTGCCCGCCAGGCCCTGCGCGACGCCGCGCCAGCGCTGCAGGTCGGCGCCCAGCCGCTGCGCCTGCGCCTCCAGCCGCGCGGGATCGAGCGCCGCGGCGCGCGCCGCCGCCCGCGGGAGCCGCTCGTGCACGTGGAGCAGCGCCAGCTCGGCACCGGTGCGGTGGGCCAGCTCCGCGGCCGCCGTCACGGTCGCGCGCGACGCCTCGCTGAGATCGACGGCGCAGAGGATCCGGTGCCACGTCCGCATGGCGCCTCCCCGGGCACGCGCCTGCGCGCCCTTCCCGGCCGTCCCGCCCGCGCCGGACGCGCGCGGGGCGCCGGGGTCAGTGGACCTGCGCGGCCTCGACGACGAGGTCCTGGTGCACCGCCTCGGCGCCGCCCCGCACCACCAGCACCGGGCACGGCGCGCGGCGCGCCACCGCCTCGGCGACCGAGCCCAGCACGAGGCGGCGCAGGCCGCTCCGGCCGTGGGTCGCGACCACCAGGAGGTCCGTCGCGTGCGCGGCGGCGAAGCGGGAGATCTCGTCCTCCGGCTGCCCGGAGGCGACGTGCGTGGACACCGGCGCGCCGACGAGCCGCTCCGCGTCCGCGCGCCAGGCGGCGAGCGTCCCCGCCACCTCCTCGGCGATCATCGGCCCGAGGTCGCGGGCGGCGACCAGCATGTCCGTCGCCGCCGGCGGCGGCGAG